>NZ_SPQR01000002.1:0-300000 GCF_004766055.1 Desulfosporosinus sp. Sb-LF | reverse complement strand
TTGAAATGAAGAATGGAAAGAATACCTTCTTAACTAAAGTAGAACCAAATTAAACTTTGTATTTGACCGCTTGTAAATTCAGACTATAATATATAGAATATAGAATTAGAAGTTGTTATCTAACAGCCTCTGATGGACAGGTAAAACCTCGGTCAATAAGACTCGCTTTCTTTGACTGAGGTTTTACTGTGGAATGAAGGTAAGCAGAGGCAAAAATTGGAGGTGAAGGTCAGAGGGCGCTGAAAGTCAGCCCTTAAAAGAGCATGGAAAGTAAAGTATGAAAGTAGCTAATGAGATGTTAAAGGAGAGGAAGAAAGAGAATGAGAAAAGTATTATCAATGGCAACCGTAGCTTTGTTGAGTCTTTCACTTGTAACCGGTTGTGGAACGACAGCTGCACCAAATGCACCAAAGGCAGCTGATGTGATTAAAGTTGGTGGAGACCTAGAGTTGAGCGGAGGAACGGCTGCGTTTGGTCAGGCTGCTGAGAAAGCGATTAAGTTAGCATTTGAGCAACAAAATGCCAAAGGTGGGGTCCTAAGCGGGAAGAAGTTAGAATACGTTTCCGCAGATAATAAATCTGATGCTGGGGAATCTACAGTGGCCGCCACTAAGCTTGCTACTCAAGATAAAGTGGTTGCGATACTCGGACCTATGACAAGCGGGGACACGTTGGCTGCAGCACAAGTGGTCGCAGATAGCAAAGTTCCGTTGATTACTCCGACGGGGACCTCTGATAAAGTGACGATAGAAAATGGACAAGTGAAACCTTGGATCTTCCGGGCTTGCTTTATTGACCCCTTCCAAGGGCAAGTAGCTGCAAACTTTACTAGTGACAACCTCAAATTTAAAAAAGCAGCACTTTTCATTGACCAAAAGGGAGATTATTCAAAAGGTCTGGCCACTTCCTTTGAAGAAAACTTTAAAAAGGCCGGCGGAGAAATTGTGGCTAAAGAACAGTATGTAGCCGGTAGTGATAAAGACTTCCGTGCAACCCTAACACGTATCAAAGCCGCTAACCCAGAGGTGGTCTTTGTGCCAGGTTATTATCAAGAAGTTGGCTTGATTTTGAAGCAGGCTCGTGAAATGGGGATGAATCAGGTATTTCTCGGTGGAGATGGTTGGGGTTCTCCTCAACTTGTAGACGTTGCTGGAAAAGCGGCTCTTGAGAATACTTACTATGTTAATCATGGAGCTATTGATGATCCAGGAATGGCTCAATTCTTTAAAGATTTCAAAGCTAAATATCAATCAGATCCTGACACCTTTGCTGCTTTAGGCTATGATGCGGCAAATATGTTAATTAAAGCGATTGAAACTGCAGGAAGTACTGATAGTGAAAAGTTAAGAATTGCCCTGGAAAGCACGAAGGGTTTCCAAGGCGTCAGCGGTGTGTTGACGGTTGATCCTAAAACTCATAATCCAGTGAAGAGCGCTGCCATCTTGCAATTTAAAGATGGAAAAGCCGTATTTATGACGAAGGTAAATCCTAAATAATATCGCGAGTCAGCAAGGGCCCGGATAAGAGGCGAATGGATATGGATCTCGCATAGGAAAGGAGGGAGGAACTCCTCCCTCCTTTTTTAAATAAAAATTATTCGGGAATAGGGAGTGGAAATATGGGAAATGTAACTCAGCAATTTTTGCAGCAGATTGTGAACGGGCTTTCTCTTGGGAGCATCTATGCTTTAATCGCTTTGGGCTATACCATGGTATACGGTATTATTAAACTTATTAACTTTGCTCATGGTGATATTATGATGGTTGGAGCTTATGTGGGATGGTATGCCACAACGGTATTGCATCTTTCGTTTCTCCCCGCATTGCTTATTGCGATGGTGGTCAGTGCCATCCTCGGTGTATTGATAGAACGGATCGCGTATAAACCCTTGCGCAATGTTATAAGGATCGCATCTTTGATTACAGCGATTGGTGTTTCGCTATTTTTAGAATATGGTGGTATGCTGCTTGTATCACCACAGGTTCGTACCTATCCACCAGTTTTCCCTAGCACAATTTATAATGTCGGCGGGATTATCATTAAATATGGCGATATTGTCATGGTCGTTACCTCTATTGTCTTAATGATATCACTGCATGTAATTGTGCAATATTCTAAAATCGGCAAGGCAATGCGAGCAGTATCGTTTGATACTGAAGCCGCATTATTGATGGGAATAAATGTGAATAATACGATTTCAGCCACCTTTGCTATTGGATCAGGACTCGCAGCCGCGGCTGGTGTGTTGATGGGCGTATATTTTAATACTATTGATCCATTAATGGGTATTATTCCAGGACTAAAGGCATTTGTCGCAGCTGTATTGGGCGGAATTGGTATTCTTCCTGGTGCAATGGTCGGGGGATATTTCTTAGGACTTACGGAGGCCTTTGTTAGCGGTCTTGGCTGGTCAACTTGGCGGGACGCAGTGGCATTTCTGATTTTAATTCTTGTTCTAATCGTTAAGCCCAGTGGGCTCTTCGGTAAGAACATCCGTGAGAAAGTGTAGGTGGTGAACAATGGGTAAATGGATAAATCGCCAAAGCCTTGTGACCTTGATAGGGGTTCTTATTATCTATGCCATCGTTCAGGGCAGTATTTTCATGGATGTCTTACCTCCTTTTGTAGCACTTACATTAATTCAAATTTGTATTTACGTTATTTTGGCAAGTAGCTTAAACCTTATTAACGGGATTACTGGCCAGTTTTCCATTGGACATGCTGGTTTTATGGCGATTGGAGGGTATGTAGCTGCAATCGTCATCGTGAAATTTCATGGCCCTCTTATTTTGGCCCTCTTGTTTGGTGCGTTGGTCTCTGCAGTCGCCGGTTTCTTGATTGGGCTTCCGACCTTACGGCTTAAGGGAGATTATCTAGCAATTGCTACCCTGGGACTCGGGGAAATTGTAAGAATTATCTTTTTGAATACGGAGTATGTTGGTGGAGCTTCGGGATTTTCCGTTCCTAAAACAATTAACTGGACATGGGCGTTTTGGCTCACAGCTTTAAGTATCCTCATTATCCGTAATTTCACTAACTCTACTCATGGGCGAGCGTGTATCTCCATCCGAGAGAACGAAATTGCCGCGGATGCGATGGGTATTAACACTACCAAATATAAGATTATGGCTTTTACTATAGGCGCTTTTTTTGCTGGATTAGCCGGTGGAATCTATGCTAATTACATGTATATTATTCAGCCAATGACGTTCAGCTTTCTCAAATCCTTTGATATTTTAGTCATGGTCGTACTCGGCGGCTTGGGGAGTTTGACGGGAAGTATTGTAGGCGCAGTGGTGATGACAGTAGCATCTGCGGCACTGGCTGGTCTGCCAGAATGGCGGCTTGTAATTACAGCGGTCCTTTTAGTGGCAATGATGATTTTTAAGCCGACTGGATTATTGGGAACGAAGGAATTCAGCTTGAGCTTCCTGGGAAAGAAGGGTGATAAAAATGCCGCTTCTAAAAATTGAAAATCTTTCGAAGTCTTTTGGCGGTTTAAAAGCGGTTTCGAATTTAAATATCGAGATTAATTCTGGAGAACTGATAGGTCTTATTGGCCCGAACGGGGCTGGAAAAACCACGGTCTTTAATTTGCTGACAGGGGTTTATGAAAAGTCAGAAGGTAAAATATTGTTTCAAGACAAAGACTTGAGTGGGCTAAAACCATATCAAGTCACCCAACGGGGGATGGCCCGGACGTTTCAGAATATCCGTTTGTTTAGCGATTTAAGTGTTATCGATAATGTCAAGATCGCCTATCATCAACGTACTTCCTATAGCACGGCCAGTGCCTTATTCCGCCTTCCAAGCTATTTTTCAGGGGAAGCAGAAATGGAACGCAAAGCCATGGAATTGCTCAGGATATTCCATCTTGAAGACAAAGCCGAAGAGACAGCCAAAAATTTGCCCTATGGGGAACAACGTCGCTTAGAGATCGCCCGTGCCTTGGGAACAGAGCCTAAACTCCTCTTGCTGGATGAACCAGCTGCTGGTATGAATCCACAGGAAACGAATGACCTTATGAATCTTATTCGTTGGATTAGGGAGCAGTTTAAGCTAACGATTCTCCTAATTGAGCATGATATGTCTTTAGTGATGGGCGTCTGTGAACGTATCTATGTCTTGGATTACGGCATGATAATTGCACAAGGTGCACCAGATGAGATTAAGAGTAATCCCAAAGTCATCGAGGCATATTTAGGAGAGGAGGTTGTCTGATGCTTGTTCTTGAAGATGTTAATGTTTACTACGGTGCCATTCATGCCCTTAAAGGGATTTCGTTTGAGGTTAATCAAGGAGAAATTGTAACCCTAATCGGCTCAAATGGCGCAGGGAAAAGCACAAGTCTTAAGACAATCTCAGGATTATTACGTCCTAAGAAGGGTAAGATTACATTTAAAGGGGAGAATATGGCGACGGTTGCTCCTCAATATATCGTAGCCAAAGGAATATCCCAAGTTCCCGAAGGGCGGCACGTGTTTGCTAATATGACCGTTATAGAAAATTTAGAACTGGGGGCATACTTACGGAAGGATAAAGCGGGCATCAAACAAGACATTAAAAGGGTTTATGAGTTATTTCCCCGTCTGCAGGAACGAAGCAGTCAGCTTTCCGGCACTTTGTCCGGTGGAGAACAGCAAATGCTGGCAATGGGACGAGCCCTGATGTCTAAACCTCAGCTCCTCCTTCTTGATGAGCCCTCGATGGGTCTCGCTCCAATTTTAGTCAAGCAAATTTTTTCGATTATTAAAGAGATCAACGCTAGCGGGACAACCATATTACTCGTGGAACAGAATGCTCATATGGCCCTTTCTATTGCAAATCGAGCTTATGTATTAGAAACAGGTAAGATTGTCCTTTCTGGAGATTCTAAACAATTAGCGGCAAGTGAAGAAGTCCGTAAGGCCTATTTAGGTGGATAAACGCATATATTTCTCAATGACTCCACTCAAGTTCAAAGGAGAAAGGGGTAGGGCAAAATGTACGTTCGCCAATTTATGACCTCTCAGGTTTTTACAGTGGGCCCGGAAGAATCTATTGCAGATACAATGGCCCTCATGAGAGAGAAGAAAATTAACAGGATGCCAGTTATAGAGAAGGGTAAACTTGTTGGGTTTGTGACAGATGGAGATCTCCGTGAAGTCTCACCTTCTCCAGCTACGACTTTAAGTATTTTTGAACTCAATTATTTGATAGCCAAAACCCCTATCCGCGAAGTTGCCGTTAAGAAAGTAGTAACTTGTCACCCTGACACAAAGATTGAAGATGCTGCTTTGTTGATGAGGGAGCATGAAGTTGGGGGACTTCCGGTCATCGATGAAGGTAAACTAGTTGGAATTATTACGGGATCTGACATATTAGATGCTTTCTTGGATATTATGGGATTTCGAAGTCCTGGTGAACGTGTGGTTATCGAAACGAAAGATGAAACGGGTGTCATCTTAGATCTTGCTTCGACGATCAAAAAATTCGATGTCAACATTGCTAGTTTTGCAGTTTATCATCTACGTGACAATCAAGTTCAGATCCTCGCACGGCTCCAGGGCGAGCAAGTGGCTGAGGTTGAAGCGGCATTAAAGGAAAAAGGATATCGCCTCGGAAAATGATGACGTCTTGGGATGTCTAATGTTCTCCGCTGACGATAAAGAAAGTTACTGGATGAAGGTCATCCAGTAACTTTCTTTTGTTAATGAAATACAGATATATGTCATCAATAGCAATAAGATTTATCATTAAAAATGAGGAGATAAGGCAATGAATCTTTTTAATCGATCTATTTCCATAAATGTTCAGTTAGTAGACGAAAAAAGTGTAAGGGTAAATGGTTGCTTTCTGGATAGTCATCATGAAATCTGCTTAACCCTCGGCGTTGACATAGAAAGGTATACCATTAATTCAGCTACCGGCGAATTTCGTCGCGCTCCCCATACAGATTGTGAGAAAGCCCAGATTCTTATAAATAGCCTTGTAGGAATTAACCTAAATAATAATGTTCGGAGGCAGATTCAGAAGGCCGTCGGAATAGATTATGGATGTACACATTTGGTGGATCTTACACTCGAGTGTGTAAAAGGCCTAATCCAGGCGAAATTTCAGTTGATGCATCTTACAATGCCCCCTGAAGAAATTAGGGATGTAGTTGGGAAATATTTAGAAGGAAGCTGTTTGCATTACAAGAAGGCCTAGATTGCTGCACGGTATAATCTCATTTTGTGGGGTTTGTGTAGGCAATCAAGATGGTTTCTTGGTCGTGGGCTTGTGTATTGAACTTAGCTTCTAAAGCTTTAACCTCTTCAATTTGGTCATTTGTTAAATTCGAGAATAAAATCTTTGAATGGTTCATTCAAGAAAACTCCTTTCTTTGATTATATTTAGATAAGTTATAGTCGTAAATAATCCATGTATATTAGTATTGTGTACAAGTTTTTCAAAATCTAACCCTAAACTTTACGTTGATCGTGGTCGTGAAAATAAAATTGGGTTATTTATTGGATGTTTACTTTCATAATAAGCATTTATGTGGTAATATTATTGTCGATAGAATGGGGATGGGTGGTGGCTGGTGCTGCTCCCGGACTTCAAATCCGCGTGTCGGGACGCAGAACGTTCCGAGGTGTGTTCGATTCGCACGCATCCCCGCCAAACAAACATAATTTTTACATTAGATGAGTGTCAAGGCAGCGAAAAGCTGTCTTTTTGAGTTCTATAGTGGGCTATTCAACTCGGCAGGATTTTTGATGGTTTAAAACGAATATGGTTTAAGATATCAATTTATTGAGAGAACGGGCCAGGGTATCTAGAAGGAGGAACTTCATGAATCTTATTGATATTCTCATACTGGGGATCATTTTGCTTGGGGCTTTACGGGGTTATCAAAGAGGTTTTCTAACTAGTGTTGTTAATTTCTTGAGTAGCATTGCGGGATTTTTAGTAGCAACTTGGGAATACGCTGCCGTTCTTCGCTGGGTACAGCAATATCTTCCCCTTCAGCGATGGCTGGAACCCGTAATTTATCGAGCAATACTTCCCTCAGTCGAGTCCAAAGCTAGTACTTTACAACAACAGGCTTTAGGAAATATTTTGGGGGCACTCCCTCCAGAATGGCGGGGTATTTTTGCTCAAGCAAATATACCGGGTGTGCAGATGACACAGGGTATTGAACAAGTGACTCATCGTTTGGCAGGGATGCTCACCGAGCGCATCTTAAATCTTATTGCTTTTGGCTTTGTCTTTTACCTTGTGGTGCTTTTAATCCAAGTATTAGCCGCTATTTTCCTTCACCCTTTTGGGAGCTGGGGCGGATCGTTTAATCGCGGAGGAGGCCTGGTGCTTGGAGGGCTTAGTGCACTTATCGGTCTGTCCATTTTGGCAGGGTTGTCTTTCCCCCTCTTACAATTAGGAGTGGGTGGAAGTTTTAAGACGCTCGTTCAGAATTCATACTTTTTCCCCTATTTGGGTCAGATCTTTCATAGCTTAGATCAGGCGTTCTCAGCACAACTCGATCAAAAACTTCTTGATCCGCTATCCCTGCGTAAAGGAGTTTGGTTTTAACACATAAATCAAGTATAAAAGAAGAAAACTAAGAGGTAATTGTATCACTAATGGCATTATGTATGTAAAGGACGATTTATACTATGAATGTCTCTTGGATTACTAAAGAAATAGGCGGACTTGATTTACCCCAATTGGGGTTTGCGATTCTAAATACGTTGATTTATCTAGTTGTCATACTTTTGTTCGCGCGCATAGCCTACGGGTTATCAATTTATATGTTACGGAGAGTATTAGTACAACGAAAAGGAAAACAACTACTGGATGAACGTAAGGCCAATACATTATTTTCTCTCCTCCGAAGTATCGCATTTTACTTGATTACCATTTCGGTGATTATGCATGTTTTCAAACGCCTCTTTAATTTCGATACTGGAACAATATTGGCTTCGGCCAGTGTTTTGGGAGTCGCGCTTGGTTTTGGTTCGCAAAGCTTGGTTAAAGATATGATTGGTGGTTTCTTTATCCTTTTTGAAGATCAGTTTTCAGTTGGAGACTATGTAAAAGTGGGAGGATTCTCGGGCACCGTCGAAGAGACCGGAATTCGTGCCACACACTTAAGGGATTGGGGTGGAGAACTCCACATTATTCCAAATGGAAGTATTACCGCTGTCACCAATTTCAGTCGAGGAAAGATGCGTGCCTTGGTTGATATTCTGATTCCTTATGAGGAGGATCTTGATCGTGCGATGGAAGTGATGCATACTGTTTGTGAAACTGTTAGTGCAGAGTTTGGCGAGAAGATTATTGACGCTCCCACTGTACAAGGCGTGATCCAATTTGGAGAACGTAATGCTGTTTTGCGTGTGGTTGCCTACACCCAACCTAATGAACAGTGGAATTTGGAACGAGAACTTCGTCTAGGCATTCATCGTGCATTTTTAAAAGAAGGAATCCGTACACCACAGGTACAAAATTTTGTCATGATGGACCCCCAGAGGGATTAGGCTCTTGGCGAGTTAAAAATGGAGGTAACTGATGATACTTTTGAATGTAGGGGATATTGTTCGTCTTCGGAAACAACATCCTTGTGGAAGCGTGGATTGGAAAGTAATGAGAACAGGGATGGATTTTCGAATTCAGTGTCTAGGCTGCCAACACCAAGCTTGGATTCCTAGAATTAAACTCGAACGCAATATAAAAGAAATTCTTCAACGAGTAGAGGAAACGTGAGATTGCGAAGTGAGAAAACATCACATATAATCTTTAGAGATAGCTTGTCTGCTATAAAGAGGAGGCCAAAGGATGACACTACATGCGGGAATTGTTGGTTTGCCAAATGTCGGGAAATCAACGTTGTTTAATGCGATCACTCAGGCGGGTGCTGAGGCGGCTAATTATCCATTTTGCACAATTGACCCGAATGTCGGAATGGTAGAGGTGCCCGATGCTCGTTTGCAGAAACTAGCAGACATGGTTCACCCCAAGAAGATTGTTTCAGCAACCGTAGAATTTGTAGATATTGCTGGACTTGTAAAGGGTGCTAGTAGAGGAGAAGGCTTAGGGAATAAGTTCTTGTCCCACATCCGTGAGGTGGATGCCATTGTACACGTTGTGCGTTGCTTCGAGAATGAGAACGTGATCCATGTAGAAGGAAATGTCAACCCTAAACGGGATATTGAGACGATTGATCTTGAACTAGTTCTGGCAGATATGGAGAGCGTAGAAAAAAGGGCAGAGCGTTCAGCTAAACTACTAAAGTCAGGGGACAAAAAGGCCCAAGGCGAAGTGGCCTTATTGGGAAGGTTGAAGGAAGTCTTTAACCAGGGAAAAGGGGCTCGGACTTTGACCTATACGGACGAAGAACTGGAAATTTTAAAGGGTTTTTCGCTGTTGACTTTAAAGCGGGTACTTTATGTGGCGAATGTCAGTGAAGATGGCCTTTCTACCGCAGCAGAAAATCCCTATGTTCAACAAGTTATGAAGATTGCAGCTGAAGAAGGCGCGGAGGCCGTTGTGGTCTGTGCGCAGATTGAAGCGGAGATTGCAGAACTTGAGGAGGACGAAAAGGAAGGGTTTTTACAAGACTTAGGGCTAGAAGAGTCCGGTCTAGACCGACTCATTCGGGTGGCCTTCAATTTGTTGGGTCTCATGACGTTTTTTACTGCCGGCCCTATGGAAGTAAAAGCTTGGACGATCCATCAAGGGACCAAGGCACCTCGGGCTGCTGGTACAATCCATACAGATTTCGAGCACGGATTTATTCGGGCTGAGGTGGTTTCTTATAAGGATTTCGTGGATCAAAATGGGTTAAATGGTGCTCGAGATAAGGGATTAGTTCGATTAGAAGGTAAGGAATATGTTATGCAAGATGGGGATATTGTTCACTTTCGGTTTAACGTTTAAGCGACAAACGACAATATCTAGCAATAATAGTTGCTTTTTTGGGAACATGCTGGTATAATTCTTGCTTGGTAGTATAAATATATCCCTGCTCCGTTTTTTCGGGGCCGCTTAGTCCGAGGGGAGGTGCAAATATGAAAGCGTACGAAATACTTTATATCATTCGTCCTGATTTGGATGAAGAGGCGACAACGGCATTGGTTGACCGTTTTGGTGGACTCGTTACCAGTAATGGTGGCGAAAATCTGACAGTAGAAAAATGGGGCAAACGCCGATTAGCTTACGAAATCAAAGATTATAGAGAAGGTCAATATATCCTTATGAACTTTGATGGTGAAGGCCGTACATCACAGGAAATAGAACGGGTTATGAAAATCTCCGATGATATAATCCGATTCCTGACCGTTAGAAAAGAAGATTAAAGGACGGTGGGGCTTGCATGTTGAATCGTGTCGTATTGATTGGCCGTTTAACGAAAGACCCCGAGTTGCGCTACACGCCTAATGGTGTAGCAGTTGCTAATTTTACATTGGCGATCGATCGAAATTATAAAAATGCTCAGGGAGAACGAGACGCGGATTTCATTCCCTGTGTGGTCTATCGGCAACTTGCAGAACTAGTCGCAAATTATTTGGCGAAGGGGAAACTGGCGGCTGTAGATGGCCGAATCCAGGTCCGTTCGTACACTAGTCAAGATGGCCAAAAACGTTGGGTTACAGAGGTTATAGCAGAAGATGTTCGCTTCTTAAGTCCGAAAGATGGTGGAGGCGGAGAATCAACCTCTCCAAGAGGAACTGGCTCATTCGGACATGAAGTGAATTTGGATGATGACATCCCATTCTAGTAAGGGAAGGGGAGAATTAGTATGAAACGTGAACGCGGACGCCGCCCACGGAAACGGGTGTGCAGTTTTTGTGTCGATAAAGTTGTGTCTATGGATTACAAAGAGACCCATAAAGTTCGTAAGTATGTTACGGATCGTGGCAAAATATTGCCCCGTCGTATTTCCGGAAACTGTGCAATGCATCAGCGCCAAGTGACATTGGCTATTAAACGGGCTCGTAGTATTGCCTTGTTACCATATAGTGTAGAGTAGAAAAGGGAGCGAGAGCTCCCCTTTTTCATTTTTCCAGTAGAATACTTTCATTAACGTAAAAACGGACTATAGACCATGGAAAAGAGATTGGTTTAATTTTCATGAACAATGAGTGCAGGAAATTGGATGTTTATCACGAACTGTTTGTTAAGTGGGGCTTGTTCTATCGGTTACACGATAGGCAACTCGTAGAATACGGACTTAGGAGGGGGCAACCCTGGAAAATGTTGAAGTTGATGTTGTTAAAGGCCTAAGAGCCATTGATGAGCTAAAGGTCAATTTAATACAGGCGCAGTGGCTTATACAACATGGGACACTGAGTGGTTCAGAAGCAGAAATGGTTCAGGGGTTAGCTGATCTAGTAGGGATGAGTTACTTGCTTGCAAGACGGTTGGGTTTTGACTTTTCTCGTCTTGACCGCATGCTTTTACAACGCCTTGAGGGATTGAAAAATTCAGATGAGATGAATCTTGAAAAGCAGTGGGGAGATTTGAGCCTGCTTTTGAGCTATCTCGCCCCCGAAGATTAAGTTTTTAGGAGAATTGGCAAGCATGTTTTTAAGAGATGAAGTGGCTATAAACTATTTAGCAGGTGCTATCCTTTTGACTTTTCCCTGTCTGGGAATTGCTTGGGAAACGTGGGGAGTTATCTGGGAAGTACTAATGCTGCTCTCGGTGTTTTTGGTCGGTCGTCGAAGAGGATTGTCTATCGCTATAGTTTTGCTGTTAGCGGGTTATCTTGCAGCCTTTGTTGGTTTTCGTTCCGAGGCCCTAAACCAGATGAGTCTCGTTCCAATAGCTGGGTTATTGTGTGTGTTAGGATGGCTTAGACATTGGCCGGTACGTGTGAACTTTTTTTGGAGTGTCACGTTTGCGGCGGCATTAGGGGTATTGCCAACCCTTTTGTTCCAAGTGCAAGGCTTTGATGCCACAACTGTAAGTAATATGATCAATATGACAATTCAGCAATACCAAGCTTCGGGATTGATGGTAGTGATTGAGCAACAAGGAATTTCCGAAATGCAGTTTCGAGATTTGTTGCAACAATTGATTCAATTTTATAGTTTAATTATTCCGAGCTTTGTAGCGATAGTGACTTCCCTTGAGTTTGGATTGGTTTTTTACTTTGTTAGGCGCTGGCTTTACGATGACAAAGGACGCATTCCATTTACCCGCTGGAGTTTGCCTTGGTACGCAGTATGGGGTGCAGTATTGGGGATCGCTTTCTATCTTTTAGGGGATCAATTTGCTTGGCCTATCCTTCGTGGCCTAGGGATAAACTTAATGGTTGTGTATGGGGCATTAGCCTTGGTGCTGGGTACTTCTGTGTATCTGTTCTTATTACAATCCCCAAGGATACCTCGAGTCCTTAAATTTACGTTAATTCTAACGAGCTTCGTTTATTTCTTCTTCAGCGTAGTCAGTATTATTATGTTTGGGTTATTTGACTTAGTTTTTAATTTTCGACGCCTACCAGAAGAATTGTAAGGGGGAATTCAGATGAAAGTCATTCTTCAAGCAGATGTAAAAGGAACGGGTAAAAAAGGACAGGTACTCGAGGTTGCGGATGGATATGCTCGAAACTTCCTTTTCCCGAAGAAGTTAGCGATTGAAGCAACTACTGGAAACATCCAAGATATTTCGCATAAGAAAGCGGTGGAAGATCGCCGTAAGGAAAAGGAAAAAGAAGATGCAGTTGAGTTAGGCAAAAAGTTAAATGCTCTCCAGATTGAAGTTAAGACTAAGACGGGTGAAGGCGGGCGCTTGTTTGGCTCGGTAACCAGTAAAGAAATTGCCGATGCTTTAAAGAAACAGCATGGGTTTGAAGTGGATAAACGAAAGTTGGATTTAAAAGACCCCATTAAGGCCCTGGGGAATTATGAGATTCATGTAAGGATTCACGCAGACGTGGTAGCTAAGCTCCAGATACACGTTGTCGGACTTTAGGACTTCCGATAAACTGTTCTCATGAAAGGGGACCCCTGATGAAAGGGATTTTGAAAAAATGGTTAAATCATTCGGATCTCGGTGAACGGTTACACGATGAGGAAGAGTGGATTCGGGAAGTCGATGCCCTCTATGTGCTGCTTTCAAATTATTATGGAACTGACAAGCTGGTTCTTAAGGCTAGTAAATTGGAAGCGCTCAAGCTCATGCGTTCTGATGAGCTCGTCGAACGTGTTGCAGGGCTTCGCAAAATTGTTACTGATGATCCGACTGATCAGGAAATTCCGAAAATGAAGGAAGTCCCCCAGCTCTTAGATGAAATTGAGGAACAGATAGCAGAACTTATTGCTAGGCGTTCTGTGGAAGAACGCCTAGAACGTGTTGTTTCAGCAAAGATACAAGAACGCCATGAGGATTACGTTAAAGAAATTAAGGTTCAAGTACTTCAAGAAACGTCTGGACCAGAAAATGCACAAACCCTTAAAAAGCTAGCTGTTCTCGAAAAGATGAATACCGTTTTTCTAAAGAGTTCAGCCTCTGATATTTTGCGTCCACAGACAGTGGAAGAGATTGTGGGGCAGGAAAGTGCTGTTCAATCTCTCCTGGCAAAGTTGGCAACTCCTTATCCTCAACATATTTTGATCTATGGTCCCCCAGGAGTGGGTAAGACCTCTGCGGCACGAGTCGCTTTAGAAACAGTAAAAAACCATCCTCATTCACCTTTTGCCAAAGAGGCGCCGTTTATTGAAGTGGATGGAACCACATTAAGGTGGGATCCCAGAGATGTAACCAATCCATTATTGGGATCAGTGCATGACCCAATTTATCAAGGATCGAAGCATGATTTGGCAGATACAGGTATACCTGAGCCTAAAATGGGACTGGTGAGTGAGGCTCATGGCGGAATTTTATTTATTGATGAAATAGGGGATATGGACCCCTTGCTACTAAACAAGTTACTTAAAGTACTCGAAGATAAGCGTGTATCGTTCGATTCTTCCTATTATGATCCCAATGACCCGCAGGTTCCCTTGTGGATAAAGAAACTCTTTAATGAAGGTGCGCCTGCAGATTTTGTTCTAGTCGGAGCGACGACACGTGATCCGGCAGAGCTTAATCCAGCCCTTCGTTCTCGTTGTTCGGAAGTCTTCTTCGTACCCCTTGAGCCGAGAGATGTTCAACACATTATTCGTCAAGCTGGACAAAAACTTGGAGTTGCTTTGGAGAATGATGTCCCAGAGATTATCAGTGAGTATGTCATTGAAGGCAGAAAAGCGAATAGTATTCTGACTGATGCCTATGGTTTGGCGAGGTATCGCAGCCTGGATCAAGAAGAAGTTCGGGTAACAAGTACTGAAGTTTATGAAGTTCTACGCTCAGCACGGTTGACTCCTTACGTTTTCCGAAAAGGTTCACATGGCTTCGAAATTGGGAGAATCTTAGGGCTGGGTGTATCTGGTTTTTTGGGCTCTGTGTTGGAGATCGAGGCGATTGTCTTTGAGGGAAGAGATGGTAAAGGCGCGGTTCGTTTTAATGAAACTGCAGGCAGTATGGCTAGAGATGCCGTATTTAATGCCACTGCGGTCATTCGTGAGTTGACTGGTGAAGATTTGCGCAATTATGATGTGCATGTTAATATAGTCGGCGGTGCAAAAATTGACGGCCCTTCAGCAGGACTCGCTACAACGTTAGCCATTTACAGCGCATTGAAAAAGCTACCTTTACGTCAAGATGTGGCTGTCACAGGAGAGATTTCTATTCAAGGGAAGGTTAAACCAGTTGGCGGTATTTGCGAAAAGATTTTTGGAGCCAAGCAGGCTGAGGTTCGCAAGGTTCTGATACCCTTTGAAAACTTAGCAGATGTACCACAGAGTATGCAGGGTATCGAAGTGGTGGCCGTTAGTACCATCGAAGATGCTATTAAGCAAGCTTTTTAATTTAAGGGAATCAGTCCCATAAGAGCGGTACGACCGGGAGGAGAGAAGATATGGAACTACTGAAAGTTCCACCACATAATTTAGAGGCTGAACAAGCAGTCCTGGGTGCGATGATGCTCGAACCGGAGACCGGAAGTTCTGTCTTTGAAATGCTTCAACCGGAGGACTTTTACAGAGATAACCACCGTTTGATTTTTTCTGCGATTCGAGATCTCTTCGAAAAGGGAGATCCAGTCGATCTTGTCAGTGTTGCGGAGATTTTGCGTCAGCAGGGGCGTCTGGAGCAGGTGGGTGGAATTGCGACCATCTCTGAGATCGCTCGTTCTGTTCCTTCAGCTGCCAATGTAGAATATTATGCTAGACTGGTCACCGAAAAAGCCCTTCTTAGGCAACTCATTCGTGCGACAAGCAGCATCTTAGAGCGGGGATATGAGCCAGGAGAAGAAGCGCGTGGTCTTCTAGAGGAAGCAGAACAACTGATTCTCGACCTTTCACGACGGCGTGTAAAAGATGGATTTAGCTTTATTCGTGACGTACTATTAGACACGTTTGAAAAGATCGAGTATCTATATGCTAATAA
This sequence comes from Desulfosporosinus sp. Sb-LF, assembly GCF_004766055.1. Lineage (NCBI taxonomy): Bacteria > Bacillati > Bacillota > Clostridia > Eubacteriales > Desulfitobacteriaceae > Desulfosporosinus > Desulfosporosinus sp. Sb-LF. The sequence goes on along the minus strand of NZ_SPQR01000002.1, from coordinate 284,544 downwards.
AGGAAACTTGACGGGTGTGCCCACATTTTTCACGGAATTAGATCGAATGACATCGGGATGGCAGTCTTCTGATTTGATAATTATTGCTGCACGGCCTTCCATGGGAAAGACAGCGATGGTTTTAAATATGGCACAGAATGCGGCCGTTCGGGCCAAGGTCCCTGTCGCCATTTTTAGCTTAGAGATGTCCAAAGAGCAATTAGTCCAACGGATGCTTTGCGGGGAAGCGATGGTCGATCAGCAGCGAGTAAGGACTGGAGAATTATTCGATGCAGATTGGCCAAAATTGACGCGGGCAGTGGGTCCTCTGTCGGATGCCCCGATCTTTATTGATGATACAGTGGGGATTTCTTTGGCGGAGCTCCGATCAAAGGCTCGTCGTCTAAAGATGGAACACAATTTGGGAATGATTGTCATCGACTACCTTCAGCTATTGTCGGTTGGTAAAAAGACAGAAAGCAGACAGCAGGAGGTGGCCCAAATTTCCAGAACCCTCAAAGGGCTCGCCCGTGAATTAAAGATCCCGGTCATTGCCTTGTCACAGCTTAACCGGGGGGTTGAACAACGCCAAGATAAACGGCCTATTATGTCAGATTTGTTAGAGTCGGGGGCAATTGAAGCCGATGCAGATGTGATTTCTTTTATTTACCGAGATGACTATTACAATCCTGAATCCGAAAAGAAAGGCATTGCAGAGCTAATTATTGCCAAACACCGCAACGGCCCGGTAGGGACGGTTGAATTAGGCTTTCTTAAAGAGTTTACAAAGTTCGTGAATTTAGAACGACAACATCAAACAGCATAGGCTAAATTCCCTTGCCAATATAGGAAGGGATTTTTTTTTGCGCTACTTTCAATGAAGGTAAAAGACCGAATTTTTTGTCGAATAACAAGCATATGATTGTCGAATGTTTTATGTATATTTTTAATAAACGTTCGATTATTGGTTGACAAGGAGGGGGAGGATTGTTAAGATGGAACTGTTTGTGGGTATAGATATTTCTTGGCTAGTTATGCAAACGTAAACGGCTTCTAGGAGGTTATACAATTGAAGCATGAAGTTGATGTCTTGATTATTGGAGCCGGGCCGGCAGGAATTTTCACGGCCTTGGAGTTATCAAAGCATAACAACGATTTAAAGATTCTTATCGTGGATAGTGGAAGAACCATTGAGAAGAGAAAGTGCCCAGCCCGTACGACTGGAGTCTGCGCAGGATGTGACCCTTGTGCAATTACCAGAGGATGGTCGGGCGCAGGAGCATTCAGTGACGGAAAACTGTCTCAAAGCTCTGCAGTCGGCGGGCGATTAACGGAATATATGCAGGAACAACAAGCTCAAGAACTGATTGATTATGCGGATTCTATTTACCGTAAGTTTGGAGCGCAGGATACGGTGTACGGTTTAGATAACCGCAAGGTTGAGGAGATTCAATACGATGCATCACGCCACAATATTCAGTTGATTCATTGTCCAGTACGCCATTTGGGAACAGAACTGGCTTATGATGTGTTGAAGGGTATGTATGAACATCTTATGGATAAGAGTAAGACAATCTTTTGGGAACTTGCTGAAGTTAAGGATATCTTGGCTGGTCCAGAAGGAGTCATAGGAGCAACCATTCAACGGAGGAGTGAACAGGAACTCGATGAAGTAAGCGCTCGTTATGTGATTGCTGCTCCTGGACGTGGTGGCGCGAATTGGCTCGCTGAACAGGCTATACGTTTAGGTGTGGTAACCGAAAACAATGAAGTGGACATTGGAGTACGTGTAGAAGTCCCGAACTCTATTATGGATCATTTAACGCGCGAACTTTACGAACCGAAGCTAGTTTATTATTCAGATACTTATGATCTTAAAACACGTAGTTTCTGTGTTAACCCAGGCGGCGTGGTTTCTGAGGAACACTATGATGGTGAAATTGCCGTGGTGAATGGGCATAGTTATGCCGATCCTGCGAAAAAAACCAAGAATACAAACTTCGCTTTGTTAGTATCAACACGCTTTACGGAACCCTTTAATCAACCGATCGAGTATGGACGATATATTGCTCGGCTTGCCAACATGTTAACGGGCGGGGGCGTTATGGTTCAACGTTTAGGAGACCTTCTCCAGGGAAGAAGGACCACTGTAGGTCGACTGCGGCAATCGACGACAATTCCGACACTTCGTTCGGCAGTTCCAGGGGATCTCAGTTATGTACTGCCTGAGCGATACTTGACTTCCCTAATCGAAACCTTGAAGGCCTTTGATAAAATTGCGCCAGGCATGTATTCTAAGAATACGTTGCTGTACGGGGTAGAAGTTAAATTTTATTCCTGTAAAGTAAAAGTGCAATCGAACTTCGAAACAGCGATTCCGAGATTATATGCCATTGGCGACGGAGCTGGAATTACTCGCGGGTTGATGCAAGCTTCGGTAACGGGTATTGTTGTCGGCCGGGATATCGTGGCAAAGGTATAACATATAGGTCATAAGTGGAAGCTAATGAGGTCTCTAACTGGCGGGAGGCTACGAAATGACGGGGGGCGAAGGTTGTTGCTCGATCGATACACTCATCCTGAAATGGGAGAGTTATGGCAGGATGGTTATGAATATGAACGTTGGTTGGAAGTAGAACTGGCGGTTGCTGAAGTTATGACGAAGCGGGGCGAGATACCCCGGGAAGCAATGGAAGAAATCCGAGCAAAAGCTAAAGTGAACCCAAAGCGGGTTCTGGAAATCGAAGCGGTGGTACGCCATGATCTTATCGCCTTCTTGCAAGCGGTTGTAGAGGAGATTGGTGAGGCTGGAAAACACTTGCATCTTGGATTAACCTCTTCAGATGTAAAGGATACCGCCTTAAGCCTTGTCTTAAGGGATTCAGGGCGTTTATTAAAGAAGGACCTTCAAGCGCTACGCTTAGCACTGGTTAATCGAGCACTTGAGAGTAAACATACTGTGATGGTCGGCCGAACGCACGGCATTCATGCTGAACCTTTGACCTTTGGCTTAAAGCTAGCCTTGTGGATCGCTGAGGTCGATCGCCAAGATGAACGACTTGATCAAGCCATTGTTTCTGTAAGTGCTGGGAAGATTTCTGGAGCAGTAGGCACGTATGCGAACGTTGCTCCTGAAATTGAAGAGGCGGTCTGTCATCACTTGGGATTAAAGACTGCTTTAGTCAGTAATCAAATATTGCAACGGGATAGACATGCTCATTTTGTAACTACTCTGGCATTAATCGGTGGTTCGCTGGAGAAAATAGCCACAGAGATTCGAAATTTGCAACGAACGGATATTCTTGAAGTTGAGGAACCCTTTGCTGAAGGGCAGAAGGGTTCCTCTGCGATGCCACATAAGCGTAATCCGATCGTATCTGAACAGGTGAGCGGAATGTCCAGGCTTCTGAGGGGCAATGCACTAGCTGCAATGGAGAATATGGCGCTTTGGCACGAACGGGATATGACCCATTCCTCTGTGGAACGAATAATACTTCCAGACAGTTGCATTCTCTTGGATCATATGCTCCGTCAGATGACTCGGGTGATTTCTGGGCTCAAGATCCGTGAGGATCAGATGAAACGAAATCTACAAAAAACGTTTGGACTGACGTCTTCTCAGAGAGTTCTTTTAGCCTTAGTTGAACATGGATGTATGAGAGAAGAAGCCTATGCATGGGTTCAACAGGATGCGTTTCAAGCCTGGGATAATGGTCAAGACTTCATCGAAGTCGTTTCAGCAGATGCACGGGTTTTAAACTATTTAGCTAAAGAAGAAATCCAAGGTCTGTTCGATTTGAAATATCATCTCCTTCACGTGGATGACATTTTTCGCCGACTCGGCTTAGAAGGTTGATAGAAAGATGGGGGGAATAGTAATATGGCAGCTGTTGTGTTAATTGGTTCTCAGTGGGGAGACGAGGGAAAGGGTAAGATTACGGACTTCCTAGCCGAAAAGGCAAATGTAATTGTTCGGTATCAAGGTGGAAATAATGCGGGTCATACGGTTGTTGCTCATGGAGAAGAGTTTAAGCTTCACCTAATTCCATCGGGAATCCTATATTCAGACAAGACCTGTGTCATAGGTAATGGCGTTGTGATCGATCCGAAGGTTTTACTGGAGGAACTCAGTTACCTTGCCAATCGGGGCATTAAGACGGGTAAACTGCTGATTAGTAGCAATGCCCATGTGATTATGCCTTATCACAGGGTGCTTGACGGTTTGGAAGAAGAAGCTCGTGGGGAACATAAAATTGGTACGACAAAACGAGGTATTGGCCCTTCTTACATGGATAAGGCGTCACGAATTGGAATTCGGATCATTGATCTCTTGGACAAAGATGAGTTCGCTGAAAAACTTCGTTGTAATTTGGTGGAGAAAAATAACTTGTTTGTTAAAGTTTACGGTCAGAAAGCCCTTGAATTCGAAGACATCTATGAAGAATACCAGGGTTACGCCGACCAAATTCGTTCGATGGTGACGGACGGTTCATTGACCATCGATAAAAGCATTCGTGCGGGGGAGAAAGTACTCTTTGAAGGTGCGCAGGGGACTTTACTGGATATTGATCATGGAACATATCCCTATGTTACGTCTTCTAATCCGATTGCTGGAGGAGCGTGTGTTGGCGCAGGCATTGGACCTACTCGAATTAATCGAGTAGTCGGAGTCATTAAAGCGTATACTACTCGTGTCGGAGAAGGCCCTTTCCCTACAGAACTTCTGGATGAGACAGGGGAAGAAATGCGGAAGAATGGCCATGAATTTGGAACAACGACGGGCCGAGCGCGTCGTTGTGGCTGGTTCGATGCGGTCATTGCTCGATATGCTGTTCGAGTAAGCGGAATCTCTGATTTTGCGGTTACAAAACTTGATGTCCTTACGGGGCTTGAAACGCTGAAGATCTGCGTTGGATATAGAGCCAATGAAGAGATCATTCGTGAATTCCCTCAGAGTCAAAAGATCTTCAAACAATGTCAACCTGTCTATGAGGAAATGCCTGGTTGGCAAGAAGACATTACTCAGGTTCGTCGGTTTGAGGATCTACCTCAGGCTGCTCAAAATTACATCCTCAGGATTGAAGAGCTGACTGGGGTTCCAGCAACGTTGGTCGCAATTGGTCCAGGGCGAGAACAGACCATTGTGCGTGGCGAGATCTTTTAGGCTCTAATAAAATACGCTTTATCTACAATTTAAGATAAATTCAGAATAACTATCTTGACAATTAGGATGTTTTCGTGTAATATTTTAATTCGTGGTACAGTTACTTGAGCCATTAGCTCAGTCGGTAGAGCACCTGACTTTTAATCAGGGTGTCCCGCGTTCGAGTCGCGGATGGCTCACCAGTTTTAAATGTGTGTGTACCTGTTTGTTGCACTACAATAGTAATGGGTGATAAGGCAGTATTAGACGTAACGTTTAATACTGTCTTATATTTTTTGGGGTGCATGGTGAGTGAGGAGATAATGGAATTATCTGAATTATTAACACGAAATTTGTTGAGAATGTGTTAAAAAAGTATTTTAAATTACGGATACATGTGTTATAGTTCGATTACAGAATGGAAAAATTAGAAAACTATTACCTTTCTGATGAATTTATATGTTCATACTATTATTCGACAATTACATAAGGATCTTGATAAGGGCAAACTCAGTAAAAGCTGAGGACGCAAAGCTACGGGTCTTCCACGATAGGGTGATGATAGCCGGGATACCAATTAGGAATTCTGTCGCCATGCCTACTCTGGGTGGCGACTTTATTTTTTGTTTTAATTCATAATATTACTATCAGAGGTGCAATAAATTTGATGTATTTGGAAGGGAGATGGGAGTATGACTAAAATAAAACATCGAGTGATTCTTCTGTTATTGACTACTGCATTTATCATGGGTCTGATTCTCGGTGGGTATAACATTTATAATGTAATCGCGACGGAACAAGCTAATGTAACTCAATATCGAAATACTTTATATGAGCAATTTGATCGAACGATTAAACTCGAGGTACAAACCGCTTATAGTTTGGTTCAAGACACTTACAACCGTCAAAAAAATGGAGAGTTAACTCCAGAAGAAGCCAAAAAGAAAGCGGCTGATCTAGTTAGAAATTTAAGATTTGATAAAGATAACTATTTCTGGATTGACACGACTGACGGAATGAATGTCGTCCTTCTAGGAAGAGATACCTCTGAAGGCAAGTCACGATTTGATGGCAAGGACAGTCAGGGTAAATTTTTTGTTCAGGAATTTATTACTCATGGTACTCAAGCAGGTGGCGGTTATACAGACTATACCTTTGCTAAACCAAATCAAACTGAAGCCTTGCCTAAAAGAAGTTATACATTATTGTTTCAACCCTATAATTGGGTGATCGGAACAGGAAACTGGGTTGATGATATTAATAAACTTGTCTATGAGAAACAATTGGATTATAAACAAAAGGGTAAGATCAGTATCATCTATACCATAGTATCCATTCTATTCGCTTTTGGATTTTCTCTTATCTTAGGCACTTTTTTAAGTAATAAGATTTCAAAACAGATTACTGAGATTGCTGAGAATGCTGAAGAAATAGCTAGAGGTAATTTAAAAGTTGGTAACCTCAAAAATAACTCAAAAGATGAGCTAGGTCAACTTGGTAGAGCTTTTAGAACCATGACAGATAACCTAGTAAATCTTGTTCAACAAGTGTCATCATCCTCAACTCAAGTTGCAGCATCATCGCAACATCTAAGTTCCGGAGCAGAAGAATCTGCAAAGGCCTCCCAACAGGTGGCTATGGCTATTATGGAAGTCTCCCTAGGGGCAGAAAGACAACTTAATGCAGTTGATGAGACATCTGCAATTGTGCAGCAAATGTCAGCAGGGATACAGCAAATGCTAGAGAACGCCAAAGTTGCCGTTAAATCCTCCGAAGACACGGCCCTTTCAGCTGTAGCAGGGAGTCAGGCGATTGATAAAACCATTCAGCAAATGATTAATATTGAAAAAACAGTGACAGGATCAGCAGAGGTGGTTTTGAATCTAGGGGAACGTTCTAAGGAAATTGGACAGATCGTAGATACCATATCAGCCATTGCTTCCCAGACGAATCTGCTCGCTTTAAACGCCGCAATTGAGGCTGCACGAGCAGGGGAGCAAGGGAGGGGTTTTGCTGTTGTAGCGGATGAAGTCCGTAAATTGGCAGAACAATCGCAAGAAGCCTCACAACAAATTGCCTCACTGATTCACGTCATTCAACAAGACACACAGAAAGCGGTCTTATCGATCAACGAGGGAACGCATCAGGTTAAACTCGGGACGATGGTCGCTGAGACAGCAGGCCAAGCATTCAATGAAATTACTGCCTTGGTTAATAATGTTTCGACGCAAGTAGGGGAAATCTCAGAGGAGATTCAACAAATGGCCGCGGGGAGCGCAAGAATAGTCTCATCTGTGGCTGATATTCATGACACTAGTCGAAACATTACAGGACAGACACAGTCTGTGTCTGCTGCAACGGAGGAACAATCAGCATCGGTTGAGGAAATTGCCTCTTCCAGTCAGGTTCTGGCTCAATTGGCAGAAGAGTTGCAGGAAACCATAAAGAAATTTAATATTTAGATACAGAAATAAAAAAATATTTATTAAAGACTCAAAGAGTACTTGACAGAAGACAACCTTTCCTGTAAAATTCATATTTGTGAGCAAGGTTTGGAAATACCCTAAACATTGAACATGGCCCGTTGGTCAAGCGGTCTAAGACACCGCCCTTTCACGGCGGTTACACGGGTTCGAATCCCGTACGGGTCACCATTACAATTATGCCTCGGTAGCTCAGTCGGTAGAGCAGAGGACTGAAAATCCTCGTGTCGGCGGTTCGATTCCGTCCTGAGGCACCACTGTTATATCAAGCGGACGTGGCTCAGCGGTAGAGCATTGGCTTCCCAAGCCGAGGATCGCGAGTTCGAATCTCGTCGTCCGCTCCATATGAAATGTAGGCACTGCAAAGAATTGCGGTGCTTTTTGTTATTATTTCCATTGTTTTTAATAAGAACCGTGATACCCTTGTTAACTCCTTGACAATCACAGTGTCACCAGTTTGTAAATCTTCGAGTAGTCGCTGTAATTCTGGTCTATCCTTCGTAGTGGCCTCGACCTTCTCTTGATAAATCAAACCACAGCCTGCTTCCTTTAATGAAACTACCAACTGCCTTGATATTGGTGCGTATTGTGCCTTCTTATTCTTGGTATGTATATAAGCTATCAGTTCATTTTCCCAGTCCATATCGCCTATCCTAACGCTTGTGAGAGTAGATAGTTTACAGCCAGTACCCAGTAATTTAAGACTTCCCTCGTATGTCTTAGTGCTGTGTTGATAGAGGTCGGTGCAATATTCCTTTTCTGCATGGACTTCCATTTTTGCTGAAGCCGATTGTGCTGTTTTAGTCATTAAACGAATTTTAGCCACATTACATAACCTCCGATTTAAAGAATAATGAGACAGTTGTTTACCTGTCTTATTATTCTTTAAATCATTTGCTATGCAACATGGCTAAAAGTGATTAAATCTGTGTGGAGCCAACGATGGGACTCGAACCCGCAACCTACTGATTACAAATCAGTTGCTCTACCAATTGAGCTACGTCGGCACGCGTTATTGGACAGGTTTTATTTTAACAAAACTAATAGTCATGGTCAAGGGTTAAATATCTGGTAATTAAAGGTATTGAGCAAGAGGCCTATTATGTGTAGCAGGACCAAAGTCCTATTAGAATAAGTCATTTGGATATTGTTAAAAAAATTGAAAAAATTTATAATTAACCAAAACTAGAAGAGAGTGGGTGCCAGTTTGAAATTTGCAATTCCGTATATACTCAGCTTGGTATCAGTGCTAGCTTTCAATTACGGAGCTCACCATAAAGAAAAAGGTTGACGCTTTTAACTTAGGCGTCTTTCCTTTAAACATTGTTCGTTTGCTCACTCGCCTAATAAGATTCACAGATTCTCCATACAAAGGTCACTGAATGGTAACGGGTTTAGATTATTACAGTACAGCAGATGATGGTCACCTGCTGCTTTAGTGGTTAACACACAGCCTTTTTCTTATCCTCCTACTTTTCCCCTCCTAGCGAAGGGACTTTTTGTGAATAAAATAGGCACCCGTTTAAATGATGTCCCTGTCAAGTAAACACATTTAAAAGAAACCTTAAGCGGCATGGATTGGATTCAACCGGGCTCATGCCAGTTTTTAATTGTATACGTTCCTTCTTGTAGAAGGCGATGTATTGATGGATTAGACTCAGTCAGTTCAGCAACAATGTGTTATATGCATGTCAATTGTTCGTAGCTTTAAGTCTTTGTCATACGCATTATTCTTTTGGCATAGAAAAACCCCTTCACAGAGACACATTTATGAAACCAATTAAGTTCTCTTTTTGTGTGTCTACCATAAGGGGATTATAGCATTTTGTAGGAGTTTATTTGATATTCCAATATTTCAGATCTTAGGCCACATTGTCATTCTGAATGTACGTACTATAATGCTTGGCCAGCGATTAAGCTTTTTTTTAGACTTGAGAATAGTTTTAAACATATTATTTTACCTCCTTATCAGGACTTAGCTGACTTTTGGACTCATTCCATCCGATAATGAAACTCAAGATCGCGAGCAAGTTCTCTCGTGACCGAAGAGAAGTTCGTAGCAATAGGACGCTGTGCTAGGTGCCAGAGGATCAAGGGGGCTAAGGCGTTCGAGATTAAGTTCGAGCTGTATTTAAGTGGTTTTTGTGAAGATGTGATAAAGAGTATGTAATAGAAAGCTTTCACGAGCTTATTACAATCGGATCCCCAAGGGTACGATCCTGGATGATGAATTTATTATTACTGGCGAAAATGGTAATCCGGACTGTGAAGGATTGATGGGAAGGGAGAGCATTTATGTGCTCTCCCTCTTTGTGAGTTTGAACCTAAAGGACTAACTTGTATGTCCTTGATCTTGAGAAACCTGGTCTTTTAATTCATTATAAGCACGTTCCAACCGTGAATATTTATCTTTAAGTTGTCCTAATTCACTGGCTAAAGCTTCTCTTGTAGCTTCATCTTTATTGCTCAAAATTGAACGCCTCCTTAAATATTTACCCTAACAGTATTACCTGAATTGCAGGAATGATGCTAAGGATATTTTATACGAAAATACGTTGAGGGGTGAGCAGTAGGCGCTCTTTGTTCGTCTTGATCGAAATGGTAGAGGCTTTTCTCTGTGTCCAGATGGTACTGCTTTTCTTATATTTCGACAATACATTATTTTTTATACGGTTGATGTTTACGTTATAAAATACTAGAATAACCAAGCGTGCAAATTTAATAAGGATGGTGTTCTAGAATGAAACTGATGGCACAGGAACAACAAATCGAATACTTAAGAGTGCAAATGCAAAAAATTGCTTCGGATAAAGATCTTACGGATCCAAGAGTGGTGAGGGTTAGTGAAAAGCTTGACATATTGATTAGCGAATTCTATATCTCCCAAGAAGAGGTAAAAGGTGTCGTAGAAGGGACGGGGTTTAGGATCGGATAAACTGAACTCGGGCCTACTCATTGGCTCTCCGTAGGCGGTAAGGGGCGTTTTTCTTGACGCTGAATTCTTTCTGAGATAATCTCGTCGTCCGCTCCATATGAAATGTAGCGGCACTGCAAGGGTTTGTGGTGCTTTTTTGTTTGTAATGTGGAAAACTTTATGTCTTATTTTTATTCTCTGTGCTTGATAGCGTGCGAACAAGTAAAAAGAAGCTTCTTTTTTGATGTAAAGAAGCTTCTTTTTGGATAAAGAGGTAATTTCAATGGATTACTTGGAACTATTATGACTAAAGGTCGCTGATTGTGGCCTAATAGTTCGCTTGAAGGAGAAAAATAACTTATTTGTAATGAAAGAGGATAATTAAAAAGTATCTTGATTTTTTGAATACAATGTACTAAAATATTCCAGGTGAGGGTCATCTTTGGTAGCTTGCGAGTACCCCTCCGCAAATGATATTTTAAAAAAGAGGCGATTATTTTTATGGATTGTCTATTGTCCTTAATCGAAGATGCTCGCAAGAAACTTAATGATTCTGCCAACTATATGAGCCTTACCGATCCGGAACTTGTGGATATGAGCCAAAGTTTAGATCGTTTATTGAATGAGTATTATACAATCACTGAATCACAGTGTATTGCTTCATAATCCCAATATGCTTAGAGCGTTACTTACTAACTCGGGGAACAAGGTTGAAGCAAGTAAAAGCAGAGTTAGAAGGATTAAGATAAAGGTGAAGGTCCAGGAGACGATGTTGAAGAATTTTGTATTTGCGTAATCTCCCATAATGCTTTTCTTACTGGCGATTAGCACCATGAAGATGAGAATAGGGGGTAGCAGTATCCCATTAACAACTTGTGTCGTCAACATGACGTGATATAAGGATAAATTAGGCCATAAGACAATGGCTGCCCCCAAAACGATAAGGACGGTATAGAGTCCGAAGAATGCGGGGGCTTCTTTATGCGATTTGCTAATCCCATGCTCAAAGCCAAAGGCTTCGCAGACAGCATAGGCGGTACTTAGAGGAAGCACAAATGCGGCTAGCATGGATGCACCAAGTAAACCAAAGCCAAACAAGAAACTGGCATATTGTCCCGCTAACGGCTTTAAGGCCAAGGCCACATCCATAGCTGTTTCTATGGGGATTTTATTGGCATAGAGCGTTGCGGCAGTAGCGACAATAATAAAGAAGGCAATAAAACCAGTAAAGAACGTTCCGATCAGTACATCCCAGCGTGTGTAACGATAATCCTTAGCTGTGATTCCCTTATCGACCACGGAAGCTTGCACATAGAACTGTCCCCAGGGGGTAATCGTTGTCCCTATCACCCCAATGGCCATTAGTAAAAAGGCAGGGGTTCCTGAGAATGTGGGAGTAATGGATTCGACAAAGACTTGAGGCCAAGGCGGGTTGACCATAATCCCAGAAATAACATAACTAAAGAATGTCAAACAGAGGAGTAAGAGGATTTTTTCAATTTTACCATAATCAGTTTTAATGACTAGCCACCAGATAATAGCTGCCATGGCTGGTACGGAAAGATACTTGCTAATCCCAAAGATTTCAAAGCTTGTGGCAATCCCGGAAAACTCGGACACAGTCGTTCCCAGATTAGCGATTAGTAGGACACTCATGGCAAAGAAGGTCCATTTAACTCCATAGTTTTCTCGTATTAAGTCAGAGAGTCCTCGACCGGTTACGGCTCCTGTGCGTGCGGATATTTCTTGAGCAATTGCCAGAAGGACCGTACTGACAAGCATGGTAAAGATGAGGGAATAACCGTATTTTGCACCCGCTGCGGCATAAGTGGCAATCCCTCCGGCATCGTTATCAGCAAACGCAGTAACGATTCCTGGGCCCATAACGGCGAAGAATAGGGCAAAGCGCTCTTTAAGTTTCATTCGCTATGTCCTCCTTTCGACTGACGGCGGCGGGCGATTAAGGTGGAGTGGATTTCCACACGAGGGCGCTCTGGCATTAATAATTCTAGAACGTCGTCCACTGTAATAATTCCCAGAACTTGAGCTTGATCACCGACAACCGGAACTGCCAATAGGCCATATTTGTGAAAGATGTCAGCGACCTTTTCATGATCATCATATGGGGAAATCTTTACAATTTTTGTATGCATCAAATCTTTTAATGGTGTCTCAGGGGAAGCAATGATCAGTTCTCGTAGTGAAAGAACCCCTTCCAGAATTTCTTGATCATCTACTACATAGAGGTAATATATAGTTTCCGCTTCAGGCGCCAATCTCCTTAATTCATCAATGGCTTGCTCGGCCGTAAGCCAGAATGGTAAACCAATATATTCAGTCGTCATAAGTGAACCTGCGGTATCTTCTTCATACTGCATTAATTCACGGACATCTTCAGCATCATCAGATTCCATTAAACGTAGAAGTTCCTCAGACTTCTCTATAGACAATTCACTCAAAATATCCGCCGCTTCGTCTCGAGGCATTTCTTCAAGGATATCTGAAGCACGGTCTTCGTCCATCTGATTGATCACTTCAACTTGGGCATCTAACTCCATTTCAGTTAAGGCATCGATTGTCTGTTGGGAATCAAGCGTATCTAGGAAATTCGCTCTCTGCTTATAGTCCATGTTTTCAATAATGTCGGCGATGTCTGCAGGATGAAGCTGTCTAAGTTGCTCCTTTTCCCGAGTGAGTTGGAGGGATGACGTTCGATTTTCTAAGGGTTTGATGTATTGGCAGCCTACAAAATTATTGTCAATGCGACTTAGTAGAAATTCAACACCTAATCTGCGGAACAAGCCTCGTACGCCAATATCCACTGCAACTAAAACGATGAATTGATGCTCCTCGTGTGACACCCAGGACAAAGAAATATCATTTACCCGTACTAGTCTTGAACCAACCAGATCAATAATTTGTTTATCTAATAGCCATTTCCCAATAAATGTTTCATCATCCTGGAGAGGGCACGTTAGTATTGGATCGAAAACGGTATTAAGACGTAGACCGTTTTTATCCCAGGAAACGACCCATTCTATGGGAATTAAGGAAAGTGTCCCTTTGGCATATCGTATCCCAGTAACGTGTGGAGAGACACTATCCCAGCGTATGGCCAAGTCAAGTAATCTGCCAATACGACGTCCTTTGGCATCCAAGATCGGCTTGTTTGTCAACTGGCTGAAATAAAATTCTCCGAGAACTTTTAGTTCATGCATTTACATCCCTTCTTCCTTAGGTGATGGATTCTGGAACTTGTTGTCAAATTGACGGCGTTTGTGATGAATTATAATTAGATTGTATGATTGCGAAGGGTAAGGGCCAGAATCCATAAAACCACCTCCTTTAAATTCTCCCAAAATGAGGAATATAATAAGTCAAAAAAATAAAAAGACCCCTATGCAAAATAGAAGGTCAATAAACGTAAGCCTTATGGACCTCCCTTCTCGTTGAGCTTTAGCACTGCATAGCGTAGAGTAGAGTTTTCTCAGCCACATTAAGTAGAACCTTATGCCGGTAATACCTGTTCTACCCAATTGGCGTCTCTCGACATTTCTGGGCAGTGGCCTGTGTCTATGCAGGAGCCTCACCTAACAGAGATTAGTTTCAGATGTATACTTCATTATATGTATAATTAGGCAAATTCGTCAACTTTTTTGCTAAAATTTTAGAAATAAGCGATTATTCAATTGATAGATCTCTTTTTCTCAGGATTTCTTATGTTGCCGAGCTCGATTCTAGTGTATTCTTAGAGTGGATTGCAGTCGAGGAAAAGAGGTTATTTTGACAAAGATGAAGCTTTGCCTTTTTCCTCTTTCGTGTGATATAATCAAGAACGAATTAAAAGACGTGAGTATCGAGAGGAGGGTGTTTGAGTGGCAAAACACATTCAGACCATTGTGAAAGCAAACCTAAGTGCTACAGTGAAGACCGGAGGATGCGGCAAGTGTCAGACCTCTTGCCAATCTGCATGTAAGACGTCGTGCACGGTTGGTAACCAAGTGTGTGTTAAATAAGGCGCTTTGGCTGAAGTTTGAACATAGACCTCAGAACCCACCCCAAATACGGGCTGGGTTCTGTTTCTATTTATTAGGGTTAGAAAGAACATGAATAAATTAGAATGCAAAAAGTTTGAAAGAAAAGTAATTTAGATAAGATAAGAAAGAGAGGATCTAGATGTCACAGTTCTTAAATTTTGAGGGATATCGCATCAAGAAGAATGTTCATAGTTATCATCAGGGAGATTTATATATCGCACATGACGTTAATTCCGGTTCCTTGCATGTTCTAGATGAGGGAACGTTTAATGTGCTTAAAGCTATCGAAGGCCTACAAGAGGGAGAGCAAGAGATCAGTCTGGAGGGGATTAACCTCTTCTGTGAAAGAGGCGGGAAACCGGCTCTAACAGGAGAAGAACTTTTTGAAATTTTGGGAGAACTTGAAGAGCTCAGTAAGGAGGGCTCCCTTTTTTCGAAGGAGTCTGAGGGAGTAACGCCCAACTACCCGGAAAAGCCGATTGTTAAGGCAATTTGTCTGCATGTTGCTCATGATTGCAATTTGCGTTGCGAATATTGTTTTGCTGGAGCGGGTGCATTTGGTGGAAGTAGAATGCTGATGGATTTCGAGACAGGTAAAAGGGGTATCGACTTTGTTCTAGAATCATCGGGTCATCGGGACCATTGCGAAGTTGATTTCTTTGGTGGAGAACCGCTGATTAACTTTGGGGTGGTAAAGTCCCTTGTCTCATACGGTAGAAAAGCTGCGGTAGACCAAAATAAAACGATTAAATTTACGCTGACCACGAACGGAGTATTATTAGACCGTGAAATTCAAGATTTCCTCGAGAAAGAGGAGATCAGTGTGGTTTTAAGCTTAGACGGACGCCCCGAGGTACATGATCGGATGCGCCCCCATGCGGATGGTCGAGGGAGTTACGCAGAAATTACCCCCCGTATCCAACAGTTTACGACCAAGCGTCCAGAAAGCTCGCCCTACGCCTTGGGGACATATTACTATGTTAGAGGGACGTATACGCATTTTAATTTAGACTTCGATCGCGATGTTTTGCACATGGCAGATTTAGGAATAAAACAAATTTCAATGGAACCCGTTGTAGCGGGTTCAGAGGATCCTTACGCATTCCAAGAAGGGGATCTGGATAAGATTCGAGAAGCCTATGATCGTCTTGGTGAGGAATTGTTAATGCGCCGTGGACAAGAAGGCGATTTCAACTTCTTTCATTTCAATGTCGCGCTAGATCAAGGACCTTGCCTGATCAAACGGCTTTCTGGTTGCGGGGCAGGTCACGAGTATGTGGCAATTTCCCCAGAGGGAGATCTCTATCCATGTCATCAGTTTGTGGGGCAGGAAGCCTACAAATTAGGGTCACTCTATAACGAAAATCCGCATACACTCAAGGCTGAAATTGTTAAAAATTTTCGTTCTTCCCATGTCTTTTCGAAGGTGTCTTGTCGGGAATGCTGGGCACGGTTTTCCTGCAGTGGGGGTTGTCACGCAGCGAATGTGGCCTCTACTCAAAACTTGACAGAAGTGTATAAGCTGGGGTGCGAACTTCAGAAGAAACGATTAGAAGTTGCGCTTTATGTCAAAATCAAAGAAAGTCTCCAAAACTAAGAATCTCTTCTGATACATTTTTTTAGTCCAAGAAGTTGCTGTTAGATATTGCCTCTGTCGGCGATCCTTACTTCTTCATCATCGGATAGGGAACTCTAATTGAAAAATTTCAGAGGGTTGAAAAGAAGATTCAGATCAAATGTTTTCAGGAGGAAAGAAAATGGCTGTAGTACGTTCGGCATGTCCTTTGAACTGTCCAGATGGTTGCGCTTTTTTGGTAGAGCAGACTGAAAAGGGGTTGCGTTTACAGGGAGATCCCAATCCTACCACAAAAGGGTTTATATGTTCTAAAGGCCATGCCTTGGCGAAGCGTGTATATTCACCCGATCGCTTGAGGTTTCCCTTGTTAAGGCAGGGGGCAGGGTGGAAACGGTTAACTTGGGATGAGGCTTATGGGCTTTTAACTGAGAAGATCAAACAGACGTTGGAAACAGTAGGATCCTGGGGAATTCTCCATCATTATGATTATGGGCACAACGGTGCCCTTCGAGAATTGGATCGACGTTTTTTTCAAGCGCTGGGGGGTGTCACCGAACCCCGAGGGAGTATGTGTTGGGGAGCAGGGTACAGAGCTCAGGAGTTAGACTTTGGCGGTGTTTTTACGAGTGCCAGGGAAGATTTAGAGGAAGCACAGACACTGGTGTTATGGGGACGGGATCCTGCCGTTACAAACATCCACCTAGTCCCTCACTTATTGGCCGCGAAAAAACGAGGAGCTCATCTGATAGTTATCAATCCAAACCGCGTCAAAAGCGCGGATTTTGCGGATGAGTTTATTCGAGTTCGACCGGGGACGGATGCTGCCTTGGCCTTAGGGATAGGGAATATTATTTTACGGGAAGGTTGGCAGGACTTCGAATTTATTCAAAGGTATGTTCATGGATTTGACGCCTTTGCTGATCGTGTCAAGGAGTTTTACCCCGAGCGAGTGGAAGCCATCACCGGGGTGAGCATATCCCAAATGACAGAGTTAGCACATAGGATTAGCCATAGGAGGCCAGTATCCATTATTCTAGGACATGGAGTTCAGCGCTATGTTAGCGGAGGAAATACGGTCCGGGCGATCGATGCACTAGCAGCAATTAGCGGTAACATTGGCTGGACGGGTGCTGGGATTCAGTATGCGCACCAATATCACAAGGGTAAGTTTAATTCTGTGTTGCTGTCGCCTGAACGGTATCAAGCTCGGACATATCCTCATCCGGTCTTGGCAGAAGAACTACAAAAGGCTAATCCCAAGATTCAATTGGCCGTTGTCACACGTTCTAATCCTTTAGTTCAACAGCCAAATACCTCTCTTTGGCGGGAAGTTTGGCGAGAGATCCCCTTTAAAGTGGTATTAGACACGGTGATGACGGAAACGGCACGTCAAGCAGATCTAGTGTTACCGATTGCTACTGTTTTCGAGGAGGAGGAACTGATCACAACGTCCTGGAGTCCACTGATCCACTATTCTCAAAAAGTCCTTGAACCGCAGGGGGGCATTAAATCCGAACCTATCTTGTTCACAGAGTTAGCCAAGAGGTTAGGCTTAGAAAAGGATTTTGTGAACACTCCGAGGGAGTGGATTGAATTCGTGATTGCTCCTTTGAAAGAAACCTACGGAATAACTCTGAATCAACTTGCTCAGGGGCCTATCTACGCACCTTATATTCCCAAGGTGGCTTGGGCGGAAAAGGACTTTAGAACCCCTAGTGGGAAAATAGAGTTGTCTTCAGAAAAGGCTAAGGAAGAAATGAGAGAAGCCGTTGCAACGTATGTACCAGGAGAGACTCAAGAGAGTGAAACAGAATTTCCTTGGCACCTACTAACCCCACATCCGGCAAAAGCGATGCATTCCCAATTCCATGTAGAGGATGGTTTTATAGTTTTTATTCACCCAGATTTAGCAGAGAAGAATAACTTGCTTCCTGGAAATCAGGCTATAGTAGAAACAATGTATGGGCAACTCGTAGCGCAAGTGGCTGTTTCAGAAGATATTCACCCCGAAACTGTTGTGTTGCCAGAGGGCACGACGGCAGAAGGGATGGGTGTCAATCAATTAATTATGGGAAAGACTTCCGATGTTGGCGAGAGCACTTCTTATTATGATATGCGTTGTCAGATTAGGAAGTGGTTTTTAGATTAGTTTAAGAAATAGTTGGATGCTATGAGCAGGCA
This sequence comes from Desulfosporosinus sp. Sb-LF, assembly GCF_004766055.1. NCBI lineage: Bacteria > Bacillati > Bacillota > Clostridia > Eubacteriales > Desulfitobacteriaceae > Desulfosporosinus > Desulfosporosinus sp. Sb-LF. The sequence continues at coordinate 266,231 of NZ_SPQR01000002.1, read as the reverse complement.
TGTTACAATAATGGTTGGAATTATATGGTCAAGGAGGCGAGCCGTTTGAAGAAAAAGCAACAACGTGTTTTTGCAACGATACTTGCTGTTCTTATTAGCGTTGCCATGATTGGTTCGGCAGTAGTCGGGTATTTCGTGGGCGGAGGTGTCCCTCCGGGTACGAATAGTTCGACGAAGACTACCAGTGCTACGGAAGATTACCAGGCTAAGAAGGCGCGCGTTGAAGCCATGGCCCAACAGGCAAAGACTGACCCAGGGAATGTACCCTTGCAAAGCGCTTTAGGCGATGGATACTATGACGCGGGAATGGCAGCACTGGATGTTGCGCCTACTGATGCGCAAGGGAACTTTAAACATGCTGTTGAAGCATACCAGAATGTATTGAAAACAAATAAAGATTTTAACGTCGTAGTGGATATGGCGACAGCGGCCTTTTACAGCGGAGATAATGAATTAGCAGAAAAGACATATAAGGAAGCACTAGTCCTTAAACCAGATTCCTACAACGCCTTGGGTAATTACGGGATCTTTCTCTCGCAAGCAAAGAAGGATTGGGCTGGAGCCCTTACTCAGTGGCAGAAGGCTCAATCTGTAGCCCAAACTAGCGACGAGAAAGATCGCATGAAAACTTTAATTAGCGAGGCCGAAAATCAACTCAAGGCTAATAATGCCCCAAATGGCATATCCAACCCCAATCCAGCCTTAAAAAATGGAACGTCAAACTCAGCAACTCCGTAATCTTGAATTAAAGGTCAGTTCACAGGAGGGATTGAAATTTGTTAACAATATGTTCACAAAAGCTTCACTCCCTTTTTAATTTCTTTTGCTATACTTTATTTACCGGAACGGAGGGAATTTTAATTGCATCTTACGACATTAGCGAGTGGGAGTTCCGGAAACGCAATTCTAGTCGGGGAGAACAATCGACATTTATTAGTGGATTGCGGAATAAGTGGCAAGAGCCTTTTACATAACCTTTCCCAGGTAAACATTCCAGACTCAGAAATTGAGGGGATCGTAGTTACGCACGAGCATGTAGATCATATTCGCGGAGTAGGTATCTTGGCGCGTAAATTAAAGATACCGATCTACGCCACTACAGGATTGTGGGAGGCCATGGGTTCTTCTTTGGGAAAGCTTGCGGAAAACCAACGTATCGAAGTTCAAAGTTCATTTTCGTGTGCAGGGCTTAATGTCGTGCTCTACCCAACCTCTCACGATAGTCGTGAAAGTTATGGCTTGAAGGTCTCGAGACCGAGGCTTAAAAATAAGGGGGACCTAGCAGTCGGGATTGCCACTGACAGTGGAGTGATCACCCAAGAAATGCACCGGCATTTAAAAGGGTGTGATGCCCTTGTTGTGGAAGCAAACTATGATGAGGAACGGCTAAAATGGGGTCCTTATCCTGCGTATCTTAAAAAGAGGATCAGTGGACGTTACGGGCATCTTGAAAACAAGCAGTTGGCAGAAGGGCTTTCAGAATGGATAACGGAAAATACTCAACGGGTCATATTAGCCCATTTGAGTGAAGAAAATAATACTCCAGAGATCGCATTGTCTACAGTTATGCGTATTCTGCAAGAACTAAATAGTTCTAAAAAGTGCCCAGATGTGCTAGTTCAAGTTGCTCCTCGGTATACGCCGCATGAATTGATCCAATTAAGGGAATGATGATAAAGGAGGTAGTCTTAATATGAGCTATTATAATGATAAAAGTAATTATTCAAGGAAAGGACCCCGCTTCTTTTCAACGGTTGCGGTTGCTTTAATTAGTGCCCTGCTGGGTGGAGTCATGGCAGTGGCGTTAATTCCGTCGATCTATGGCAATAAGCAGCTCGCCTCGACAAATCAAGTGGTTCTTAATAGTGGGGCCACAACCCCTACCGTCAATACAGCCGCAGCGACTAATTTTCCTGTCGCCCAGATTGCTAAGGCCGTAGGCCCTGCGGTTGTCGGGATTGCCAACTTCCAATCACGCGGAGCATTATTCGGCGGGGGGGGTTCGTCCGAAGTAGGAAGTGGCTCAGGCTTCATCATTGATGCGCAACATGGCTACATTGTCACGAATAACCATGTGGTTACTGGAGCCGAGAAGATCGTGGTGAGTCTAGCAGATGGCCGCAATATTAATGCAAAATTGGTCGGTGCTGATGATCGTACGGACTTAGCTGTGGTTCAAATTGCAGACACTAAAGATTTGACGGCTACTCAACAGGGAGATTCTACAAAACTCCAAGTTGGTGAACCAGTCGTTGCGATCGGAAATCCAGGAGGTCAAGAATTTGCACGCTCTGTGACCACTGGTGTTGTTTCCGCAACGAATCGGATTTTAAACATCCCTGGGGAGGCGAGTTTCAACCTCATCCAAACGGATGCGGCCATTAACCCTGGAAACAGTGGTGGGCCACTTGTCAATTATCAGGGTCAAGTTATCGGGATCAATTCCGCTAAAAATCAGGAAGCAGGATTTGAGGGAATGGGCTTTGCCATCCCAATTTCAGATGCGTTACCGACGATTAAACAACTGATCGAGAAAGGGTATGCAAGTCATCCCGGCCTAAATGTTCAAATAGATCCTCGGTATACGGCAGAATATGCGAGTCAACGTGGATGGCCAGCTGGGGCTTATATATCCAAAATTACGCAGGGTGGTCCTGCGGATAGCGCAGGGATTGTTGCTGGTGATGTCATAACGAAGATTAATGGTAAGGAAATCAAGAGTTCGCTGGAGTTAACCCATGAACTGTTCAGGTATAATCCGGGCGAAAAGGTCACTATAACAATTTTCCGCAATAACAAAACACAGGACGTTTCCGTTACACTGACAGAAATTAAGCCTCAATAAGAGAATGGTATAACGTGGAGAAGACTCAATATTTTATAGGATGTAACCTGTATCTTAGATTACTAAGTAATCCTAAGATACAGGTTTTTTGAGGCCTGGTAGACAAATATAATACCTAAAGTTGAACTCTTTCCTTGTATGCAGTATTATTTAGGGTAAGGGTAAAATTGGCAGATGAAGGATCATTTAAGTGAGAAAGGTTGATAATGGATGGAAAGTAAATCCACCTCAAATTTTCTAAAGAACATTGTTACGGAGGATTTAAAAGCGGGAAAGGTCGACCATATTATTACACGGTTTCCACCGGAGCCTAATGGCTATTTACATATTGGACATGCAAAATCTATCATCCTAAACTTTGAATTGGCGGATGAATTTAAGGGGAAGACTCATCTGCGCTTTGATGACACGAATCCGACCAAAGAAGACACGGAATATGTAGAGTCTATCAAAGAAGATGTGTCGTGGTTAGGGTATGAATGGGACGCATTGTTCTTTGCCTCGGATTACTTTGAGGAGATGTACAATCGCGCGGTTTTGCTCATTAAAAAAGGCAAAGCTTATGCTTGTGATTCTACTGCAGAAGAAATACGGCAAATGCGTGGAACTTTAACAGAAGCGGGAAAAGGGAGCCCCTCTCGTGAGCGGTCGGTCGAAGAAAATCTGGAGTTATTTGAGCGCATGCGTAAAGGGGAATTCAAGGACGGAGAAAAAGTACTACGCGCTAAAATTGACATGGCTTCTCCGAACATCAATATGCGTGATCCGGTTCTTTACCGGATTGCTCATGCGTCTCATCATAATACGGGGGACAAGTGGTGTATTTATCCAATGTATGATTTCGCGCATCCGTTGGAAGATGCAATCGAGGGGATCACTCACTCGATCTGTACGTTGGAATTTGAGGATCATCGTCCTTTGTATGATTGGGTTATTCGAGAATGTGAAATGGTAAATGTACCTCATCAATATGAATTTGCACGCTTAAATATCACAAATACAGTCATGAGTAAGCGAAAGCTCAAGCAACTTGTCGATGACAGAGTTGTGGACGGCTGGGATGATCCCCGAATGCCAACAATCTCGGGACTTCGGCGCAAAGGATATACTGCGGAGGCAATTCGTACGTTCGCCCGAGAAATTGGGGTGGCCAAAGCGGATAGTGTTGTTGACAGCAAAATGCTCGAACATTTTATCCGAGAAGACTTGAAACTTAAAGCACCAAGAACAATGGCCGTACTCGAGCCTCTTAAGGTGGTTATCACGAATTATCCGGTAGGTCAGGAGGAGATGCTGGAGGCTGAAATCAACCCAGAAAATCCCGAAATGGGTACTCGACAAATCCCCTTTTCTCGCGAAATTTATATTGAGCAAGAGGACTTCACGGAGAATCCGCCGCCGAAGTATCATAGGTTGTTTCCGGGAAATGAAGTACGCTTGAAAAATGCCTATTTCATTAAATGTAATGATATAGTTAAAGATGAATCTGGAAAGGTCGTTGAACTGCAATGTACGTATGATCCCGAGACCAAGAGTGGATCAGGCTTCACAGGGAGAAAAGTCAAAGGGACGATTCACTGGGTTGATGCCGGGCAGGCTATTCCTGCGGAGTTCAGGTTATATGAACCCTTGATTTTGGATGACGACGAGGAGGACGGGACCTCGTTTATGGATCACATTAATCCTAAGTCCTTGGAGATTGTACACGGATTCGTTGAACCAAACATCAAAGACTCAAAGCCTCAGGATAAATTCCAATTCTTTAGACATGGTTACTTTAACGTTGATCCGTTGAATACAACTCAGGATCATCTTGTCTTTAACAGGATCGTATCTTTGAAGAGTTCCTTTGAATTACCGAAGCAATAAAAAATTGAAAAAAAGTTTAAAGATCTATCGTCAAAGAACGGTGGATCTTTAAACTTTTTATAATCATTCTTTTTGTATTTGGGGAAATACTACATTAAGTAACTATATTGGAGGTGTATGTTAGCGTGGAAAACAAAGAGGTGACTGAAAGATTCAAAGTCTATAAAGCTGGTGATATGGAGGTCACCAATGAAACAGGGCAATTAGAGAATAAACCAAGCCAATCCGCACAAGTAGTTAGTCAAATAGATGATTCTATAGGACTTTCCCAGCATAAGCTTCGGGATTCAGAAGAGGAAGAGTTAACCCCTTCGTAATTGGCAGACACCATATATACTGTCTAGAACGTTCCGATACTTGCACAATAGAAAATTTCTAAAAGCGTAGGGGCTGGGATTAATTTTTCCTAGCCCCTACGCTTTGTTTTCAAATAAAAACAACACCCGTGTTTGTAGAAGCGGAGATGTAAGTTCATTGAATAAATGTAACATTTTACACATGGATTATATGGTCAAGTTCGACGATAATCAATATTAGAACATAGTTTTGACTTATAAAGATCCCAGTTTCTGTAAAAGTATCATTAAAAGGATGGATGGAAAAATGAAAAAGGGATTCATGCTCGCAATTATTTTAACAATCTTACTATTTTCTGCACCTAATCCTGCTCAGGCATCTCTCGGAGACAGTTTACTCAAGTTAGGCTCCACAGGAGGGGATGTCGTGGAGCTACAGAAAGAACTCAACGACCTGGGATTTAATGTTGAAAAAGTGGATGGTATTTTTGGTAGCATGACCAAACAGTGTGTGATTTCGTATCAACAGGCACATAGTTTAGCAAGCGACGGAATCGTTGGTCCCTTGACGGCGCAGTCAATTAATACCGTTTACGTAGAAAAACAGCGTCAGAATAAAATAGTAGATATTATTAGCACTGCAAAACAAAATCTCGGCGTCAGGTATCAATGGGGCGGGGCTAAACCCGAGACGGGCTTCGATTGTTCGGGGTTTGTCTCGTACGTATTCGGACAAAACGGGATCTCATTGCCTCGGATTTCACGAGATCAATTTACTGTAGGTACCGGGGTTAATTATGAAGATCTTCAGCCTGGAGATTTGGTCTTTTTTTCATTAGATGGTGACAATATCGTGGACCATGTTGGAATTTATCTCGGCAACGGACAATTCATTAATGCTTCATCCTCTAAAGGAGTTACTGTCTACACTATTGGACCGTACTGGAAATCCTATTATGTAGGCGCTCGAAGGGTCCTTTAATGATTTATAGGAAGTATTCCGCTGCATCGGTGCTGCCTCCAAAGCGGCAGAGAGGGTCGGATAATAAAGAAATCATTATTGATGGACATTTTAAATGAATATGGTTTAGCTCAACAGCTTAAGGGGTAATTTCTATAGAAATTACCCCTAACTGTGCTTTGGTCACGGAAATCAAATCAACCGGTCGAAGGAAGAGCTGAAGCCCACGTAATCCGGCGCTTACAGCAATTTTTGCATGGTTATTAATGGAAGTGTCCATAAAGACGGAATAATTCTTCTTCATACCAATGGGGGAAACACCACCCCGTATATAACCAGTCAAAGGTTGAACTTCCTTAAGAGACACAACCTCGACTTTCTTATTTCCGCTTAATGTTGCTATACCTTTGAGATGTAGTTCATGGTCTCCCTGAATGCAGGCGACGATTACTCCTGTTTTGTCTCCGCGTGCAACTATGGTTTTATAAACTTGTTCAATAGGTAAACCAACCTTCTGAGCGACGTTGACCGCCGATAAATCGGATTCATCGACAGTGTATTCCTTTAATTCATAGGGTACTTTATTCTGGTCAAGAATACGAGCAGCGTTCGTTTTGTGTGCCATGATCTCTTACTCCTTCTGAATTTATTAGTGCTGATGCCTATATTTTGGGGTTGATTATCTTCTTTCCTTTTGTGAAGGATGTCCCTATAATAGAAGTAGTAGTCTGTGGGACCTTGGGAAAAGTCCGTCTGGCGGAGGATCGTCAGAATAACTTTCTTGTTGATGAGAGGGAGGGCCAGTGTTGAAACAGTTAAAGGTTCTCGTATTCTCCGCATCGTTTGGCAACGGTCATAAGAGAGCAGCTGAAGCAGTTATTGAGGGAATACGTATCAAGGAACCTTCTGCAAAAATTATTCACCTGGACTTTGGTGATTTTTTAGGTAGACGGTCTAATACCATAATTAAGAATATCTATAGTGAAATGATTAAACACATCCCAAAGTTATGGGGACGGTTATATTATAAAACGGCTAAGGTGCAACCACAATCGATGGGGCAACGTCTCCTGAACCAATTGGGACGAAGGAACTTTCTTAAATATATTCAAGTATTTGAACCAGATTTCATCGTGTGTACTTATCCCACGGTGTCTTCTATATTAGCTCAACTTAGGATAGAACAGATTCTTAATGTTCCAGTGATCACTGTGATCACGGATTATACGGTTCACAGTCATTGGGTGCATCTAGGTGTTGATCGTTACATTGTGGCATGTCCCGAAGTAAAGGAAAAGTTAGTGTCCTGGGGAATTGAAGCTCAATGTATTCTTATGACGGGGATACCAGTTAGCCCAAGATTCGAAGAGTATGTGGATCGCCAACTCATTATCAAGAAGTTAGGGTTTAATCCAGAGCTACCGACTTTCTTATTGATGGGAGGAGCGTATGGAATTTTGGAAAGCGCGGCAAGAATCTGCCAGAAACTCGCAGATTCTTATGTCCCGGTCCAAACGATTATTGTTTGTGGAAAGAACGATAAACTATATCAATCATTAGAAATGATGATTGCGAAAGCTCGTAACCCTATGGTGCGCTTGGGTTATGTGAATAACGTTGAGGAATTAATGACGGTTTCGGATTTGATTATTACTAAGGCAGGAGGTTTAACGGTTTCCGAGGCGTTAACGAAACACTTGCCTCTAGTTATCTATAAGCCAATCCCAGGCCAGGAAGAAGAAAATGCACATTTCGTAAAAAACATCGGTGCAGGATACGTCGCAGATACTGAAGCCGAATTAGGACGGATTCTAAACCACTTTTTACGGCATCCAGAGGATATTGAGAAAATGCGGCAGAAGGCCGCCGTCGCCTTACCGGGACTTTCCACAGAACGGGCTGTGGAAGACATGCTTCGTTTAGTGTCGAATTCGAGAATCAAGCAAAGAATTGGCTAAAGTCCTCGCCACCATTCGGGTCGAAGCTGTTCAAGTGCCTGATTTTGCAGGACTTTATCAATAGTCTGCAGAAGATTACTTCGATCATCAGGCAGAGTTGCGCGGAGGGGCAGGTAATTGGAGGCGTGGTTGCTTCGGAAAACACAGTGAGTGACGTTGAGTTGGCCGAGAAGGGCCCGAAGCTCAGTCAAGGATTCAAGTGGTGAGAGAAGTTGAAAGGTTCCGCGCTCTATATTTTTAGCTAAAGGGGCTTCTGCCTCCACCATTAAGGTCAAGGCTCCTAAAAAGTCTGGGTCAATTGCACTAATCACCCTTGCAGTATCACAAGCGTGCTCATTCGAAAGGACTTTTCCTCCAAGACCTATGATAACGGTACATGATTGTGTTAAACCGCTCGCTTTAAGTTTTTGTCCGGCTGCGATCATTTGCTCTGGAGTGACCCCTTTACAAACGGATGATAAAATTTCCGCATTGCCACTTTCGACTCCCAAATAAACAATAGTTAGACCATGTGCTTTTAAATCGGCTAATTCCTGAGGACTCTTGGCGAGAATGTCTTTGGGACCTCCATAGATGCCCACTCGTTTTAGTCGGGGGAATTTTTCATAAAGTTGATCGAGAATCTCAACCAGCATTAAGGAATCTACGGCGATAGCGTCACCATCTGCAAGAAAAATTCGTTCTGCATCGGAGTCGTGCACTAGAGCCTTGGCAATTATATCGTTGATTTCTGTGTGTGATTTAATCCTAAAGGATTTATCCTTATACATTGTGCAGAAGGTGCAAGCGTTGTGTTGGCATCCCACGGTAATTTGTAAGATAATGCTTTTTGCCTCGCTAGGTGGGCGATAAATTCGTCCTTCGTAAAACATGCTAACATCTCCTAGTAGTTTTTTATATTATCTCTGTTCCAAAGTTTCTTTTCTACAAGAATGGGGTAAGTACCTGCATAGTTTTTGAAGAGACCTCGAAATTTCAAAGGGGCGACGAAGTAAATTCGTTCTATTATAAGAGCCTTTCACACTTCAAAATGAAATGTGAAAGGCTTTTAAAAGTTTTATAAGAAACGAACGGGCAATAGTGCCCGACCCGTAATTAGGAGCATAAAGCAAAAAAAGCTTGGGATAATGAAGATAAGGGTGGGGTGAGAAATAGAGTGATCATGAATAGTACTGTGCGCCTATTGCTATCCTTTATTATTCTTTGGCTTGGGTTGAGAGTGTTGGGGAAGAAGCAGGTAGGGGAATTGAGTATTTATAATGTAGCAACGATTGCAGCCGTGGGAGAGATGGCTGCTAGTTTAGCCACGGACTTGCATGACGATCCTACGGATTTTATTTTCCCTCTTCTAGGGTACTTTCTTTTGACGTATCTCATGTCTTATCTTTCATTAAAATCCCAGCTCGTTCGTCAGGTTTTAGAGGGAATTCCTACGATAGTTGTTTCCAATGGCAAGATTTTAGAAGGGAATTTGAAAACACTGCGCTTATCAATGGACAATTTATTGATTAAGCTTCGAGAGGAAAAAGTATTCGATTTGAAAGAAGTCGAATTTGCCATCATGGAACCAGATGGAAAACTTAGCATCTTACTCAAACCCATTTATCGAACAGTTACTACGGGGGATCTCCAACTGACGACAGAATATAAAGGGTTACCAACCATCCTGGTACGGGAAGGAAAATTTGAGGAAGAAAGTTTAAAAAATTTAGGGATAACTAAAAGCTGGTTAATGACACAGTTGCATGCGCATAATGTCGGTGAGGTTTCAGAGGTATTCTTAGCCCAACTGGATTCTTCTGGACAACTCTACATCGACTTGATGACAGATTGGTAAAAGGTTGTCTAAACTTAAATCCTAAAAACACTAATCCCAGTTTGTAAGGTATGGGCGCATTCTGAAAGACTCTGACAAGACAAGTTAATCTCATCGATAGAAGCTGTGAATTCGTCAATCCCCGCAGATACTTGGGCTGTCTGGGCGGCGGTAACCTGACTCACCGAACTGATATGCTGGACTCCAGAGACAATATGTTGGCTTCCGCCCGCCATTTGTAGAATAGAAGAGGTGATACCATTGACTTGTGACGAGACTTCATTCACCATCTCCAAAATATCACGAAGATCAAGACCGACTGTGTTCACGACATTAATTCCATCATTGACGCGAGTCTCTTCGGAATCGATTGCTTCAATAGCATGTTCGATGTTAGCTCTGTTTAAGACTACTAAAGCTGTGATTTGTCCGCTTGCAACTTTAGCCTGTTCTGCCAATTTACGAACCTCTTCAGCTACTACGGAGAAACCGCGTCCGTGTTCGCCTGCACGAGCGGCCTCGATGGCGGCGTTTAAGGCTAGAAGATTTGTTTGTTCAGTGATACTAGTTATTAAGCGAGCAATATCTGCTATTTGTTCAGAACTTTCAGTCAGTAAGGTGATTGCTTCTTTAACAACTTGATTACCCTGACTGATGTTCGCCATTTGCTCAACAGCCTTAGTGAGAGACTTATGCCCATTTTCTGAAGTGGTAGCGGTTTGATTGGTGAGGGTGATCACACGCTGGCCTGCCTCTGCTACCATCTGAATATTAGCGTCTATCTGTTCAATGGCGGTCACTGTCTCAGTAACTGCTTCAGCTTGTTTTTCTGTACCACCAGCTACCTCAGCGATGGCCACCGCGATTTGGCTAGTGGCCTTCGAACCTTGTTCAGTAATGGTTAAGAGCTGTTGAGCTGAGGCGGTCACTTCCTCTGACGACTCAGAGACTCTTCTTACAAGTGTCGTCAGATTTATTGCCATCTGATTGAAAGCTTGAGTTAATTGCCCCGTTTCGTCCTTGGATTCAGTGTTGATCGTTGTTACCTTAAGATTCCCAGCGGCAAGCTCTTGTACATTTGCTAGCATTATTTGTAGAGGCTTGGCAATGGCTCGGGCCACCAGTGCTCCTATGAAAACTGCCAGTACTGCAGCAATAAGAGGGAATACAAATAGCAACTTTTCTGCTTGAATAAAATTAAGATTTTCACGAACAATGGTACTTTTTGCTTTTTGCGTGCTGAATTCTACAAGTTCAGGAAGCAGGGCGTTAATATTGTCTAAGTCTTGGATAACATTTTCAGAAAAGGAGACATAGGCCCCCTCTTTATTACCGCTCTCCAATAGAGAAACTACCTTCTGCCATTCGTCGCTGTATTTTTGGAGTGAATCTCTCACTGCAGCAAGTTTTGCTACTTCGAAGGGCTCTTTGGCAAGGGGGCTGTAGTTATCCAGGGACTCCTTTATTAAGCCTTGTAGTACTGTTGTCTGAATGAGTAGGTTTTGTTTCTTGGAAGTGTCAAGAGGTGCTAAGAGAAGCTCTATATTGCTACTACGGATCATTCGAACATTAGCATTGGCCTCATTGATGAGTTTCACAGAAATCAGAGAACTTGAATAGACATCGTTCATGGCTACTTTGGCTTGCCGATAATAGTGATAACCCATTAAACTTAAACCTATCATAAAGCCTACCATAACAAAGACCAAGGCATTAATTTTGTAGAACGTTTTTAAGTTATTGACCCACTTCATTTACTCTACTCCTCCTATCGTAACAAAAAAGAGTTGCCTTCTATTGCCTTGACCTCTTTCTTAATTTGGGCAGCTCGCTCGGAAACGAGTAAGGGTGTCCAAACTCTATCTGTAGTGTTTATTACAAGGCCAGCTAGGGCCACGCTCAGACCTTCGGCACCGGAAAAGTGCACGCAAGACTGTTCAAATTGGGTGAGGATGTTGACTGCTAGCTTTTCCAGTTCCGAGGGTGAAGAAATAATAATAAAATCATCGCCACCAATGTGTCCGACAAAGGTTTCTTCAGCAGTTTTGTAACATTCATTTAGCAAAACCTCACCTAACATCTTGATGACTAAGTCTCCTTGTTGAAAACCGTAAAGGTCATTATAGTATTTGAATTTATTTAGATCAACGTATATAAGGCCAAAGGACAATTGTTGATCTAGGCACTGTTGGATCTCCAGTTCAATGCTTAGGTTGCCTGGCAGCCCTGTTAAAGGGCTAGCTCCCCGGGCAATTTGGATTTGCCTCTCGGTCATCGCTTTCATTAGTTTTGCCACTGAAACAACGCCGATTGGCTTTTGTTGGTTAGCCACAATAATGCCATCATATAACTGGGCATCCGGACGCTGCATAGCTACGCTGGACATCACTTCTAAAGGAGTGGTTTCTTCCACTATTAGGGGATTTTCGTCCATTAATATGGGAACAGTACGTTCTAAATAAAGGGGAACCCCATAGCGGGTTCCTAGGGCAGCAAATAGCCTGTCGCGCTGGATTATACCGACTAAACGGGAGTCTTCTGTTATCCCCACCAGCCATTGGTGGGGGTGCTCACGGAAGTAAGTTTCAACGGTATTGACCAGGGTGTTGGTATTGAAGAGGGGTAAGGGCTCTATCATGGAAATAATAGGGTTTTGCTCAACGTATTTAAGCCCTCGTTTTGAATCCAGGATTTCCATAACGGCGGGGTTAATGCTATTTCGTTCAAAAGAGGGTCTTGCAACAAAGAACCCTTGTACGTAATCTACCCCCAATTGGACCACCGTGCGCATTTCCTTTTCCGTTTCCACCCCTTCTGCAATGATGCGGCAACCTATACGCTTAGAGAAGGTGACAAATGTCTCTAGCAAGGCCCATTTGATCGGATCAGCATTCACTCCGACAATTAAAGATCGGTCTACTTTAAGGAAGTCTGGATGAAGCTCTGCTACGGACTGCAAAGAGGAGTAGCCGGCCCCTACGTCATCCAAAGCAATAAGGTAACCCTGACTACGATAATGATCCAGAGCATCGCGAAATGTGGAAAAATCATCTATAGCACTTCGCTCTGTAATTTCTAGCACAACATCGGAAGGTGCCAACCCTTGGTCACTAAGCAGTTTTCTAGTATGACCGGAGGCAAATCCGGGGTCGACTAGGACCTGGGGATTTATGTTGAGAAAGAGCATTTCCTGGTTTTGGCCAACCTTTGGGTAAGAATTTATAGCTTGGCGCCGGCAAAGAGTTTCGATTGGATAGAGCTGACCTATTTTTTCGGCAAATGGAAAAAGGTCAGCAATATTGTTAAAAGAAGTAGAATCTGGTATACGGGCCAAAGCTTCAAAACCAAACACTTCTCCGCTTCGGGTTTCAATGATCGGTTGAAAAGCGGCTTTCAAGTACGTGTCAGGTTCTTCGATTAGGTGGGTAATCTCTTCGCGACGAGCAAAAAAGTAGGGATCCGGTTCAGATTTGTTTAGGAGGAAGGCCTCTTTCACAGCCGCATATAGTAAATAATCGGCACTTCGGCCAGAACGTAGGCTTATTTTCTCGTTAACCAGTTTCCTAATCCTATGGTTAAACCGTTCTTCCAAAGGGAGAACCCATTGTTCGATGACTTCAGTTATGTCTGAATATATTTTTTTACCAGGAACAAAATAAACTACGAAGTCGTCCCCGCCCCTGCTTTCAAAATGAGAGAACAGGTAGATATTGCGTTGTTGTTTAATCGTTTGAGTAATTTCACGCTCTAATTCGTCTAGGATTTGTCGGCAGATTTTGTAACCGTAACGAAATTCCACCTCATGAAATTTAACAATATCAAGATACAACACCCAGATTGGTTTCTCGTCTCTGAGTAGACGGTATAACTTTTGTTGGCTTATATCTACCGACTTGAACATTCCAAAACTCCTTCTCCAAACTTGACTGCAGGATATAATTGAATCTATCAGGTAGGTGTAACCAACTATATATTAATGGGTGTGTGTAAATATTTAATGAATTAAAGGTAAATTTATTGTTAAATTTATCCTCTAAAACACAAAAGAGTATGCAATATATAAAAAAACTTTCAAAAATAACTCAAAATTAACAAAACCCCGCAACTTCTTTACACGGGAATAATATGTGCTTTACAGTAATGGATTAGAATGATCTTAATAATATAAGAGAGGTGTTGACTTGGAGATGTATGAGAAGATTATTGGTCAGACACTAGGAAAGATGACAAAGTTGCTTCTTGCTCCGGTTGGGCCCTTGCAATATTTTCTAGATTCCCCAGGGCTAACTCATGTTCATTGTCTTGATCTAGCATACGAAGTTTTGGAGCACGATGGAAAAGAAGATATAGCCACTTTTTTCAAAGTTCATCACTTTATGCTGACAAAAGGATTACTTTGGGCAGACCGAGGGTGGAAGAATGTCAATCATTTTTACCGCAATCCCGACAAGCAAGGAATCCTTCAGTGGCCGGGAGCGATGGCTGAGTGTCAGTACTATTTCAATAAGGCTTCCATTTTTCTCCCGAGAAATGTCTCAAAGGGCATGTTCTTTTTAGGAGCGGCGCTTCACCTTGTCCAAGACATGTGTGTACCACACCATTCCTTGGGGATTGTTTTTGACGGACACAAAGAGTTTGAAGCATGGGCAACTCGAAACTGGAATGAGTTTTCAGTAACAAGGGGGCTGTATATGCCGTTTTCTCACTCTGCTCAATGGATAGAGTATAATGCGAGCGTTTCTGGGCCTCTCTATCCCCTGGTATCACAGGAGAGAGGGTGTTCTGAAGAAAGCTTTACAGAGGCGTCAGAAGTGTTGATTCCTCTGACAATTGCTAGTTCTGCGGGTTTTTTGAATTTTACCTTTGAGCGATTACAGGATTTATCGTTACGGCTGGCGTAGATTTCAGCTCGATTTTATTTGGCTATTCTACAGAGGTAAGGATAGTACAAAGGTTGTTGATGGGGAGGGTAACAGTTGAAACAGTTAAGAGTTCTAGTATTTTCTGCAGCGTTTGGAAATGGACATATGCGGGCGGCAGAAGCTGTTATCGAAGGAATACGTATAAAGGAACCTCTTGCTGAAATTATTCATCTAGATTTTGGTGACTTTTTGAATAAGCGGTTCAATATCATGGCGAAAAAATTTTATATTGATATGATTAAACATACCCCAAAACTCTGGGGAAAGTTTTATTATAAAACAGCTAAGATACAACCTAAATCTATGATCCAACGTTTTCTGAACCAATTGGGACGAAGCAATTTTCTTAAATATATTCAGGCATTTGAACCTGATCTCATTGTATGTACTTATCCCACCGTTTCTTCAATTCTAGCCCAGCTGAGACTTGAACAAATTCTTCACGTTCCGGTGATCACCGTAATTACAGATTATGCGGTTCACAGTCACTGGGTTCATTCGGGTGTTGATCGATACATGGTGGCATGTGAGGATGTCAAGGGAAGTTTAGAGTCCTGGGGAATCAATTCTCGAGATATTCTTGTGACGGGAATCCCGGTCAGCCCAAAATTCGAAGGGCCAATCGATCGTCAATATATTATTTCTAAGTTAGGTCTAAAGTCAGAATTACCCACCTTTCTAGTGATGGGAGGATACGGGGGTTTGGAAAGAACGAAAAGAATCTGCCAAAAACTCGCAGATTCTCTGGTACCGGTTCAATCTATTATTGTTTGTGGAAAAAGTGAAAAACTGTACAACTCCCTGCAAGACGTGATCGAACAGTCTCGTAACCCCATGGTACGGTTAGGGTACGTTTATAACGTGGAGGAATTAATGTCGGTTTCCGATCTGATAATTACTAAGGCCGGGGGTTTAACGGTTACAGAGGCGTTAACTCAGCACTTGCCACTTGTTATCTACAAGCCAATCCCTGGTCAGGAAGAAGAAAATGCACATTATGTGCAACGTATAGGTGCAGGACACGTTGCAGGCACAGAAGAGGAATTGGGATGGCTCTTAAATCGTTTCTTGAGTAATCCTAAGGAAATCAAGAGAATGCGAGAAAAAGCGGCCGTTGCCTTACCAGGTCACTCAACAGAGCGAGCTGTGGAGGATATGCTCCAAGTGGTGAAGGATATAAAAATGGGGCAGAAAACTGGATAAAATGATTTTTCACTTTTTTATTTATCAGGATATTTTTCTGAATGAATTACAAAAAATATGGATTAGGATATTTATTAACAATAAGTTTACTTTCCGTTCATGAAGACTTTACAATTGACTATTAATATAGTGGTTGTAAAGTCCGAATTAAAACTAGTAAGGGAGGCCTTTGTTGAGGGGAGTTGTACTGTGGCCAAAATTTTACTCGTGGAAGACGAGGTTCAAATTCAAGAACTGGTTCGATTTAACTTAGAAAATGAAGGATTTGAGGTTATTATTGCCTCAGACGGCGAGCAGGGGGTATATCTGGCTATCCGAGAAAAACCAGATCTCATAATCCTAGATCTGACGCTACCAATACTCGATGGGCATGATGTGTGTAAAATACTGCGGGCCCAAAGAGATACCGCTATTATCCCTATCATAATTTTGAGTGCCCGCAACGATGTAGCGGATAAAGTAATCGGACTTGAACTTGGAGCAGATGACTACATGACTAAGCCTTTTAGCTCTAGAGAATTATCTTCAAGAATTAAGGCAAGACTAAGGGAAGAGCAACGGAAAACTGACACACCGAACGTTCCTTTGAGGTGGGAAAATTTAGAGATAGTGCAAGAAAGTTACATGGCTACTCTATCTGATTACCCTTTAACCCTAACGGTGAAAGAATTCGATCTTTTGGTGCTCTTCGTGGCCAATCCTTACCAGGTTTTCAGTCGAGAATATCTAATACAGAAGCTTTGGGGCAACCTTTCTAGCACGAGCACTAGAGCGCTTGATGTCCATATTAGTCATTTGAGGAATAAGCTAAAGACTCTAGGACCCGTGTTTGAGTCGGTTAGGGGAGTGGGATATGTTTTTACTCGTCGGAAATAAACCGATGAAATTTTAACTCAAACTTTACATGGAGTTCATTAAGACTTTACAAACTTAAAGTATAATCAATTTGAACTTAAGGAATTTTAAGGAGGAAACAAGATTGTTTAAAGCGAAATCAAAAATTGCTCTTGTTAGCACGACCTTAATTGCTCTACTGGCTCTGGTGGGATGTGGCCAAACTGCTGCACCAACTCCAACGACTCCAAACGCCACGACAACCGTTGACAAGAAAACTATTTCAGCTGCAGGTTCGACAGCCCTCCAACCATTAGTTAAATTAGCTGCCGATGATTTCATGGGCAAAAACGCTGGGGTACAAGTAAACTTAAGCGGCGGTGGCTCGATGACCGGTCTGAACAATGTGGCCAGCGGCGCTGTGGATATTGGCAATTCCGACGTAGTTGTCACACCGGAACTAAAAGATAAAGGTTTGATCGATCACGAAGTTGCGGTGGCTCCTTTCCTAATCATTGTTAACAAAGATGTGACTGTTGATAACTTAACTAAAGCTCAATTATCGGATATCTTCACCGGAAAGATTACCAATTGGAAAGATGTTGGGGGAAAAGATGCTAAGATATCGATCATCGGACGAGCAAAATCTTCTGGTACTCGTGCGACAATAGTTAAAATCATATTGGATGGTAAAGAGTTCACTGATACGGCCGCTGCCCAGGATTCCACGGGTAATTTACTCACAGGTGTTGCTCAAACCCCGGGTGCAATTGGCTATATCGACGCAGCATATCTTAAAGACACAGTCAAAGCCATAAAGTACAATGGGGTAGCGTACAGTGCAGATACTGTGGCTAGCGGACAGTACCCAATCTATGCCATTGAACATATGTATACCAAAGGGGAAGCAACAGGTACGGTAAAAGCCTTCTTAGACTATATAGTAAGCCCAGAATTCCAAAGTAAAAGTGTTGAGAAAAGTGGGTTTATAGCGATCAGTAAGATCAAGAAATAACATGATGCGAGAGATCCCTAAAAATGCCGATACATGGGTATTAGACATCATATAAAGACGCACAATAGGAGCAAGGATAAGCCTTGCTCCTATTTTTTCTACTAGTAAGTGTAAATCAGACGGTCGGAGTAAAGGTATCGGCAAGAACCTAATTAACACCCATGGGAAGGTGATTTTTAGTTGCTGTTTTTTAACCTAAACTTTACAATCCCTTAATCGAGAATTTACACAAATGCGCTAAACTAATAGTGGTGTAAATAGTTAATAGGAGTTCTTCAAGTTAGAATTTAGCTAGGGATAAAAATCAAAAATTATAAAAGATTTGGAGGTGTAGCAGGTTGCCTCACCGTAAGTCCTGGGTGTATTTCAATGATCGCTTGTCGCGTTATCTATTCATTAGTAGCGCAGTTTTGGTCTCGTTAATCATCTTATGCATTATTTGGTTCGTGGGAATGCAGGGTCTCTCCACGTTTCGACAAGCTAGCGCGATTGAGTTTTTTACGAGTAGTAAATGGAGCCCTGACAGTGGTCAGTTTGGAGCCCTCACGTTTATAGCCAGTTCGCTTGGAACGACGTTGATCGCGATACTACTCGGAGGACCAATTGGACTGGCTGGGGCAGTATTTTTAGCCGAGATTGCCCCGCCATGGGTACGCGCTTTTATGCGTCCAGCTACAGATCTTTTTGCAGGAATCCCATCGGTTGTTTACGGATATGTTGGCATTACAGTTATTGTTGGACTGACAAGGAAACTGACCAACTCACCAACAGGTTATGGAGTTTTGGCTGGGGGTATTGTATTAGCAATCATGATTTTGCCAACGGTCATAAGCCTTTCCGAAGATGCTTTACGCTCTTTACCGAAGACTTATAAAGAAGCGTCTCTCGCCTTAGGGGCAACTCGTTGGCAAACTATTAGGAGGGTTCTTGTGCCAGCCGCTTCACCAGGGATTTTAACCGCTCTAATATTAGCGATGGCTAGGGCCATTGGTGAGACTATGGCGGTACAGATGGTCATTGGTAATTCGCCGCGCTTTCCAAGTTCCTTAGTCAGTCCGACTTCGACATTGACTAGTAACATTGTTATGGAAATGGGTAATACTCCGTTTGGCTCAACCTGGAATAACGCTTTATTTATGATGTCTTTGATTCTTTTGATCATTGCCCTCGTTCTGATTATTCTTGTTCGTACAGCCGTGCGAAAGGGGGCGGCACGTTGAAAGCTCGCCAATCGGACCGTTTTGCAAGTATGATGTTTTGGCTGGTGTCCATAGCCATTGTCGCTTTATTGGTCGCCTTTTTAGGTTTAATTTTAGGACGGGGCCTTCCTTACCTGAACCCTGAATTTTTTAATGGTTCGGACGGTGTAAGAGGGCAATTATTTAATTCCTTCTACATTTTAGCTCTTTCGTTGATTTTTTCTCTGCCCGTGGGGTTAGGTGCTGGAATCTACTTGGCAGAATACGCCCCACAAAACAAGTTAACAGACCTAATTCGTTTGAGTACAGAAAGTCTCGCCACGGTTCCTTCCATCGTCTTCGGTCTCTTTGGTATGATTATTTTTGTGAATAAACTGGGTGTGGGATTCACGATCCTAGGAGGATCTGCTACTCTGGCATTGCTAAATCTACCCATCTTAGTGCGTGTAACCGAAGAATCTCTACGGACAGTTCCTAGAAGTTATCGGGAAGCAAGCCTGGCATTAGGGGCTACAATGTGGCAGACTTTGCGTAAAGTCATTTTACCCACGGCTTTACCTGGGCTGATTACTGGAGTAACCCTTGTCGCTGGCAGAGCTTTAGGGGAGACTGCTATTTTAATCTTCACTGCTGGAATGAATGTTTCACGCAAACTATTTGACGTTAATCCATTAGCGGCAGGAGAAACGCTAGCTGTACATCTGTTTGCCGCCAAATCAAATCCATTACCAGGGACAAATGCTGATCAAATTGCAGATGGAACAGCAGCGCTGCTCATTATTATGGTCATAGTCTTTAATCTTTGTTTGACACTTCCCAGTCGCTGGCTTCAACATCGCCTTTTGGGAAAAGACAAGAAGTAACCTATAATTATGTTCGTGTTAAGGAGAAGTGAAATGGACAAGATCGTGGTCAGTAACCTAAACCTTTTTTATGGTGAACAGCAGGCCTTGAAAAATATAAACATTACAGTGACGGAAAAGAGCGTGACAGCCCTAATTGGTCCTTCAGGTTGCGGCAAGTCTACCTTTTTGCGAGCGCTCAATCGGATGCAAGATTTGATACCCAGCGTGAAGATCGAAGGCCAGGTTAGAATTGATGGAGAGGATATCTTTGCTGCTGACACCGATGTAGTGTTATTGAGGAAGAGGGTTGGCATGGTTTTCCAGAATCCCAATCCCTTTCCAAAATCTGTGTTTGAAAATGTGGCATACGGTCCTCGTATCCACGGAGAGACGGACAAGAAACGTCTAAACGAGCTAGTCGAAACGAGTCTCCGGGGTGCAGCTTTATGGAACGAAGTCAAGGACCGCTTACACAAATCAGCGTTGGGACTGTCAGGTGGTCAGCAACAGCGACTCTGCATAGCTCGCTTGCTAGCAGTGGAACCTGAAATTTTGTTAATGGATGAACCGACATCGGCCCTCGATCCCATTTCAACCATGAAAATTGAAGAGCTGATTGCTGATTTGAAAGACAAATACACAATAATTATTGTTACGCATAATATGTATCAAGCGTCACGAATATCAGATCGAACTGCGTTTTTCTTAAGTGGTGAACTAATTGAAGACGATGTAACAAGTACTCTCTTTACCCGACCAGCTATGAAAAAAACAGAGGATTATATAACCGGTCGATTCGGTTGATTTCGTTTACCCTATTGTTTAAATCCGTTTTCTGTGTGGTCTTCGAACAGGGGGGAGATTTTGCTACAAAACAGTTAATTTAATTTGTAATTCAATAAGGTAGTGTGATGATTTTTGTTAGGGAGAGGGGGGGCTAGAGATGCCGACTCGCCAAGGATTTGATAATGACCTTGAGGAACTGCGCATGAATATTTTGGACCTGGGGAACATGGTAGAACAACGCATCGGTCAGGCTGTTAGGTCTATGATTAGCCAGGATTTAGAATTAGCTAATACCGTTGTAGTGGGGGACTTAGCCGTCAATGAACTTCAGGCAATCATTGAGGAAAAATGCATTCTTTTAATCGCCACTCAGCAGCCTTTTGCCCGTGATTTACGCAAACTTGTAGCTGGCTTTAAAATTTCCATCTACTTAGAAAGAATGGGTGATTTGTCCGTTGATCTAGCAAAGCTGACGATTAGGATAGGTCAAGAAGAATTAATAAAACCTCTTGTTGACATTCCACGTATGTCGGCTTTGGTACAAGAAATGATCAATAAGGGCCTCAAAGCATATATTCAAGAAGATTGTGAGGCCGCCGCTCTAATGGCTTTGATGGATGATCAAATTGACGGAATTTATGCCAATGTCTTTGGAGAATTGCGGGCCATAATGATGGAAGATCCACAGAAGGTAACACAAGCGAATTATCTGCTCTTTGCCTGTCGATTCCTCGAGCGCCTAGGGGATTACTGTACAAATATTTCTGAAGAAATAGTATATTTATGCCGTGGGAAGAGAGTAGATTTAAACGAATAGGCTAGATTTTACTAGCCTGTATTATCTTCGATAACGGTTATCGTTGTCGCATTCTTGTGGTATGGATTGAATAATAGGTTTCTCTTTCGAAGACCCCGAAAATTTGGGGTTTTTTTGTTTTGCTTAAATTAAATAAATTATTATGTCCAATGGAATAATGTTGGATAATTTCCTTCAACTTTTGCCACACTAAGTAAGCATTAACAAAGTGAGGTGAGGGTATGAAAGTACGCGTTAGACCCTGGGGGGTTGTCTTGATTATCGGTTTAATTCTCAGCATTGCCCTATCTGGCATTGCCTATGCCGCTTTGGGGGATCGGCTGCTTGGGAGAGGGAGCAAAGGTCCAGAAGTCAAAGAACTACAAACTAAATTGACACAGCTAGGATATGGGGTCGGAACGGCAGATGGAAAGTTTGGGTCGAAAACAGAGGCTGCAATTCGGAAGTTTCAAAAGGACCACGGGCTGCGGGTTGATGGTTTGGCCGGAACGCAAACAATCAAAGAAATAAAACGTTTGACTGGACAAAGCACGAATGCGTCAGGAAAGGCTGTTGGTAATAAAAACATTGATACCAACCTCTTAGCCCGCGCGGTGAATGCAGAGGCGCGAGGGGAACCCTACTTGGGCCAAGTCGCAGTTGCTGCTGTAATTCTGAATCGAATTTCGGATCCGGCGTTTCCTAAAACGATTGCCGATATCATCTATCAGCCTCAGGCGTTTTCAAGTGTAAATGACGGACAAATCAATTTAACCCCTTCGGCAACTGCCATACGTGCTGCCCAAGAGGCTGCAAGCGGAGTAGACCCCTCTAAGGGAGCTGTCTTCTTTTTTAATCCAGCCAAGACAAAAAATAAATACATTTGGTCTCGACCACAAATTATTCAGATTGGGAATCATATCTTTACGAAGTAGGGGGATCGGAATGCATAGAAAACTTTGGATTGGTGCTTTAGCAGCAGCTTTCGTATTCTCCCTGGGATGGGGATTCACGGAATACCGCCTTGCGGGAGATTATCGTCTCGCCGCAGAAAATAATAACCGCCGCGCTTTGGCCGACTTTGCAAGTCATCTCGACCAGCTGGAAACAGATATGTCCAAAGGAGATGTGGCAAGCAACTCCACCCAAAAAATTCTTTACTTGAGCCAAGTCTCAAGTAAAAGCGATGCTGCGCTCAAGGATTTCGCCCAAATCCCAGCTGATCAGGCAGGGCTCAGTTATATGGGTCAGTTCTTAACGCAATCGGGCGATTTTTCTAGGACCTTGGCCCAAAAAATCGCTGGTGGAGGGACAACCTCTGCTGAAGAGGATAAGACATTAAGAGACATGCATGAACGCCTTGTACCCGTCAATCAAAAGGTTCAAGATATGTTGACCAGAATAGACACGGAAAATCTAGTCTGGACAGATCCTAACCCATCTATAAGGCAACGACTGGGTTTCGGTGGACCTCAGGTTGCTGAAGCGGCCGCGGATGGATCTGAAGCCCCTGCGAAATCAGTAAGATCTGGGCTAGACCAATTAGATGCGAGTCTGCAAAAGCTCCCACCATTCACGTACACCGGAGAATATGCCACACGTGACGTTCCAAAGCCGTTGGGGCTCCCTTCTGGAGAAGTCACACGTGATCAAGCCCAAGTCGTGGCACGGGACTTCTTGAATAAGGTGGGCTATGCCAACATAATTCCTGAATCTGCCGGAGAATCACAGGGCACCATGGGTGGATACAAATGGAAGTATAAAGATGCTTATCTAGAAGTCAGCCGCCAAGGAGGAGTGGTAACACTCTACAGAGATCAGCGCTCCATCGAACCTCGAACCCTGAGTGCAGAGCAAGCCGTGAGCAAAGCCAAGACGGCTTTGCAATCACTAGGCTGGCAACTAGTGTTAACTTCAAGTGAAGACTTCGGCTCCTATTTTCAATTCGATTTCGTAGCAGAAAAAGATGGGGTGAGAATTTACTCAGACAAAGTACGTGTAATGCTCGCCTTAGACAACGGCCAGATCGTTGGCTTGGACGCAGCACCCTATTACTCGTTTCATCAAACACGCACCTTCCCTGCCAAAATTTCCCTAGATCAGGCAGTACGCAAATTGCGCCAAAAATTTCAGGTCCTAGAGAGTCGTTTGGCGGTCATCGCCAAAAGCGGGAATAAAGAAGTCTACAGCTATGAATTTCGCGGACGGTATCAGGGAGAGGAATATCTCATATACCTAAATGCAGCAACAGGTGCCGAAGAGAAGATTCAACGAATCATTAAAACCCCACGCGGAGAATTCTTGCAGTAAAAAGGCACAAAGCTATTTAATCGCCAACATTGGGCACAATTATGCTACCGGAAGAAAGTGATACTTTAGACTGGTAAAGATGAGCGAGAGGAAATGAGTTTTCCTCTCGCTGTTGTATACATATAGAGATAAAATAATCGAGAATAATAAAGGAGTTTATCCGGATTAGCGAGAATAGGCACATTAACCATTATTCAATTGTCTCATAAACCAAAACAAGAGGAGCCTCTTTGTGCCCCAATGATTTGAGTGTGTATAAAGAACATGTAAAGTTGAATTGCTTCTCAGACGCTAAAATGCTAACATGCAACAGGAACGGTCTCCAACATACACAGCGCCTTTGCGCCGAAGAAGCAAACAGCCTCAGAGCGTCTCTCACCCCCCGTCGACCCCAAAGCCAGAGAAGTTTCTCTGCTTAGATAGCAGGGAGAGCAGAATTGCGTCCCAGCGAATAGCAAGGGCGTGTGCGAACGGGCAGAGACACTCACTCCCTCTCGAAAGGAGCGAACCCATTGCAGAAAAAAGTAACAATCCATGTGAATGGAAAACAAAAATATCCGGAAGGACACGAAGACCAGCAGGAATTGATCACCGAGGGGACGTTCTATGAACGAAAAGGCGTTTTCTATGTGCTATATAGAGAATCCGGTAGTGAAAGTACTGGCCTCGAAGAGGTGACAACATTTTTAAGTATTAAAGAAGACTCAGTTACCTTGAATCGTAAAGGAGCGGTCGATCTAGCCCAAGAGTACAAGAAGGGTGTGCTTAACCGTAGTATCTATACCACCTGCTATGGAAAAATTCAGCTTAGCGTTATGCCCGACAAGGTAGAGTGTGACTTGACAGTACACGGGGGACGTATTAGTCTAGAATATGACCTTTTTGTCGATGATAATTTAGTAAGCCATAATGTACTGTTGCTAAATATAAAGGAGGATCTCCCCCAATGAGTCTCTACGAGAATATAAAAACACAAATTACAAATCACTTAGTACAAGCCGCAAAAGCAGCGCAAACGTCTGGGGAATTAATGTTTGAGGAATTGCCGAATTATGTTTTAGAAGAACCAAGAGATAGGCAGCATGGAGATTTGGCAACGAATCTAGCGATGGTATTGGCCAAACAAGCGAAACGTTCACCCAGGGAAATAGCCACAATACTTATTAAGCACCTTGATACGGCGGGGACCTGGATACAGTCGTCTGAAATTGCAGGGGCTGGTTTTATTAACTTTCATCTAAATCCGTTATGGCTAACGAACGTCATAAATGAAGTACTAAAGGCGGGGAATAGCTATGGCCAAGTTGATATCGGAAAAGGCCAAAGGATTCAAGTTGAATTCGTAAGTGCAAACCCCACGGGCCTATTACACATGGGTAATGCTCGAGGGGCTGCACTTGGAGACAGTCTTGCGTCATTACTTTCAATGGCAGGGTATGAAGTATCTCGTGAATTTTACATCAATGATGCCGGGAATCAAATCCATAATTTTGCCTTATCATTGGAAGCAAGATATTTACAACTACTAGGACAGGATGCTCCCTTCCCTGAGGGGGGTTATCATGGTGAAGACTTAATAGAAACTGTAAAAGGTCTTATTGTAAAAGTGGGGAACAAGTATCTTGCGGTTGAACCCGGATTAAGACGTGAGTTCCTGGTTCGGTATGCTTTAGGGGAGAAAATGAGTAACATCAGGGAAACGCTTCGAGATTTTGGCGTTGAATATGATGTTTGGTTTAACGAACAATCTCTACACGATTCAGGTGAAGTTCGCTCTTCCCTAGAGGAACTCCAGAAAAAAGGGTACATTTATGAAAAAGAAGGCGCTCTTTGGCTTAAATCCTCATTGTTTGGAGACGAAAAAGACGAGGTAGTAGTCAGGAGCAATGGTACTCCAACTTATTTCGCTGCAGATATTGCGTACCATCGTAACAAATTTGACAGAGGATTTGATAGGGTTGTCAATATTTGGGGTGCAGATCATCACGGACATGTCGCTCGAATGAAAGGGGCGATGTCTGCCTTGGGGTATGATGCAGACAATCTACAAATTATTTTAATGCAGCTCGTGCGCCTCATACAAAACGGCGAAGTAGTAAAAATGTCTAAACGTTCTGGTCAGTACATCACATTACGTGAGTTGATGGATGAAGTTGGAAAGGATGCTGCTCGTTTCTTCTTTAACTTGCGAGACCCGGACTCCACGGTAGATTTTGATATGGATCTGGCAAGAGCTCAGTCATCTGATAACCCAGTTTATTATGTACAATACGCGCATGCCCGTTTATGTAGCATTTTGCGTCAGGCTGAAGAACTGGGCGATACGGGAATTCTCCCTCTCGAAGAAGACCTTATACGTCTGGATAGTACGGAAGAGCGGGACCTGCTCAAGAAGATGGCTGACCTTCCGAGCGAAATTATGGTTGCTGCACGTCTCATGGAACCCCATCGCTTAGCACGATATGTACTCGACTTGGCGGGGCTTTTTCATACTTTCTATAACAGCCAGCGCGTACTTATTGATGATGTGGGCTTGCGTCGGGCTCGTTTGGGTCTAGTGAGGTCCGTGAAACAAATTATTAGTAATGTACTGGGAATTCTAGGCGTGACAGCTCCAGAGAAAATGTAAAGTATCAAGATTATTAAATTTATGTTTAAATAAACGATAAGCAGGAAATATTTAGGGGTGGGCCGAATATATTGATATTCAAAACGACGAAGGGCGGTGGAGTTTTGACCCACTCTTTAAGTAAAAAGGACAAGGTAACGGAAGCAGATATAGCTTATGAGGTACTAAAATCCCAAGGTAACCCTATGCATTATCAGAATTTAATTGAAAAAGTACTCTTGCGCTTAGGAATCTCTCCTGAGGCCATTAGGATTGCAGCGGCACTCACGCAGATCAATTTAGACACTAGGTTTACGTTTCTTGGGCGGGGTGAATGGGGTTTGAAGGTTTGGGAGCCTGCAAAGGTCCCCAAGCGAAATCACCCTATATCCTTGACGAACAAAGCTTCTGGTGATGAAGAGGACAGGGGAGATCTAGAAGAGCTAGATGAGGATGTTTTAGATGAGGATGCCTCAGAAACAGACGAAGCCTTTGATGAGGCGGATGAGGGTCGGCGCGGAGAAAAGTGGTAATAAGCTCAGTATCATAAGGGAAATACTTGCTCAGATGAATGCACGATACTATGCTAAAGGATGTCGATGTCTTGACATCCTTTAGAAGTCTGGCTAAAATAGAGCAATGGGATAAATATAGTTTTCGTTTGTCCAAGCTGTTTGGCACATTCGACATTTGATCAGACTCCTTGTGAGTCGTTGCCTTGTACCCAGAATACCCAAAATATAGTATTCTTGACTTCTAAAATAAAGCTAGTGCGGTTGGCGGACTAGCTTTATTTATGTGTTTTGTTGCAGAGATAATCCCAATGATGGATATGTCGACTGCTGGAAAATAGAAAGAGCACTTATTTAATCATTTAAAGATCTGAAAGGAAATGGTAAAGCGCATGACAAAATTTATATTCGTAACGGGCGGTGTTGTGTCCTCCCTTGGAAAAGGAATCACAGCCGCATCTCTGGGATGTCTTCTTAAAAATAGGGGTCTTAAAGTGGCAATACAGAAATTTGATCCCTATATTAATATTGACCCTGGGACGATGAGCCCTTATCAACACGGTGAAGTGTTTGTAACGGAAGATGGGGCGGAGACAGACTTAGATTTGGGCCATTATGAGCGCTTTATCGATGTGCCGGTTTCCAAAAACAGCAATGTAACGACAGGTAAGGTTTACTGGTCGGTCATCCGAAAGGAACGTAAAGGGGATTATCTAGGAGGAACCGTTCAAGTTATCCCCCATATTACCAATGAAATCAAAGAACGGATCTACCGCGTGGCGAGGGAGAGTCATCCAGACTTCGTAATTACCGAGATCGGCGGAACCGTTGGAGATATTGAATCTCTGCCTTTTCTCGAAGCAATTCGTCAGATGAAAAACGATATTGGACGTGAGAACGTCATCTACATTCATGTCACTCTAGTCCCATATCTGGAAACCTCTGGAGAATTAAAAACCAAGCCAACACAGCACTCAGTAAAAGAATTACGAGGGATTGGCATTCAACCGACGATTATTGTTTGTCGTACAGAAAAGGAACTCGCCAAGGATATGAAGGAGAAGTTGGCACTGCTCTGTGACGTCGACTTAGAAGCAGTTATTCAGTGTTTGGATGCATCAACAATATACGAGGTTCCGCTGAAGCTTCAGGCTGAAGGACTCGATGATATTGTCCTTCGTTGCGCAGGCATCGAGGCCCCTCCGGCAGATATGACTGCGTGGAAAGCCATGGTAGAGAAAATTAAATCTCCGACACGGGAAACCGAGATTGCTATTGTCGGTAAATATGTGGAACTCCCTGATGCTTATTTAAGTGTCGCAGAGGCTCTGCGATCAGCAGGAACTGAACATGGAGCAAAAGTGAAAGTGCGCTGGGTGAATTCAGAGAACATAGAAGAAGAAGGCGTTGAAAAATATCTGGAGGGACTTGACGGGATCCTTGTCCCTGGAGGGTTTGGCAACAGAGGTATTGAGGGTAAAATCGAAGCTATTCGTTATGCTAGAGAACAAAAAATTCCGTTCTTGGGAATTTGCCTTGGAATGCAAACAGCCATCATTGAATTTGCTCGCAATGTCTGTGGAATGAAAAACGCAAACAGCACGGAATTCGATGCAGACACGCAGTATCCGGTTATCGACCTGCTTCCAGAGCAAAAAGACATTGAGGAAAAGGGCGGTACAATGCGCTTGGGTATTTCTCCGGCGAAGGTGCTGGATTGTAGCAAGGCTTATGCAGCGTATCAAGACGAAGTAATCTATGAGCGCCATCGTCACCGTTATGAGGTTAACAACCAGTTCCGCTCTGAGCTCGAGGCTGCGGGAATGAAATTTTCAGGGACATCCATGGATGGCCGTTTGGTGGAAATTGTGGAATATCCCGATCATCCTTGGTTTGTGGCGTCCCAGTTCCATCCGGAATTCAAGTCTCGCCCGAACCGGCCTCATCCACTCTTTAGAGAATTTATTCGAGCTGCCTTAAAGTAGGGGTTAGACTTGTGTCACACAATGCTCGTCTTACCACGCATAGCAAACTAACCGATCAAGCTCCTACTATGGGGAGCGGGGTGCCCGAAAAAGGAGATAGTTGAGAATTCGTGGGATGCACGAACCTCGACGTATAGGTTGATTTAGGAGAGTTCTGCTAAACCTTGGACAAAGGGTATAGCACGAACTCTTCCTGTTATAATGAGTTGTTGATTAGAGGAGCATGACCATGGTAAGAATGGAAGAGGAAGGGGACTGAGCTAATGGCCTATGTTGCAAGGTGGATCGATAAAAGTGAACATACAAAGTTTAATGCTTTTTTGGCCAAGGATTTGAAAGGCCATGTTCTCCAGTCCTGGGAATGGGGAGAGATCAAGAGCCGGACAGGTTGGATTCCTTGGCGCTTGGTTGTTGAAGAAAACGGAGAAATTGTGGCAGTAGCCTCAATTCTTGAACGCAAAATCCCAGTTGTGGGAATTCCGATTTTTTACGCTTCTCGAGGCCCTATAGTAGACTGGAAGAATGTTGAACTCTTTGATTTCGTGCTAGCGGAAATTCGAAAGTTGGCAAAATCTCGAGGAGCGATTTTCCTTAAGATTGATCCAGATGTTACATCTTCTGAAAAAGAGCTGGAGCAGTATTTGCTTTCCAAGGGATTTAGCTCGGCCGAGAGTGGCAAGGGCTTTGAAGGCGTACAACCAAAGTACGTGTTTCGTTTAGATATTTCACCCGATGAGGAAGTACTATTAGCTAACATGCAGCAAAAAACACGTTATAACATTCGTCTAGCTCAGAAAAAGGGAGTCCGGATACGCCGGGGAACTCGGGAGGATTTACCAGAGTTTTATCGGGTCTTAACAGAAACGACAGAGCGTGACCGCTTCTTAGTGCGGGCTTATTCTTATTTTGAAGACCTTTATGATTCTTTGGTTCCAAAAGGGTTGGGAGAGTTATTTATTGCCGAGTATGAAGGCAAGGTTGTTGCCGGTACATTGGCATTCGTTATAGGAGATAAAGCATGGTATATCTATGGTGCGTCGTCTAATGCTCATCGAAATGTCATGCCCAACTACTTAATTCAGTGGGAAATGATTCGCTGGGCAAAGTCACTAGGGTGCACTCTCTATGATTTCCGAGGGGTTCCTGGGCATTTGACAGAAGATAATCCTCTTTACGGACTTTATCGCTTTAAGAAAGGCTTTAATGGAGAATACACAGAGTTCATCGGAGAATGGGATTTAGTGTATCGTCCAGTAATTTACTTTCTCTGGAACCATTTAGAACCGATCTATTCGGACGTTATAAAGGGTATCATCGGCAAGTTGCGGCGAGCGCGGAGGGGATAGGGCATGGCTGATACCTGGATTGAAGTGGACCTTGATGCGGTCGTAGGAAATTATCGAGAAATTGTAAAGCACCTCCGTCCTAAAGCGAGGTGTATGGCTGTTGTTAAAGCCGATGCCTATGGGCTAGGTGCAGTCGAGGTTGCGCAAGCCTTGGAAAGGGACGGATGTGAAGCGTTTGCGGTCACAAGGGTTGATGAAGGGCTAATCTTGCGCGAGCATGGAATTAAGGGACTTATTCTAGTTTTGGGGCCTACCACACGAGAAGAGTGGGCGAAGGCGATCACTGCACAATTGCACTTAACGATTGCTGAACTTTCCTGGATTTCGGAGTTGAATGAGGTTTGCTCGGAACTGGATCCTCATGAATCAGTTCAAGTCCACCTTAAGTTGGAGACGGGCATGGGGAGAACGGGGTTTCAGTTTACTGAATTGGAAGCAATTGCTTTGGCCTTGGCAAAGGCTCCCTATATTCATGTTGCAGGAGCTTATACCCACTTTGCACGGGCGGCTCAAAGAGATCGGCAATATACATTGGGGCAATACAATCGTTTTAGGGCTTTCATGGCCCGTTTGGGAGAACTTGAAATTCGTCCAACTTGGCAACATGTTTGCAACAGCGCAGCATTTCTCGATTACCCCGAATGGCATCATGATTTCGTGCGTATTGGCACACTGCTGATTGGTCATTATCCAGCACAGGGTTTTACAGGGGCCATGCCTTTGAAGGACCCTTGGGTAGCTAAAAGTCGGATCGTTCACCTGCGGAAGGTTCCAAAAGGAACGGACGTGGGATATCAAAGTATTTATCGTACAAAGGCCGAAACTCAACTAGCTGTGATCCCCGTAGGGTATGCAGATGGGTTTGGTGTAGCGCCAAATTTTATACCCCAAGGATGGTTAGATTTCCTCAAAATTGTGATCAAAAATCTTGCTGCTTTGTTTGGTATTTTCCTTGGGCAAGAACGGATACTTTTGAAGAATCGGACGGTGCGGGTTGCTGGAAAAATCGGTATGCAGCTAACTGTAATTGACGTGGGATTACAGAATTGCACTTTAGGGGATGAGGTCGAAATTCCTTTGCGAAGGACAGTAGCAAATCCTCGGATCCGCAGGACATATAGACAAAAGGAACAAATATCATCAGAAA
Organism: Desulfosporosinus sp. Sb-LF; assembly: GCF_004766055.1. Lineage (NCBI taxonomy): Bacteria > Bacillati > Bacillota > Clostridia > Eubacteriales > Desulfitobacteriaceae > Desulfosporosinus > Desulfosporosinus sp. Sb-LF. The sequence goes on along the minus strand of NZ_SPQR01000002.1, from coordinate 234,978 downwards.
GGGTTATGGAAGAAGGAGTTTTACCAGTCTATACAGAATATTCACCTCTAAGAGAAACCTGAGGGAAGGGATGTAGTAAGTGGCTAAAATCCTTATCGTAGATGACCAGCTTGGAGTACGTTGTCTACTCTTTGAAACTTTTCAGGAGGATCAACATGAGGTTGAAATGGCGGCAGATGGTGCAGAAGCCCTTCAGTTACTCAAAACCTTTGAGCCTGACCTTGTATTAATGGACATGAAAATGCCCGGAATGAATGGTATAGAAACTTTAAGAAAAATGCGTGACTTAGATCATAGGGTCGGCGTGATCATGATGACGGCCTACGGTGATGCTCAAAATATGGAGCAAGCTAAGGACCTCGGAATTCTGCATTATATGGGTAAGCCCTTTGATTTATTCGAACTGAGAAAACGAGTGAAGGAGATATTATCGTCGACTTAACTTGGCCTGTGGTTCTCGCCAATGCTGTGTACTTTTTGTTGCCTAAAAGGCAGGAAAATCTTCTTGCATGACGAAGTATAGCAGTAGGAAGAGGTGGGAATTATGATTCTAACGACAAACACGACGATCGCCATTCAATGTTCCCAATGCGGGGAGCTAGAATTCCATGCCCTCTCCCTCTTTGCATTTTCTAAGCAAGGACGCAAGAACCTGCGTTGTGGATGCGGCCTTCAGCTTATGTCGGTTACCAGCCGAAACCGTCAGCAGTTCAACGTCGCTTATGCTTGTGCTTACTGTGGGGAGACCCATTATTTAAGATTAAACCGCCATGCCATTTGGGGAAAAGAAGCTTTACCCCTTTCTTGTCCTGCCGTTGGAGCTTCGGTTGGATACATCGGGTCTAAACAGAAAGTCACCCAGGCCTGTCATGAGCGTGAAAAATCCATGGGGGAATTGGCAGTAGAGTTGGGTTATGAGGAAGAGTTCGAGAATCCCGAAGTGATGTTACGGATTTTAGATCATCTTCATCGCTTGTCTAGACAAGGAGATTTAGGATGCGCATGTGGAAACCATCAATTATCCTTTGAACTGTTACCAGATCGCATTGAACTATATTGTGAGTGTTGTGAGGCCGTGGGAGTTATATACGCGGACAGTGCAGATAATGTTCGACAAGTTGAAGGAATAAATTCGATGTATTTGGAAGAAAATAAGACTTGGCTTATCAATAATCCATTGCGAGGTCAGCATCTTTCGAAGTCGAATGAGGAGGGAAAAAAATGGCGTTAGTGTCGATGACTGGGCTATTGGAAAAGGCTCAGAAGGAACATTATGCGGTAGGGGCTTTTAACTGCAACAATATGGAGATCGTTCAGGCCATTGTGGCTGCAGCAGAGGCCGAGAATGCTCCCGTGATTATTCAAGCGAGCCAAGGTGCATTAAAATATGCCGGAATTGAGTATATTTCGACCTTGACGAAAATAGCTGCTGAAAAAGCAAATGTACCTATCGCTCTTCACTTGGACCATGGAACAAGTTTTACACAGGTCATGCAGTGTGCGCGCAACGGATTTTCTTCTGTGATGATTGATGGATCCAAGCTCCCTTTGGAAGAGAACATTTTATTGACTAACAAAGTTATAGAAGCGGTTCGATTATTAGGACTTTCAGTAGAGGCCGAACTGGGCAAAATTGGCGGGACAGAGGATGATATAACTGTAAGTGAACGAGAAGCACTATTTACAGATCCGGCCGAAGCTGTGCACTTTGTTCAAGCAACGAAGGTGGACGCTTTAGCGATTGCTATAGGAACTGCACATGGTCAATACGTAGGGATTCCGAAGCTTGATTTTGAACGTTTAACAAAGATACGTGAGCGAATTTCAACTCCGCTTGTATTACATGGTTCTTCAGGAGTACCCGATGACGCACTTCGAGAGGCGATTTCAAGGGGTGTTTGTAAAGTTAACATAGACACCAATATCCGCGAAGCGTTTGTACGAGCTGCACGCCTGGCGCTTGAAGGAAACTCCAAAGAAATCGACCCGCGTAAAATGTTGGGCCCTGCCCGTGAAGCAGCAACCGCAATAATTCGAGAGAAAATACGTGTCTTTGGTAGTAATGGAAAGGCGTAAAGAATAGAAAGAGGGCAACGATATGCAGTTTTTCTTGGACTCTGCAAATATTGATGAAATCAAACAAGCCTGGGATATGGGAGTTATTTCCGGTCTCACTACGAATCCCAGCTTAGTAGCCAAGGAAGGAAAGGACTTCCACGAACTACTTAATACGGTGACTGGGATTGTCAATGGTCCTATTAGCGCGGAGGTAATTGCCCTAGATCATAAGGGGATGCTACAGGAAGCGTACACGTTAGCGGGTATTCACCCGAATATCGTGATTAAGATTCCAATGACTGAAGACGGCCTCAAAACTGTAAGGCTATTGAATACAGAGGGAATTAAAACTAATGTTACACTTGTATTTACATCGAATCAAGCGTTATTGGCAGCCCGAGCAGGTGCAACCTATGTTAGTCCATTTTTGGGACGGTTGGATGACATCGGGGAAAATGGACTCAATGCGTTAGCGGATATGTGTGAGATTTTCCAAGTTCATGGCATCGAAACCAAGATTATTGCCGCCAGTATTCGGAATCCAGTTCATGTTACAGAAGCAGCCAAGATAGGAGCAGATTACGCAACAGTCCCTTTTAGTGTCTTGCGGCAGCTTTTCCGCCACCCTTTGACAGATGCTGGAATTGAAAAGTTTTTAGCTGATTGGAAGAAACTTTAAAAAGTTATGCGATATTTTGGCATCTGCCTATCTGAAAACAGATAAGCTGATGCCAACCTTTTTGTAAATGTGGAAGTTATCTAAGATCTTTATAATGGTTGAAAATGATCCAAAAGTATGTCACAATGATAATGTTGGTGGTTAATGTAATGACATAATACCATATATATACTCAATTTCGATGCGCTTATTTCCAGATGATATCGATGACCAGGTGAAAGTAATTGTGTAAAGAGGAATTAGGGGGTTGCAAATTGGAAAGAGAACTTACGATGGAATTTGCCAGAGTGACAGAAGCTGCAGCGCTGGCGTCAGCACGCTGGGTAGGACTGGGACAGAAGGATGCGGCAGACAATGCAGCTGTTGAAGCAATGCGAGCGGTTTTCGATACAATTCACATGGACGGTACAGTAGTGATCGGAGAAGGAGAAATGGATGAGGCTCCGATGCTCTATATTGGGGAACGTGTGGGGAATGGAGAAAGCCCGGAATTAGACGTTGCTGTTGATCCGCTTGAAGGAACGAACATTGTCGCTAAAGGGGTGGCTGGGGCGATTGCAGTGGTGGCCATTGCCAAGAAGGGCTGTCTACTTCATGCTCCGGATATGTACATGGATAAAATTGCAGTGGGACCCGCCGCTGTTGGGCGGATTAGCCTGGATGCCCCTGTGTCTGAAAATATTTCGAATGTAGCTAGGGCGTTAGGAAAAAGTATTGAAGACATGACGGTTGTGATTTTGGATCGTCCTCGACATATGAAATTGATACAGGAAGTGCGTGATTGTGGAGCAAGAATTCGGCTCATTACTGATGGGGATGTTTCTCCTGCCGTAGCCTGCGCTTTTGACGATACAGGAGTAGATATGATGATGGGAGTTGGTGGGGCGCCCGAGGGCGTACTCGCTGCAGCAGCCCTCCGTTGCATGGGGGGAGAGATGCAAGGTCGACTTTGGCCAGAGAATGAAGAGGATGTTGCCCGAGCTAAGGCCTTAGGGATCGGGGACGTTAAGAAGTTATTAATGATGGACGACTTGGTAAGTAGTGATGATGTCTTTTTTGCAGCTACTGGAATTACAGAGGGTCCCTTGTTGCGCGGGGTTACCTTTACCTCAAAAGGGGCATTGACTCATACTGTTGTCATTCGGGGAAAAACAGGGACGGTCCGTTTTATCGAAGCACGGCATTGTTTTGACAAAAAACCTTTATATGCCATGAAAGGCTGCGTAGGTTCGCCTGAAGTATAAATTATCCAAAGTATGGAGAAAGTACCTAGGTATGCCATACCTAAATTTCTTCAAATGCTAAGGTGGTTTCGCTTTAATGGATTTATTGGAAGATGAAGGAAGGCGGCGCGTTAAGGTAATTACCGGAGGCGTCGCTTTCCTCATGAGTTTGAGTCTTTTTCTTTTCCCTGTATCTTCGGTCTATTCGCAAGTTGCATCAAGGACGGTTGTCTGTTATTCTGTGGTTACTGTAGAATCCGGAGCTGATCTAAAAGCGCTTGCGGAAAGATACCATACGACTGTGCCGGAAATTCAAAAACAGAATTTAGCTCCTAATCGGCGACCCGGAGGTACTATGACGATCCAGGAAAATGTCGTAGAAGGTAAAGGAATTTCGCGTGGGAGTAAAACTTCCTGGAATTGGCCGATCATTGGGGTAAAATCATCTGATTACGGCTGGCGTAATGGAAAATTCCATCATGGTTTGGATATCGCCATTCCGAGTGGAAGCATTGTTCGAGCCGCTCGGGCGGGCAAGGTTGTTAAGACTGGTTGGCTCGGGGTGTACGGTTTGATGGTTTTAGTTGAGCATGGAGACGGAGTTCAAACACTATACGCCCATAACAGCAAGATCTCAGTTAAGATCGGAGATCAAGTTGTTGCAGGGGATGAGATCTCTATTTCAGGAAACACCGGAAATTCGACAGGCCCGCACCTTCATTTCGAAATTCGGCTTAATGGAAAAACTGTGGATCCAGAGGGTTATTTACCTAAAATTGGGATGGGATCTATAACAACTATTAATAAGCTAAATGTCAGAATGTAAGGTAATCATACCTTGACCAGTTAAGGTTATTTGTGCTAAAATAGTAAGAGTTGACTGGAAATTGTGTCCTGAGCAGGTGCGGCAAAAAAGCGCCTCGATCCAAATGGGAAAGAAGGTGAAGACATGAAAGAAAAAATTCACCCAAAATACGAACAAACCACAGTGACATGTGCTTGTGGAGAAATCATTCCCACTGCTAGCACAAGAAAAGACATCAAAGTGGAAATTTGTTCGAAATGCCATCCCTTCTACACCGGGGTACAGCGTTTTGTCGATGCCGGCGGACGGGTTGATCGGTTTAAGAAGAAATACGGGATGTAAACAACGGCCTGCGGTCGTTGCTGGTGGAAAAGCAGAGCGCAAGCTCTGCTTTTTGCGTAAAAGATAGTGTAGACAAAGTAATAGATATCTACGAAAACGAAGTTGCACGAATATCCAGCAAATGTCATAGGCTATTATGGCGCATCAGAAAATTTATTGGCATGGAGCATTAAAATGTTATTTATAGACTTAATCTGATCTAGAATATCGTTAAAAATTAGAAGTTCAATCACGGACTTCGCTAAAAGGAAATGAGGAGGACTTTGGATGGGTAGACCAGTCCAATATGGCGGGCAAGCGGTCATAGAAGGGGTCATGATGAGGGGACCTCGTGAGAGCGCTATAGCGGTCAGGCTACCGGATGGCGAGATCGAGGTTACGCGCGTAGAGCTTAATACATGGGCAAGAAGTCCTGTCTTAAAACTACCACTGATTCGTGGGTTTGTTGCGCTCGTAGATTCTCTGATTGTGGGAACAAAAGCATTAACTTTTTCGGCTAACCGTTCGATGGGGGAAGAAGAAGGCGGAGAAGAACTAGGTTTTTGGGAATTAGCCTTAACCCTTGGGTTTGCTTTTGGTTTGGGTCTCCTGCTGTTTGTCGGATTGCCAACGGGAATGGCTCACTTGCTACAGGGAAGGATTACGGGGGTCGTGTGGCAGAATCTATTGGAGGGAGCAATACGCCTTATCATATTTTTCCTCTATATTTTGTTAATTTCTCGACTCAAAGACATTCAAAGGGTTTTCCAATATCATGGGGCTGAACACAAAGCTATTTTTACCTACGAGTCTGGGGCGGAGCTCACGGTAGAGAATGCGCGTCCATTCTCGAGGTTGCATCCGCGTTGCGGAACAAGTTTCCTCCTGATTGTGGTTATTGTCAGCATCTTTGTTTTCGCCTTTGTGGGCTTACATCCCTTATGGTGGCGTATTATTTCCCGAATGCTGCTCATGCCTTTGGTGGCAGGGATTGCATATGAAATCCTAAAATTCTCGTCGCGGCATTTGGAATCGTCGTGGTTGCGTTGGCTCATTGTTCCTGGCTTATTATTGCAGAAATTGACCACTCGGGAACCAGATGATGCTCAGCTTGAGGTCGCTTTAGCAGCCTTAAAAGGCGTTTTGGATTCAGGTCAAGAACTTACGTAAATTTTGAGGTGTGAAAGATGTTAGAGAAATTATACGAGATTGAACGAAAATATGACGAATTTACGGAGCTTCTTAGCGACCCAGAGATAATCGCTAATCAGAGTGAGTGGCAAAAATATGCCAAAGCTCAGGCTGGTATGACAAACCTTGTTACAACATTTAGGGAATATCAGGAAGTACTCCATGAACTTGAGGCGACAGAGAGCTTACTCTCGGAAAAGCTCGACCCGGATATGCAGGAGATGGCAGAGCAAGAGCGAGATGAGTTGCGAAGCCAATCACAGGATCTAGAAGAAAAGATCCGTATTTTGCTTTTGCCTAAAGATCCATTGGATGAGAAGAACGTTATTATGGAAATTCGGGCAGGGGCAGGCGGAGACGAGGCGGCCTTGTTTGCAGGGGATCTTTATAGGATGTATACTCGCTATGCTGAAGGGCAAGGGTGGAAAACAGAAGTTCTTAGTGCCAGCTATTCAGACATTGGTGGCTACAAGGAAATTATTACACTCATAGAAGGAAACGGGGCCTATAGCAAGCTAAAATTTGAAAGTGGCGTGCACAGGGTTCAGCGCATTCCGACTACAGAATCTGGGGGAAGAATTCATACATCTACGGCAACGGTTGCCGTTCTTCCAGAGGCGGAGGAAGTGGAAGTCTCTATTAATCCTAATGACTTGCGAATTGATGTTTATTGTTCTAGCGGACCAGGCGGGCAGTGCGTAAATACCACACAATCGGCAGTACGCGTGACCCATCTACCCACAGGAATCATTGCATCGTGTCAGGATGAAAAATCTCAGCTTAAGAACAAAGAAAAGGCCTTGCGTGTCCTGCGCGCCCGCATATTGGAAAAGGCTCAAGAAGAAGCAAGTGGAGAACAGGCATCTGAGCGCCGTAGCCAAGTGGGTACGGGGGATAGGAGCGAGCGAATTAGAACGTTTAACTTCCCTCAAGGAAGGGTTACTGACCATCGCATCAACTTAACGTTGCATCGCTTAGAGACGATTCTCACGGGAGATTTAGAAGAGATCATTCAAGCCCTGATTACCTCTGACCAAGCAGAACGATTAAAGGCTGAAATCAAATAGTAGGTCTACCGACCGAGCCTCGAATTGCAGGTTATGTACTACTGAACGTTCGCACATGCAGTCGGATTTGCTACACGCTTTGTCGATAAAGCTACACGCATAAATAACATCGAGTGGAGTTGCTCCACCTAAGCGATTTTCGGGCTTCGAATATCGCGTATCGAACTTCAAGTAGGGGGCTTAGCGATTTGAAGGGAATTGACGGAATGCTTTGGGGTGAGGCGCAGCTCTTGGATAAAGGGATTGAAAACGCCCGTTTCGACGCAGATTTATTATTAGCCGGAGTTCTGAATGTGTCGCGAGATCGGCTCTACCTTGATAGGGACCAAGTCTTGTCCGAAGAAGAAGAAGAAGACTATCGAAGGGTCATTACTCGTCGCGGTGAGCACGAACCTCTCCAATACATCTTAAAAAGGCAGGAGTTTATGGGCCTATCTTTCTACGTTGATGAGAGGGTGCTCATCCCGCGTGCGGATAGCGAGACTCTGGTCGAGACCTGGCTGGATATTGTCAAGCAGGAAGAAAGACAAGGGCAGGACAACTTAATCAAGGTTGCGGATCTTTGTACAGGAAGTGGCGCTCTTGCAATATCAATGCGGTATTATTATCCCAAGGCAGAGATGGTAGGAATCGACCTTTCACAAGACGCTCTTGATGTAGCTCGACAGAATGCGCAACGTTTGGGTGTTTCAGTGGAGTGGCGTCAGGGAAACTTTGTGGGTCCTATTCGGGGTGAACTTTGGGACTTTATTGTCACCAATCCGCCTTATGTTTCCGCGGAGGACTATAGTCAGTGTGCTCCTGAGATCTTTCGTGAGCCCTCTATGGCATTTTTAGGGGGACAAGATGGTTTGGATTTCTATCACCTTTTAGGGGAAGAAATTAGATCGTTATTAAATCCTCAGGGGAAACTACTAATGGAAATCGGTTGGAATCAGGCTGAGGCGGTGTGTGAAATTTTCCGGAAGAAGGGTTACAAGACTCAAGTTTTTCCGGACTTAGCAGGGCGTGACCGAGTGATCTTAGCGAGGTGAACACAATGGAGACAAAACGAAGTTTTATTGATGGAGTTAACCCAGAAGAGGAACTAATTAATGAGGGAGCAAAGTGGTTGCAAGCAGGGGAACTGGTTGCTTTTCCAACGGAGACGGTCTATGGCTTAGGAGGTAATGCACTTGATGCTTCGGCATGTGCCAAAATCTTTGAGGCAAAGGGTCGGCCCCAAGATAATCCCTTAATTGTGCATGTTTGCGACCGTGCTATGGCAAACAATTTGGTGGAGGTCTGGACGCCGGTGGCAGAGCTTTGTGTTCAACATTTTTGGCCGGGTCCGTTAACATTGGTCTTGCCAAAAACAGTTAATGTTCCTGATATTGTAACTGCGGGGCTTGATAACGTGGCGATCCGTATGCCCAGTCATCTGGTTGCCCTTCGCCTTATCGAAAAAGCTGGGCTTCCGATTGCTGCACCAAGCGCGAACCTATCAGGGAAACCCAGTCCGACAATTGGAAGCCATGTTTGGCGTGATATGAGAGGTAAAATTCCACTGATTCTTGACGCGGGAGCATGTTTGGTTGGGGTGGAATCAACCGTGCTCGATGTGAGTGGGGAAGTTCCTACCATCCTTCGTCCTGGCGGAATTTCTAAGGAACAGTTGGAAGCAGTATTGGGCGAAGTTCAGGTGGATGCTCCAACGGATAATCAAGCTCCCAGAGCACCAGGCATGAAATACAGGCACTATGCTCCTCGGGGAGAAATGATTCTGCTGAGCGGTCCCCATGAGCGCGTCGTACAACGATTGGGACACGAAATTCGGAGAGGGCATGCAAGGTTAAAGAAGGTCGGAGTTCTTTGCTCACTAGAGAGCGCGCCGTTGTTGCACAATTGGTTTCCTGATCTTTTGTTTGTTTTAGGTTCAAAGGATCGACCAGAAGAAGTCGCCAGTAACTTGTTTGAGGGGTTACGACTATGTGATGAAAGAGGAATGGACTTGATTTTAGCAGAAGGAATCGCAGAACGGGGCTTGGGGACGGCAATCATGAATCGTTTGCAAAAAGCCGCCGGCCATCGAATTCTGCACATCTAGTCACTGATCCGTCTAATCAACCCTTCCCTATGCATATACATATGTGAATGGAGGGAAGGATATTGAATTTAGCATGGGTGGTGGCTGTGGCAATTGCCTTAGGAGCAGATGCCTTTTCCTTGTCCTTAGCGATCGGTTTGTCAGGAATTAAGAAACGCATGATGTTGCGTTTGTCGTTAGTCGTGGCTGCTTTCCATGTGGTCATGCCGCTTGGTGGGATGATGCTAGGACAGACACTAGGCTCCTTCCTTGGTCGTTACGCAAGTGGGCTAGGGGCCCTGGTGCTTATTGGGTTAGGAGGGCGGATGCTTTATAAGGTTTATAGACCAACCGTTGAACAGTTTTCTTTCGGGGAAGCTAGGGAAATGCTTTTTCATAAAAACTTTTCCGCGTCGCTCTCTTTGAATGGATTTGGAATCTTTGTGTTAGCAGCCAGTGTAAGTTTGGATGCGCTAAGTGTAGGATTTTCATTAGGAACGATTAGAGCAGATATCTTTCTAACCGTCATAATCATAGGCATGATTGCAGGGCTTATGACTGGGCTAGGCTTGATTTTGGGTCGTATCATGGGAACGCGCTTAGGAGATAAAGCTGAAATACTCGGTGGACTAGCATTGTTTCTAATAGGAGTCAAATTGCTCTTTTAACGATTGAGGTGAGGTTTTTAATGGGTTTGAAACTTTTATTCATTTGCACCGGAAACACATGCCGAAGCCCAATGGCAGAGGGACTAGCTCGGGCAATGTTTGGAAATACGATTCAGGTGAGTTCGGCAGGGATGGAAGCGTGGGAAGGGAAAAATGCCAGTCCCCATGCACTTGATATTCTAAAAGAACAAAATGTCGATATATCCAATCACCGTGCTCGAAGGATTAATGATGAACTAATGGCCGACGCAGATTGGATTATCCCAATGACCCAAGCACAAGAAGAAGCCTTGAAGCGTTTCTTTCCCCGACATGTACATAAAATCCGGTGTTTAGGGGATTGGGGAAATCAAAAACAAGATGTTCGCGATCCGTGGGGAGGTTCTATTGAGATTTACCGTCAGACAGCACAGGAAATTAATGAGTTGATCAAAGTTTTAAAAAGTCAGTTTCCTAATGTTTGAGCACAATGATTGTGGTTTGAGGTTAGTGGTTTGAAATTGTATATTGTCCATAAGGGGTAGGCGTCCAAGAACTAGATGTATAGGGTTAAGAATAAGATTGGCGAAAGATGTCTACACTAGCGGCGTAAAACGTCGCTTAATTTTGTGTTTTTGCAGGGATTTGTAACTTTAATGTAGAACTGAAACTAAGAAAAGGTGGAGAAATTAACGTGAGAATTGTTCTTGGAGCTGATCATGGCGGGTACGAACTAAAGGAAGCCATTCGTAAGCATTTGGAAGCACAGGGATTCGAAGTTAAGGATATGGGAACTTATTCGACGGACTCTGTGGATTATCCAAAGTATGGTTTTGCAGTGGGTGATGCGATCCTCAAGGGTGAGGCAGATTTAGGAATTGCAATCTGTGGAACGGGGCAAGGGATCTCTATGGCTGCAAATAAAATGCCAGGGATCCGTGCAGCGCTCTGTACCGAAACCTTTTCCGCACGGATGGCCAGAGAACATAATAATGCCAATGTTTTAACACTGGGCGGTCGTGTGACCGGCACCGGGCTTGCGCTTGACATTGTGGATATCTTTTTGAAAACGGAATTTTCAGGGGGCAGGCATGCTCTTCGAGTGAACCTGATTTCCAACATCGAACGTGGCGAGGAAATCTAGCCGACGAAAGAGAGGAGGAAACCCCAACTCGTGGAAAAAGTTATCGCAGACACTTTACAGGAAATGGCCAACATTTGGGATAGCGTACTAGATGCCTTCTTCCCTAAAGTAAATTTGAAACAAGGACAAATCCTCGTCTTAGGGTGTAGCACTAGTGAAGTTATCGGCAAACGAATTGGACAAGGAAGTAGCTTGGAAATTGCCGAGATGTTGCTCCCCCCTTTGCTAGAAAGGGTACACCAGCAGGGAATTTACTTGGCAGTTCAGGGATGCGAACATATCAACCGGGCCCTAGTCGTGGAAGAAGCCTGTGTAGAACGCTATAATTTAGAGGTAGTTACAGTGTTGCCGGCATTACATGCCGGAGGTGCTATGACAGTGAAAGCGTGGGAGAATTTCTCTTCCCCAATCATGGTTGAAAAAATTCAAGGGCATGCTGGCATAGACATCGGAGATACCTTTATTGGCATGCACCTCCAACCGGTAGCCATTCCCATCCGCATCCATGTTAAAGAACTAGGGGAAGCGCATCTTACCCTAGCCTACACCCGTCCCCGCCTCATCGGCGGACCTCGGGCCATATACAATTGATAGGAGTGAATTAGAGATGGATTATATTCGTCAGTGGGTAGAATCTCAAGATCCTGAGGTCGCAAAAGCTATAGAACTAGAAGAGAACCGACAAAGCAACAAAATTGAGTTGATTGCTTCGGAGAACTTTGTCAGTCGGGCAGTTATGGCAGCTCAAGGGTCTGTATTGACCAATAAGTATGCTGAAGGGTATCCTGGTAAACGTTACTATGGCGGCTGCGAGTATGTCGATGTGGTAGAAAACTTGGCTCGTGAACGAGTTAAGCAAATCTTTGGGGCAGAACATGCTAATGTCCAGCCACATTCTGGCTCGCAGGCTAATATGGCAGTCTATTTTGCAATGCTTAAACCTGGAGATACGGTACTTGGGATGAATTTATCCCACGGCGGACACCTGACCCATGGGAGCCCGGTCAATATTTCAGGGGTGTATTTTAAGTTCGTTCCTTACGGGGTTGATCAGAAAACTGAGTGTATTGATTATGATGAAGTTCGAAGATTGGCTCACGAGCATCATCCTAAGATGTTGGTTGCTGGGGCAAGTGCCTATCCACGGGTTATCGACTTTATTAAAATGCGTGAGATTGCGGATGAAGTAGGTGCCTTATTAATGGTAGATATGGCGCACTTTGCTGGCCTGGTAGCTGCGGGATTGCATCCATCACCAGTCCCATATGCACACTTCGTAACTTCAACCACTCATAAGACACTTAGAGGCCCGCGCGGTGGGTTGATTCTCTGTAAAGCCGAGTATGCGCAAGCGATTGATAAGGCCATTTTCCCTGGAATCCAGGGAGGACCTCTGATGCATGTTATTGCAGCCAAAGCAGTTGCTTTTGGTGAAGCCCTACAACCAAACTTTAAAGCATATCAAACTCGTATTGTAGAGAATGCACAAGCCCTCGCTCAAGCACTTCTGGATCGAGGATTTCGCATAGTTTCCGGCGGAACGGACAACCACCTTATCCTTGTGGATGTTCGAACCAAAGGGGTTACAGGGAAGGCTGCGGAGACAATTCTGGATGAAGTGGGTATTACGGTAAACAAGAATACGATACCTTTTGAAACTGAGAGTCCTTTCGTAACAAGCGGTATTCGTCTTGGAACCCCTGCAGTCACGACACGTGGCATGGATGTAAAAGCAATGAAGCAAATAGCGGAGGCAATAGACCTCGCCTTGACCGCACAGCATGAAACTGATAAACTGTCGAAAGCGCGGGAGATTGTCAATACGTTATGTGCTGAGTATCCCTTATACGCAAATTTAGATTAGGAGTTGAAACCCAAAAAATGGCAAAACTTCAAGTTCTTGATCATCCTCTAATTCAACATAAGTTGTCCTTAATTCGTGATGAGGAGACAGGCTCAAAGGAATTCAGAGAACTAGTAGAGGAAGTCGCGATGTTAATGGCCTATGAGGTAACCCGTGATTTCCCCCTTCAAGAAATAGAAGTAAAAACACCCGTTGCATTAGCAAAATCAAAAGTACTTTCTGGTCGTAAAGTCGGCTTAGTACCGATCTTGCGCGCAGGATTAGGTATGGTCGATGGAATGTTGCGCTTAATTCCTGCGGCAAAAGTTGGACATGTCGGCCTATATAGGGATCCAGAGACCCTTATGCCAGTGGAATACTATTGTAAGCTACCTTCAGACATTGTGGAGCGGGATCTTATAGTGATCGATCCCATGTTGGCAACTGGTGGGTCAGCGTCGGCGGCAATTACGTTTCTAAAAGAGCGTGGCGCTAAAAACATAAAATTAATGTGCCTAATCGCCGCACCAGAGGGAATTAAAGCTGTACAAAATGCACATACTGATGTGGATATTTTTGTTGCGGCAGTTGATGAGCGTTTAAACGAACATGGATATATTGTACCGGGACTCGGAGATGCAGGGGACCGGTTGTTTGGGACAAAATGATGACAACGGGGAAACGACCAAGTTGGGATAGTTACTTTATGCAGATGGCACAAGTGGTGGCCGGGCGCTCAACGTGCCTGCGCCGCCAAGTTGGAGCTGTAATGGTTAAGGACAGACAAATTTTGAGTACAGGGTATAACGGGAGTCCGTCAGGACTCCTACATTGTGAAGAAATCGGTTGCTTACGGCAGAACTTAAATGTTCCTTCTGGGGAACGTCATGAGATCTGCCGTGCTGTACATGCGGAACAAAATGCGTTGGTACAGGCGGCGAAGCACGGAGTTTCCATTATAGGTGCGGATATCTACACGACACACCAACCTTGTGTACTGTGCACAAAATTGCTGATTAATGTAGGAATTAAACGTGTGATTTATACACATTCTTATCCGGATCAGTTCGCGTTAGCAATGGCACAAGAAGCGGGATTAGTGCTTGTGCAACTTGCGGAGGAGCAGCCATAAAATGTGACATGTCCTTGGCCCTTCCTATCAAGCGATTGACATTCAATTGAAGGGAGTCAAAGCGGATGAATCAAAAAAAGGTGATGGTGGTGTTTGGTACACGCCCGGAAGCAATAAAAATGGCTCCGGTAATCCAAGCACTGCGACAGCAGGACTCAATTCTCTGTCAGGTTACTGTGACAGCTCAGCACCGTGAGATGTTAGATCAGGTTTTGAAGTTGTTCAAAGTGGTCCCCGATTTTGATCTTAACCTAATGAGGCAGGGGCAAACGTTAACGGAAATCACAACTCGGGCACTTAGCGGGCTCCGGGAGGTTATCCAACGTGCACTTCCCGACCTTGTTTTGGTACATGGTGACACGACGACCACATTTGTTGCTGCACTTGCAGCCTTTTATGCGCAAATCCCGGTTGGACATGTTGAAGCTGGACTGCGTACCGGAAATAAATATTCCCCCTTTCCAGAAGAAATGAATCGAAAGTTAGCAAGTGTTTTGACGGATTTCCACTTCGCCCCAACTGAAACGGCAAAAAATAATCTCTTACTCGAAGGTGTACCCTTAGATAAGATCTTTGTGACAGGAAACACAGTCATTGATGCTCTGTTAGCCACCGTGAAATCTGAATACAGTTTTGAAAATGACATTCAAACGATCATTAGAGATAGGAAAAATTCCAGGATGATTCTAGTTACGACTCATCGAAGAGAGAATCTTGGCGAACCGATGCGCCAGATATATCAAGCTTTGCAGAGCACACTGGAAATGTTTCCAGACACCTATGTTATTTTCCCTGTCCATAAAAATCCTAAGGTACGGAAAGTTGTCACTGAGATATTGGGATCGCATCCTAGAGTTAATTTAGTGGAACCGATGGACTATGAACCATTTGTAAATCTGATGGCACGTTCGCATTTGATCTTAACCGACTCGGGAGGAATCCAAGAAGAAGCCCCGTCCCTTGGCAAACCAGTTCTAGTCGTCCGGGACACTACCGAACGCCCCGAAGCAGTAGCAGCAGGGACAGTCTCACTCGTGGGGACAGAATTTCAAGGTGTCTTTTCGGAACTTAAGCGTCTTCTAGGCGACGAGGAGGCCTATAACACAATGGCTACGACCAGTAATCCTTATGGAGACGGCCAAGCGGCTAATCAGATTGCGCAAATTATTGCAGGAAAAAAAGTGTGGAGATAAAAATCATCAATGCTGTATAATTAATCACAAAGTATTGCTAAAGTGTGTTAATATATTTATATTATGGTAATTGAAATTCGCTCAAGAAAATGTTATGACGAATTTGTTAAATTAGGTACAAACGAAGCAGGAGTTTTAGATTTGCCTCGCGAATATACTCATAAGAAATTCAAGAAGGGCGAAAAATATGGCGAGTAACCAAAAATCGTGGCAGAAAGCAGTCGCGACTGGGTCGACTATTGCAACAATGCTTGCGGGGTTAGTCGGAGGGGGATTCTTCTCGGGACGTTATTTGGATGCCCACTGGGGAACTCATCCATGGTTAACGATTAGTATGATGTTACTTGGTCTGGCGCTGGGGGCTAGTTATCTTGTAGTTACTTTAAAGGAATTTGGAGCGTCCGATGATTAGAAGTAGCTTTATATCCTTATGGATTGGGACCGCTTTCATTTTACTGGCCATTGCCGTAACGGGTAATCTAACGTTTCTTGGCGGACTGATTGGGTACTGGGTGGGTTTCACTTACACCTTGTGGTTTCATCGTGAAGCACTGCGAAGTTCTGAACTCGAAATTCGATTGGCGCTTAACCGTATGCGCAGAAACTTTTTGGCCCGACTAGGCATGGTTACTCTCGTTGTTGTTGCTGTTGCTCGCTTTCGAGGAAGCTGGCTTTTCAGTTTGGCAATAGGGATTGTTACAGGGGTGATTATATCCTTTATCATTGTGGCAATACTAAAAACTCAAGGAGAAAGGGGGGAAAAATGAAGTGGAAAAAGAAGAATTGGTCTTATGGCATTTAGGAAACATGACCTTTCACGGTAAAACATTGATCATGACCTGGATTGTGATGGCCGCTATTTTAGTATTCTGTCTTATGGGTGTCAGGCATTTAACCAGTGGTAAACCTGGCAAAATGCAAAACGTCTTAGAATGGATCGTTGATTTTGTTAAGAATCTCGTATCTGATAATATGAACTATGAACAGGGGCGTCCGCTGCTAGGTTACTTAGTAACGTTGATCTTGTTTGTTTTCTTTTCCAATATGCTTGGACTCATCCCGAATTTCACGTTCAATTTATTAGAACATTCCCACATCGAGTTCGCCCATTTGAACAGGATTTTTGAGGGACCATCTCTGATGTCGCCTACATCAGATGTTAACACAACGATGTCTTTAGCCTTGTTAACTATCTTCATGGTTGTTTTCTTGGGTATTAAGACTAAAGGGCTCCATTATTTTCATCACTTTATAGAACCATACCCGGTGTTCGCGATCATTCACATTGTCGACCTGCTCGCGAAGCCATTGACACTCGCCTTCCGTCTTTTCGGAAATATCTTTGCTGGTGAAATTCTACTTAAAGTAATACTTATGCTTCCGGGAATATGGGTCTTGCCAGGTATTCTTCCGATGACAATTTGGCTAGCCTTTAGTATTTTTGTGGGAGCCATTCAATCTTATGTGTTCACAGTATTGACAACAGCTTACGTATCTCAGGCAGTTACGCCTTCAGATCATTAAGTATCTTCGTTCTCAGGTTAGTTTTCAGTGATGCTGACGCTCACTGAGGGAATAATACTTAATAATTATTGCAAACAAGAAAGGAGGAAATCCTATGGACGTATCTGCTGCTGCTGCACTTGGTGCAGGGATTGCTGCTGGATTAGCAGCTCTTGGAGCATCAATTGGTAATGGTAATGTTATTAGTAAAACGGTGGAGGGCATTGCTCGCCAACCAGAGGCTAAAGCAACTTTACAAGCTACCATGTTTATTGGTGTTGGTTTGATCGAGGCTTTGCCACTCCTTAGCTGGGTTGTTGCCCTGCTGCTCATGTTTACAAAGTAAGTTCGCGTATTGGGCTAAGGAATACGGCCCATCTTAATTCAAGGGGGAACGTGAGTTCCCCCTTGAAAAAAATCATCCCGACGTCAATTAGACTCGAGAGGGGGGTAGACCATTGGGTGGGAATCCTATTCAATTTGACTATACGGTAGTGGCTACGGTCTTATCTTTCCTGTTGCTCGTTTGGTTGCTTAGTAAAAAGGCATGGGGTCCGTTAATGAAAATGATGGAAGAACGTCGGACTCACATTGAATCCATGCTTTCTCAGGCAGAAAATGAACGACAACAGGCTGAGCAAATAAAACATGAATATCAAGAAGAAATGCGCAAAGCTCGTCAGGAAGCCCAAGAAGTAATTGCTAAGGCGACCAAAGTTAGTGAAGCGCGTGCGGCTGAAATTTTAGCTGAATCCCATGTCGAAGCTGAAAAAATCAAGAAATCTGCCCTTGTGGATATTGAACGCGAACGCGATCGGGCAATTTCTGAGGTTAAAGCTCAAGTGGCTGATTTGTCAGTCTTAGTTGCTGAAAAGATTATTCGACAAAAGCTTGACATGAAGAGCCAAGGACAGCTCATTGAGCAATTCATTCAAGAAGTAGGGGATATGCAATGATTAATGGATCACTTGCTCGTAGGTATTCTCAGGCTTTGTTTGAAATTGCCGCCGAGTCGTCCCTTGATTCCATTGACTCCGATTTACGTGAACTGACGATGCTTGTGGAGGGAAATGCTGAGGTCAAAAAGGCCTTGCTTCATCCCCATATTTCCTTGAGTGTTAAAAAGTCCATTATGGACAAGTTGATGGGAGAAGAGTTTAGCGCAACAACACGTTCGTTCCTCCATCTTTTGATTGACAGGAAAAGGGAATCCCTCTTGCCGTCCATTCAACACGAATTTACACGTTTGGCAGATGAGGCGCGTCAAGTTGTGGAAGCCAAAGTGGCTAGTGCCGTTGCTTTGAGTGAATCTCAACTTGCAGATCTCAAGAAGGCTATAGGTCATATGACAGGGAAAGATGTCCGCATTATCAGCGAAGTGCGAGCTGAACTCATTGGTGGGGTTCTAATACAGGTCGGAGATCGAGTGATGGATGGTACCATCGCCCATGCTTTGAATCGTATGCGTGAGAATTTACGTAGAACCTCAGATAAACCTCAGGAAGTAGGGGTGAAATAACAGGATGAACTTGCGTCCAGAAGAAATTAGTTCCATTATCAAACAGCAAATTGAGGGCTATGAATCAGCTGTCGATATCGTAGATGTCGGGACAGTTATCCAGGTTGGAGACGGTATTGCCCGTGTTTATGGTTTAGAAAAGGCTATGGCTGGTGAACTTTTAGAGTTTCCAGGACAAGTTTACGGCATGGCTATGAACCTTGAAGAAGACAATATTGGTTGCGTTGTTCTTGGACCCTTTACTGGTATTAAAGAAGGCGACCAAGTTAAGAGAACAGGACGGATCGTGGAAGTTCCTGTCGGCGAGGCTTTGATTGGCCGCGTTGTTAATGCTCTTGGTCAACCCATTGATGGAAAAGGGGAGATCGTGACCGATAAGTTCCGTCCGATTGAATCCCCAGCATCAGGTGTTATTGCGCGTAAATCCGTAAATGAACCTATGTTAACTGGTCTTAAATCTATTGATGCTATGGTTCCTATTGGTCGTGGTCAGCGGGAATTAATTATTGGTGACCGCCAAACTGGTAAAACTGCCGTTGCTATCGATACGATTATTAACCAAAAAGGTCAAGACATGATTTGTATTTACGTAGCTGTTGGGCAAAAAGCATCTACAGTCGCCAGCGTGGTTCAGAAATTAGAAGAAAACGATGCAATGAAATACACAATTATCGTATGCGCTACTGCTTCTGAGCCTTCACCAATGGTCTTTATCGCTCCTTATGCTGGTGCTGCTATGGGTGAAGAGTTCATGTATAACGGCAAGCATGTCCTGATCATTTACGATGACCTTTCCAAACAAGCGGTAGCTTACCGTGAACTTTCCCTGCTCCTTAAACGCCCACCGGGACGTGAAGCATACCCTGGAGACGTTTTTTATCTCCACTCTCGTTTGTTGGAGCGTGCAGCAAAGTTGTCTGATGCACTTGGTGGAGGTTCGATGACAGCACTTCCGATTATTGAGACTCAAGCGGGTGACGTGTCGGCCTATATTCCTACAAACGTTATTTCCATTACTGATGGTCAGATCTTTTTGGAAGCAGACCTCTTTAACGCCGGCTTCCGGCCAGCAATTAACGTTGGTCTTTCAGTTTCCCGAGTAGGTGGTAGCGCGCAAATCAAAGCTATGAAACAGGTTGCAGGACAGCTTCGTTTGGACCTCGCCAGCTATCGTGAATTAGCAGCATTTGCTCAATTTGGATCTGACTTGGATAAAGTTACCCAATTACGTCTGGCCCGTGGAAAACGGACGATGGAAATTCTCAAACAAAATCAGTATGCAACAATGCCTGTTGAGGAAGAAGTTATCGTTATATATGCGGCGGTTAAAGGGTTTACTGATGATATTGATGTTGAGAAAATTGGGAAATTTGAACAAGAATACCTGCGCTTCATGCGCTCCGTGAAGGCCGACCTGTTGGCTAAAATTCGCACCGAGAAGGCGCTCTCCAACGATATGATCGCCGATCTGGAAAAAGCAATTAACGAATTCAAACAGGGGTTTGTGGCCTAGATTAAAAAGGAGTAGGTGAATGAGGTGGCAGGAGTACGCGATATTCGTCGCCGGATCCGCAGCGTCCGCAACATGCAGCAGATCACTAAGGCGATGAAAATGGTTTCCGCGGCCAAACTCAGGAAAGCCCAACAAAAACTTAACGCTGCCCGCCCCTATGCCCACCAATTGCAGGGGGTTCTAGAACGCCTAGCCCAGGCTCCAGTGGATACAGTTCACCCGCTCTTGATCAAGCGGCCTGTGGAAAAGGTGGTTTATGTGGTGATAACGTCAGACCGCGGTCTCTGCGGAGGGTACAATGCGAACCTCATTCGGAAGACCGCTGGCTTGATTGCCGAAACGTCGCAAAACGTTAAGTTGGTAACGGTGGGCCGCAAGGGTCGGGATTTCTTCCGACGCGGTAAAATTGAGTTTTTGGCTGAGTTTGTAGCGCTTGGGGATGAACCAAGTTATAATCAAGCGAAAGAAATAGCCCAGGAAGTGGTACGACTTTATGAGCAGGGCGAAGCGGATGAGGTTTATCTCATGTATACTGAATTCGTAAGCGCAATTAACGCGAGACCCACGCAAATCAAACTACTTCCGATCGAAAAGCCGGAAGGCAAACAAGGTAAACAATATATTTTTGAGCCGTCGCCTGATGAGATCCTTGCAAGTCTGTTACCGAAGTATGTTGAGACACAGATCTTCCGGTCTATTCTTGAAGGAAAAGCAAGCGAGCAAGGGGCTAGGATGACAGCCATGAGTTCCGCAACAGATAACGCCAAGGATATGATTGACCGATTGTCGCTGGTTATGAACAGAGCCCGACAGGCGGCGATTACCAAGGAAATATCTGAAATTGTCGGTGGAGCAGCTGCCTTAAATTAAGCTGTCGGAAAAACCCAATAAGGAGGTTTCGCGCCTGTGAAAAACGGCAAGGTTTTGCAAGTTTTGGGACCGGTAGTTGACGTTGTGTTTGCGCCCGACGAACTGCCGGCTATATATACCGCCCTTCAGGTTAAGGTTCCGGAGCAGAAGCTTAACATAACTTTAGAAGTAGCTCAACATCTCGGAAACGACACCGTACGTACTGTAGCAATGTCTTCAACGGATGGTTTGCAACGAGGAACTGACGTAATTAACACTGGTGCCCCAATTACAGTCCCCGTCGGATCGCCGACCCTAGGGCGGATGGTTAGCGTCTTAGGTGAGCCTATTGATAATGCTGGAGACATTAACTCCGATACCAGTTATCCGATTCACCGTCCGGCTCCGGCCTTTGAAGATCAAGAGCCATCTACCCGTATTTTGGAGACTGGTATCAAAGTTATCGACTTACTGGCTCCGTATTCTAAGGGTGGAAAGATCGGACTCTTCGGCGGTGCAGGTGTTGGTAAGACAGTTTTAATTATGGAACTTATTAACAATATTGCTAAACAACACGGTGGTATTTCTGTATTCGCCGGTGTTGGTGAGCGGACTCGAGAAGGAAATGACCTTTACCACGAAATGAAAGAGTCTGGCGTTATCGATAAGACCGCCATGGTGTTCGGTCAAATGAACGAACCACCCGGAGCTCGTCTTCGTGTGGGCTTGACAGGTCTGACTATGGCGGAATACTTCCGTGATGAACAAGGTCAAGACGTGTTGCTCTTTATCGACAACATTTTCCGATTCACTCAAGCTGGATCTGAGGTTTCGGCTTTGCTCGGTCGGATGCCTTCGGCCGTAGGTTATCAGCCAACGCTGGCAACTGAGATGGGTCAATTGCAAGAGCGGATTACATCCACACGTAAGGGATCTATTACATCTGTGCAAGCTATCTACGTGCCTGCTGATGACTTGACAGACCCCGCTCCGGCAACAGCTTTCGCCCACTTAGATGCTACAACGGTTTTGTCGCGAGCCATTACTGAAATCGGGATCTACCCTGCTGTGGACCCCTTGGACTCAACTTCACGGATTCTTTCACCTTTGGTGCTTGGTGAAGAGCATTATGGTGTTGCGCGTGAAGTTCAGCAAATTCTTCAAAAGTACAAAGAATTGCAGGATATCATTGCTATTCTAGGTATGGATGAGCTTTCTGAAGAAGAAAAAATTGTCGTTGCTCGAGCTCGTAAGATCCAACGTTTCTTGTCCCAGCCATTCTTTGTTGCCGAAGTATTTACGGGTTCACCTGGAAAGTATGTGCCCTTAAAAGATACAATTCGTAGCTTTAAAGAAATTTTGGATGGGAAATACGATCACATTTCTGAAGCTGCCTTCCTAATGGTGGGCTCAATTGAAGAAGTAGTTGAAAAAGCCAAGAAAATGGAGGCGTAAGCCATGGCAGGAACATTCGCACTGCGCATTGTCTCTCCTGTGGGTGACGTACTAAACGAAGATGTTGAGTTTGTTGTACTTCCCGGCGGGTCAGGTGAATTAGGGATATTGCCGAACCACGCACCCTTGATTGCGGCACTTGATGTTGGCGTAGCACGATATACCCTAAACGGCGGCACTATTAAACGAGTGGCGATTGCGGGAGGGTTTGTCGAAGTCGCTGATAACTCTGCGACAGTTCTTGCAGAAAGTGCTGAGTTAGGTGAAGAAGTCGATCTTACTCGTGCAGTAAAGGCTAAAGAACGAGCTACAAATCGTTTGACATCACGTTCTAATGAAATTGACGTGCGACGTGCCGAGTATGCTTTGCGAAAAGCAACGGCCCGTATAAGTGCTGCAGAAAAATAGGCACATTTTAGGCGTATTTTTATACTGAGAAAAAAGGCCCTTTTGTCAAGGCCTTTTTTCTTTTTATACGAGAAGACTTATAATAGTCTGGTAACAATTGTTGTATAGCAACTAGTACTTTTCCTTTGAGTATAAATTGCTGTTTCATGGAAATTCCTTAAACTTTCCTGAGGTAAGTATGTTAGCTTTCTCACTATTTGGTAATGCTACAGCTAAGCCCATAGAGATTGAGAAAGAGGTTTTCGACATGCTTACTGGCTTAGTAGTGCCAAAATCCGGTTTCTATAGAATTCTTTGGATAACATTGATTGCTAGTTTACTACTTAGTGGTTTGGGGGCTTGTACACAAGGGGGGTGGATGTCGTCAAAAGACGATGCAAAGCTCTCACTTTCGGCAGTGCCTTTGCTCCTGAATTCGGGGTCCATTCTTGCGAAGGACGCTGAGGTTAGTATTACTTTATGGTTTGAAAATGGAAATGTACCACTTGAAATTTTGACACAACGACCGATGCCAGGTTGGAAATGGGTCTACAAAGAGCTACAGACCACCAGTGGAAATGTAGCAGTGACTCTCTCAGGGCATCATCTTATAGATAAAAAACAAGAACGAAATCTGTATTCGTGGTATACTACTATGGCTCAACAGCTTGATAAACAAGGTGGACGGCTCTATTTAGATGAGCGGGTTTCGCAGGCAATGGATATATCTGCTTATTTCAGCCAGACCAATGCTCTTCCGGTTCAATGGACACTCTCAGATAACATGGTTTCTATAGCTGCCTATCAAAGCAATTTGAAAACGAGTGTCATGGCCGGTCAAGACCGGATTAACATACAACTACTTAGTCGTGGGAAGAGCACTAACGGGCAAACTGTCTTAGCCATTCCTGCATTGTTGGAAGAGTTCTAGCGTACTATTTCAGGAAAAAAGTCGAAATTAAGCAGGAATATTGACTATGCAAAGAGAATAGTAGCTAGTCTGGAACAAATAATTAAGACTAGGACAGGGGGTGTCTTCAGAATTTGAGTAAGCTTTCAATTACAGGTGGAAAAGCACTGGAAGGGACGATCACAGTAAGTGGGGCAAAGAATGCCGTACTTCCCATTATAGCGGCAAGTTTGCTATGTGCCGAACCCGTTCAACTAGATGACGCTCCAGATCTATTGGATGTCAATGTGATGAATCAGGTTATTTCGGCTTTGGGTGCAACGGTTGAGCGTAGCGGTTCAACTCTAAAAATCCATGCCCGTGAGATAGATAGTATTGAGGCTCCGTATGACCTTGTTTCTCAGATGAGAGCGTCGATTGTCACAATGGGACCGTTACTGGCCCGCAAGGGACATGTTCGTATTTGCCATCCAGGGGGATGTGCCATAGGTTCGCGTCCCATTAATTGGCATTTGAAGGGTTTGGAAGCCTTAGGGGCCGAAGTCAAAATGGATCATGGATTTTTAGATGTATCCTCAAAGGGTCTAAAGGGAGCCCGAATATACCTCGATTATCCAAGTGTTGGAGCCACAGAAAATATAATGATGGCTGCTGCAATGGCCCAAGGGACTACGCTCATAGAAAATGCAGCCCAAGAGCCAGAAATTGTCGACCTGGCAACCTTTCTGAACGAGATGGGAGGAAAAGTGCGTGGCGCGGGCACAAGCATTATTCATATTGAAGGAGTTCGAGAGTTTCACGGCACCACTCACACTGTGATCCCAGATCGTATCGAGGCAGGAAGCTATTTACTAATGGTAGCAGCAACGGGCGGCGATGTCTTGGTTCAAAATATTATTGCCGACCATTTGAAACCCTTGATTGCCAAGATGGAAGAGGCTGGAATACACATGGTGGAAGAAGGGGACGGGATCCGCATTAGGAGAGATGGTGCCTATAATGCGGTGGATATCAAAACTCAGGTTCATCCTGGATTTCCTACGGATCTACAGGCACCCTTTATGGCGTTTCTCACACGATCGGGTGGCACCGGTTTAATCACAGAGACGGTCTTTGAAAACCGCTTTATGCACGTAGATGAGCTAAAACGCATGGGAGCGGACATCAAGATTGAAGGACGGAGTGCCATAGTTCATGGGATACAGCAACTTAATGCGGCTCCTGTAACAGCGACAGACTTACGAGCTGGAGCCGCTTTAATACTAGCGGCATTGACAGCTGAGGGGACAACGGATATTCGAGGGATTCATCACATAGATCGTGGTTATGAGAAGGTGGAGGAGAAACTTTCTCGCTTAGGGGCTAATATAGTTCGCGGTGATTAGAGAGAGAGTCAGTGTCTTAGCGCGTTCGTACTCGCTCTATGTATTCGCTTGACGCTAAAACACAAAACTTCCAGGTAGTTCTGCGTGTGCGCCGTCCCTTGCCATCCTTGGCGGTGTTTCTTTACGCTTTATCGTTTGCGCTCATTGACGCGATTCCGCTCACGTGCCTATCTAAGCTAAGAAACTTCCTCTGGACTTGGGTCGACGGGGGCTTGGAACGACGATAGGCGCTCGGGGGCTGTTGCGTAAGCGCTAAAGCAAAGTTGGTTTGAGTAGGACGTTCTTAACTAGCATAATCGCTAGCCAAGAACGTCCTTTTGCTACATTGTGCAGTGTTCTTGAGATTTCTATGGGATAGAAAAGGAACAAGAAGTAGATTAACTACTCCTTGTTCCTTTTTGTATTTCATAATCTAAATCCCTTCTGCATAGATTTTAGAAAAAGCTCGTACCGCAGGAGGGTTCATGAAAAAAGAGTGGGTATGGCTCATTGTGTTATCCATTAGTATTGCTTTGATAATTCCATGGAGCGTTTTGCGTTGGCAAAAGGAGAAGGTCATGAGTGAAGATGTGCAAATCCGTGTTCTGATGCCAAATGGGGAAGTTAAGAAGTTTCCACTTGAAGACTATTTGTTGGGGGTTGTGGCAGCTGAAATGCCAGCAGAATTCGAGGTGGAGGCCCTAAAGGCTCAGGCTATAGCTGCACGGACCTATGCAGCTAGACGATTAAGTTTAGGTAATTTGCAAGAGGGCGGATATGATGTGGATACTACCGTGCAAACGCAGGCTTGGTTTTCTGAGGCGCAAATGAGGAACAATTGGGGATGGCTAAATTACTGGCGTTATCGAGGAAAGATACAAAAGGCCGTGACAGAAACATACGGGAAGGTCCTTGTGACCAACGGGGAATATATTGAGGCATATTACCATAGTAGTAGCGGAAGAAAGCCAACAGAGCGGTCAGAGGAAGTGTGGAGTTCTCCTCGTCCATATTTGCTAAACGTAAGTTCGGGCGAAGAAAACTTACAACGCTATATTAAAAGCGTTTCATTTACTCCTCAAGAGATCTATAAAAAGTTGGGGATCGTGAGACCAGCGAGTTCATTTACATTAGGGGATTTTATGATTTTAGAAAGAACCGCGGTGGGAAGGGCCAAGAATGTTCGAGTGCTGGGCAATGTGTATCCTGCAACTCAACTGCGAAAATTGCTAGGACTTTCTTCAACGGATATCGAATGGGTAGTCCAACCGGAGCACATTACTATAACGACGTATGGTAATGGGCATGCTGTAGGAATGTCGCAATGGGGAGCCAATGATTTGGCAAAAGGGAATAAGAAAGTGGAAGAGATTCTTGATCATTATTACCCAGGCACGAAGCTTATGTTGTTGGGGCATAAGCAATAAGCAAGGAGTTAATTTCAGTGTGCTCGAAGAGTCTAAAAGCTGCATCATTCGGCAAGGCTAGAGGTTAGAGGTGAGTCGAATGAACATACGAAAATGGGATAAAAGCTGGATTTTAGTTTGGACGAGTTCCTTTTTAGTAGGAGGGTTAATCCTTTGCATTGGGTATCAAAGTGTCTTATACGAGTCTGCCCAAGAGAAAGTTCAAACAGTGGAAACAGTGCGAACGGTTTCAGCAAAAGTGCCAGTGAGTGTACAAGGAGAAACGAGGGACGGAAAAAAAACCGAGCTTTCGACACAGACAGAAGAACAGACAATTGCTGACAATATGAGTCAAGGTAGCAGTGAAGAAAAGAAATTATCACTCAAGGCGGACTTAGTCGAATCAGAATTGTCTATTAAAGACTTTCCCAGCCCGGTGAAGGGGAAGGTATTTCGGGGCATAGGAAATTATTATTTCGAAGTCCTTGATAACTATCTTTTTCATGGGGGAATGGATTACGCTGAACCGGAAGGAACGATAATCAGAGCTACTCACGGAGGAAAAGTTATTTTTGCGGGGCAGGATCCCATTCTAGGGCAGAAGGTGACCCTAGACTGTGGCGGTGGATGGCTGGTCACGTACGGAGGTTTAGATAACCTCAGTGTCAACAATGGTGAGACAATAGAGACCTTGGAAAGGATCGGACAAGTCGGATTTTTTCCTGGAGCAGAGGGGTTAAGCGATCAACCCCAACTTCATTACGAGGTTTGGCATGGTGACAAGGTACAGGGGCTAGAACTTAAAAACTAAAGCGCACAATAGTTTTCCGTGTAAAGACATCCTTTGAGGATGTCTTTTTGAACCATGACAATCAGCTAAATTAATACACAGCATTTACCAATTAGGGGACATTCTTTATGGATGTCTTTTTTTATTGAGCACGCATATAAATGTACTACACTTGTGGACGAAGGAGGGCTCTGACGTGCAAGAATATATACGAAAACGGGTGCTTGATATTGGGACTTACATTTTGGAATCGAGTGCAACGGTCCGGCAAACGGCTGATGTTTTCGGTGTTAGCAAGAGTACTGTACATAAAGATGTAACGGAACGCTTACCCTTGGTCAATGAGAAGCTATCCATGGAAGTAAAGCATATTTTGGAGACTAACAAGGCAGAACGACATATTCGGGGAGGAGAGGCAACTCGGAAAAAATACCAGGAAAATTAGAAGTTAAGATACTAATTAAAAGTAACCAAAAAATTTGCAAGAAAATATGCGAAAAAATTTGTATCTACAAAAGGGATTAGCGATTAAATCACGAATGAAATTTAGTACCAAACTTTAATAGCGAATCTCCCGTAAGGGAGATTATGCTATTTGTTTATATATTAATATCAAGATGGACAAGCTATGATGACGAAAGGGGTACCTCCACTAATGTTTGGAATTGAATTAGGAATAGATTTGGGTACAGCAAGTGTCTTGGTTTATGCCAAAGGAAAGGGAATTGTGTTACATGAGCCCTCTGTTATTGCGTTTGATCGCAATACAAATAAACGAATTGCTGTGGGAGAAGAAGCAAGGTTAATGATTGGCAGGACTCCGGGGAATATCGTGGCTGTGCGCCCGATGCGTGATGGAGTAATCGCGGATTATCAGACCACAGAACTAATGCTTAAATATTTTCTTGAGAAAGCAGGTGCTAAGCGCTGGCCCTTTTTCAAAACGCGTGTCGTAGTTTGTATTCCGTCCGGAGTAACAGAAGTTGAACAACGGGCAGTTAAACAGGCGGCTTATCAGGCAGGAGCTAGGGATGTCAAGGTAGTAGAAGAACCGTATGCTGCGGCACTCGGGGCAGGACTGGATATTTTTGGGCCGAATGGAAATCTCGTCGTAGATATTGGTGGGGGAACAACGGATATTGCAGTCCTCTCGCTAAATGGTATAGTGGCAAAACGAAGTCTTCGGGTAGGCGGGGATAAATTTGATGAGGCGATTAGTAGATATATTCGACGGGAGCATAATCTCATGATTGGAGAACGTACCGCTGAAGAAATTAAGATGGCAGTCGGTTCGGCAATTCCAGAGGGCCGTCCATCAGCGGAGATAGATATACGCGGGCGTGATTTGATTACAGGCTTGCCCAAAACTATCAAGGTCAATTCTCAAGAGTGTTATGTTGCGCTTGAGGAATCCGTTGAGGCGATCGTCGTTGGAGTTAAAGAAGTTCTCGAAAGAACTCCACCAGAATTATCCTCTGACATACTCGACAAAGGAATTGTTATGACAGGAGGGGGCGCTTTAATGTACGGCTTTGACATTCGTCTGTCTCGCGAGACAGGTTTACCGGTTAGTCTAGCCGAGGATCCGATTTCTTGCGTGGCTCTTGGTACGGGTAAGGTATTGGATGCTGGTTTTTAGCATTAGAGAATTAGAGAGGATCATCTATGAAAGCCAACATTCTTGGAGTTACCATAGACACATATTCTATGCAGGAAACAGTAGAGCAGATTCGTCAAGCAGTAGAAAATCGGGCTCCAATGCGGGTGGTCACCGCTAATCCAGAAATGATCTATGCCTCAGATCGTAACCAACGGCTAAAAAAGCTTATTAATTCTGCAGATATAGTTACCGCGGATGGTATTGGGGTGGTTTGGGCTGCCCGACGGTTAGGTACTTCAGTTCAAGAGCGAGTGACCGGGATTGATCTAGTTCAGGCCCTCTTCCCAGCGGCTGATGCGGGGAAATGGCGGATTTTATTTCTGGGTGGGAAACCAGGCGTTGCCGAACAGGCGGCGAATCGAGTTTGCCGGGAACACTCTGGGATTATTTTAGAAGCCCTTCACGGATACTTTAGTTTGGCTGAAGAGCCTTTCGTGTTAGAAAAGATTCGGAGTTTTCAACCTGATGTGTTGCTTGTTGGAATGGGGGCTCCACATCAGGAATATTGGATTGAGGAGCATCCAGGATTAGCAACGGTCAGTATAGGGGTAGGTGGAAGTTTCGATGCGCTCGCCGGGACAGTTATTCGCGCGCCAAAACGCATTCAAGAACTTCATGTGGAGTGGCTCTATCGCTTGTGGAAAGAACCCTGGCGCTGGAAACGCCAAACCGTGTTACCACGTTTTGTTTTAAAGGTACTTTGGCATCAAGTTAATTTAAAGAATAGTTGCAAGAGTGAAGGATGAAGACCAAAGCTGTTGCATAAAGAAGCACAGTAAAGACAAAGAGGATTATTCGCCTAAATGGTGAATAATCCTCTTTTTGGGAATTCCTCGAATGTGGAGAAAACCTTTGTTAAATGTTGGATATTTTTTTGGCAGGCGGAATAGCTTTAGTAAGTAAACGAGTGTAGACTTGTTCGGTTTTTAAGATCATATTTTCAATAGAAAACATGGACCAGCGGCTTTGGCCGGAACGAACAAGGGATTTCGATAAATCGGGATTTTTGAGAATGGAAGTGCACGCTTCGGAAAAACCTGTTACATCACGGGGAGGAACAAGTAGTCCATCTTTTCCAGAGCGGACAACTTCTGGGATTCCTCCGACAGCACTGGCAACAATCGGAACTCCGGCCTGCATCGCTTCGAGGAGGACTAACCCCATACCTTCACTAATAGACGGTAGAACAAAAAGGTCCATGGCAGGTAGGGCTTCATAAGCATTGGAAAGGTATCCGGTTAGGGTGTAGGGAATGGAATTGCGTTCAAGCTCGAGTTCTAGGTCTTGATGGAGTGGACCTTCTCCGATTAACAAAAGATGAAGGCTTGGAAAGGTTAAACGCATTCGCATAGCGGCTTTAATAAGATAAGTTTGTCCTTTAGTGGGATGGAGTCGACCAATCGTTCCGAGGACGAGCGCTTCGGTTGGAATTCCCCATTGCTCGCGGAAGTGTTGTCGAGCAGAATGTGGATCCTTAATGAGTAAGCGGTTTTGGCCGTTATAAATAGTGTCAATATTTCGGCCGCCTCTCAAAGCAACTTCCTCTGCTAAATATTCAGATACGGCGATAATCCCAGAAGTCAAAGGCAGGGTTAAGCGGTCGAGTCCTAAAGCCATACGAGCAGACCAAGTAGAACTATAATCATGGGCCAGGGAGCTATGTACAGTGGATAGACAGGGGATACCCATCCATTTTGCACTCAAACGTCCGAGGAGATTGGCCCGAGAACCGTGGGTATGAATAAGGGTTATCCCTTGTTGTCGAGTCCAACGAATGAGGCTAGGAAGAGGAGACAGGTCAAGGGGGAAGCGCATTGGAAAGGTCTGAGTAGGAATCTGATGATCGAGCGCAAGGCCTGCGAAAGGACCATGGGTAAGGCAGATAAGATGTGGGGCGAAATGAGTTCGGTTCAAACCTTTGAGGAGGGATAACACATGCTGCTCTGCCCCGCCGATTTCTCCGCCACCTATGATATGTAAAATTCTGTGGGTTTTCATGCAATGCTATCTTCCCTTCAGACTTAAACTTGGTTATACTATGTGCGAGTAGGAAAATACCTATCTCCAATCATAAGACAAACGGGTACCTATCTGCAAGTCGCAGATGGATAGATTTAAGGAGGAGTTTTATGCTTCAGAGCCAAGAAATTCAGGAGATTGTTCCTCATCGTTATCCTTTTCTTCTGGTAGATCGTATCATAGAATTGGAAGAAGGAAAAAGGGCGGTCGGAATCAAGAATGTCACCATCAATGAACCTTTTTTTCAAGGGCACTTTCCAGGGCACCCTATTATGCCAGGGGTTCTGATCATGGAAGCACTAGCCCAGGTTGGGGCAGTAGCTATCCTTAAATTGCCGGAGTATGCGGGCTTCTTGGGTTTATTTGCTGGTTTAGACGACGTTAAATTTAAACGGCAAGTGATTCCCGGAGATCAGCTTCGCTTGGAATTGGATCTTGTAAAACTACGCAAATCGTTTGCTGTCGCTCAGGGCAAAGCGTATGTTGGGGATGCCTTAGTCGCAGAAGGTACCCTTAAATTCTTCCTAGAGCGAAAGACCCTTGCGTAGTGATTGAATCAACGTTACATCAAGTCAGCAGAGCTAGGAGCAAAACAGCAGATCTCCTAGCTCTTTTTCTTGCCCTGAGTGTCATCCATGGTCTATATTTTCCGCAGGAATTAATGATTTTTGGATTTGCTTTGTCGAGTTACGTGTTGCTATCTCACCTAAATCATAAATTCGTTTTTATTGCGGAAAAGAATTCTGCGTTTGGCCTGACCGATTTTTTGCTTCTAGGGATGATACTTTTTTCTGTATTAGGGGTAATTCACCCCGTCAGGGTTAAGGACGGATTACTTGAAGCCTTACGTTGGGGGATTTTCTGGTTCATTTATCGGCTTGGGGTTCAGATCTCCTCGGATGAATTAGCTAAGAAACTTTTAGCACAACGTGTGGAATGGGTGGCGATTGTTGTCGCTATCCTTGGGTGGGTTCCTTGGGTGAGTAAAGTAGCGGGAAGATTAAGTTCTGTCTTTGGATACCCCAATGCTACAGCCGCTTTTTTAGGAGCAGTGCTTTTGGTTTACTCACGTAGGAAGCCAGCTCAAATATTCCTGGGGATTTCTCTACTGGGAACAGGCTCGAGAGCTGGAGTCGGCTTGTTTTTAGCCGTTTTGACGGGCCAACAGCTTCTCCTGTGGATTCGAACGAGCCACAAGCCTTTTTCGCTGGCCTTGAATCAGAGATTTCATGTGAAGAAGAAGCTATTAGGTGTCTATTTAGGAAGGCTATGGGTGATTTCTCTGGGAATTGCCGGAATGGTTTTCATCGTTTTCTTTAATAGAACGGCCTGGGAGAACCTAATGTCATGGGGCCTTACTTCGACGAGTTGGCAGGAACGGTTGGTCTATTATAAGGATGGGCTTAGTTTAGCCTGGAACGCTAAGGGTCTGCCTCAAGCAGGAGGGTGGCTGGCTTTTCCCACGATTCAACGCTTTCCTTATTGGACGGCAGATCCACATTCGAGTTTAATCAATGTCCTTCTAAACCAGGGTGCTCCCGGAATCATATGTGCGGTGATCTGGGGTGTTTTCACGTTAATTCAGATCTTGAAGACTTGGGGGAACCGTGTACTATGGAAATCAGAGGTGGAACTCAAAGAAATTAAGGCACAGGCTCGGGCGTGGAGTGCTTTGGCGTTTTTGGTACTACATAGTTTGGTAGATGCGGATTTTTCGTTTAGCTCGCTGGGCTTTTTATTTTGGATGATTTTCGGGAGCATCCGAAAAAGAGTTAAACATCCTCGCTATCTCTTTATGACGAATACCTTAGTTTCGGATATTTGGAACAGAGGGATGCTTCTTTTAAGTCTAATCATGTGTTTGTTTTGTGGAAGCGTCCTTTTGAATCCAACACTCTTAGAGAGAGAACGGTCCTGGAATACGAAGGCTGTTGAATTGGGTGAAAAGGATCCTGGACGAAGTATTGAACTTTGGAATACGAGTTTATCCTGGGATCAGACGCAAATCAGACCGCGGCGAGAGCAAGCTGAATTCTTACTTCGGTGGGGAAAGACGGAGATTGGATTGAAGGCTGTAGAGGAGGTGCTAAGCTGGCAACCGCTTGACCTGGCAGCATACGAATGGGCACAATCAGTTGTTTGGGAGGCTGCGGAGGTACAGAGGCGAACACACCCCGAAACAGCCAATAGTCTCTATCACTGGGTTGAAGATGTTCCGCGAAGAATTGAAGGGAGAGTGGTCATCCTCTCTTCAACTGATCGGTTGCTGTGGCAAGGTTACCGAGATTTTAAACCCTCTCAACATATCAGGCTCCTAGCTGAATATGCCCGCCAAAGACAACTCACGCAACCCCTAGCAAAAACATAGGTTGGGAGTAGGAGGCGAGTTTTATGACGTTTTTACCGGGAGTTGTGTTGATTTTGGGCATTCTTTTGTGGATCATGGATTCACCCCTTGAATGGAATATCCCGTACAAATGGCAAGTTTTCCTTAAAACATGGAAAGAAGGACTTGGCAGTCGAACGCATAATTTAAACTATGTTTATTACCGTGAATCGGACTTGAACTTAGGAAATAGCGATTTGGAGAAGCAATTTTTGCATCTGCAAAAGGAATTACCTAGGCTGAGTAGAAAATTGAGGGTCCCATTGTGGATCAGTGTTTGTGTTCATCAAGGCATGGTATCTCAATCAAATGAGATTTACATATCTTGTCTCCAACGTCGATTCCCGGAAATGGAAATTTACGAATCCTCGCTTTACGTTAATTGCGATGTGGAAGGCGAGATAACTCCCTTGAGCGGGAGTAACCACAGGGAGGGAGAAGCGTATGAACTTTTTCCTGACGTTGAATGAAAACGGTGACGTCAGTTTTTCTCCGTTTTTAGAGAGGGACAAGCTGGATTTGGGTGTGATAAGTGTTCTGAATACCCCTCTTCCTTTGGCAGCCATTCAGGTCGTCCAGGAGCGGCTAAATAGGGGGAAACACTTTAGTTTTTGGCATAGGTCTACCCGGAGGGAAACACAGACAGAAATTCTCAAGATACTTAAAGTATTTGGCTGGAATACACTGGACTTTGCCTGGGAGGAAATCAGTCGGCCAACGCTGATCCCTCAAGAATTATTGAATAAGGATCGAAATGGTTATCAAGATAACCAGGTTAGAAAGGCGTTCAATCAACTTGTCTTAGGACGGCAACTTTCAAACGGGGATCTTCACGGAATCGCCCGAGAACTTAAAATTGATAATGAAGAGATTACCAAATTCGCTCACCTTAATGTGCAACAGGGAAGGGCGCAGTGGGTTCCATCTGTGAAAGCGCAGGGAAGAAGTTGGCAGTGTCAACGATGTGGGGAGAAGGATGTGGAAGAGTGGCCAAGTCTTTACGGGATGGCCGCAACGTGTCGTAGCTGTGAGAGTATCGGAGCAAGCTCTTCTTTGGACGTGCTTTATCGCGATCATCGCTCACTCTTGGATGGCCCATCTGAGGTGTTTTTCCAGCCACACTGGAAATTAACGTCAGCCCAGAGTTTGGCGAGTGACCAAGTGTTTGAATTTATAAAACATCCAACTGAAGAAATGGCACTTCTCTGGGCTGCGTGTGGAGCAGGAAAAACCGAGGTATGTTTTCCGTCTGCTGCATGGGCATTGCAGCAGGGTAAATCTGTGCTTTTTGCAGCGCCTCGCCAGGATGTCATTCATGACGTTGTACCGAGATTTCTACGAGACTTTCCAGATTATCCGTTTCAAGTTTTAACAGGGACAACCCCGGTAAAGTATCAAATTGGGGGGCTAGTGTTAGCGACCACACACCAAGTATTAAGGTTTTGGAAGGCCTTTGATGTAATTTTTATGGATGAGATGGATGCCTTTCCCTATCATGGAAATCGTGCTCTAGAGTGGGGATTACACTATGCTTTGCGCCAAGGCGGAAAGATACTCTACTTAACGGCGACCCCCTCACCTGAAGGGTTAAAGAAGGTTCAACAAGGTAAAATGCGGCTTATCCGTCTACCGGCACGTCATCATCGCAACCCTTTGCCAGTTCCGATATGGAAAAGAATTCGTCATGCTTTAGAGCCTAATGAGTGTACAGGAGAATTAGCAGTTCAAATCGAAGCATTGAGGATACAAGGGCCGGTGATGGTCTTCGTCCCGAAGATTTCTTGGATCGACTCTTGGATTAAATGCTTTCAACGACGATTTCAGCATTGGTGTGTTGACGGCAGCTACAGTGCAGACCCTGGACGTTTGAACAAAATTGAGCAGTTGCGTCAGGGTGAATATGATCTTTTTGTGAGCACAACTATTTTGGAACGAGGTATTACGTTATCAGGAATTCAAGTGGTCGTTCTCGCCGCAGATCATACTGTTTTCGATGAACGCGCTTTAGTGCAAATGGCAGGAAGGGTAGGTCGAACCCGAGAAAACCCTCAAGGAAAGGTCATATTTATGTCTAAAAGTATGACACCAGCCATGCGTACAGCGATTCGATGGATTGAGGAGCAAAATAAGCGCGCCTTAGAGTTGGGGCTCATTGATACGGGAGAAGAAAGGAGCTAGGCGACTTGAAGAGGTTTTGGAAGGAAGCAACCAAAATCACCCGTGCTCTTTGGTATGCGGACGAACGAGCTTGCGCATTTTGTGGCGTGGAGCGCGGACCAATTTGCCCATCTTGCACGATAAACTATCTTCACCCCGAACTCGGTCGGTGTAGGGGGTGCGGGAAATTAATTATGTCAGAGGATATTCTTTGTCTCGACTGTGGAGCTGGAAAGGGGCCGAAACAGCTTGATCGAATTGTGGCCTGGGGACATTACTCCGGAGGATTAAGGGAGTTTATTCATGCTGTCAAATTCAAAGCACAGCCTCGACGCTTGCTTGAAATTGCTCGGCCTTTTTCAAATTGGGCCATTAATCAGCTACCTCCCGTCGAAGGGGTAGTGGCTGTGCCAATGCACGCAGCTCGTTTAATGGAACGAGGCTTTAATCAGGCAGAAGTTATTGCTTCGATGTTGCACTGGGAATTGGGATTGCCGATAATCCCAGGAGTTGAGAGAATAGAGCCAACATCATCTCAAGTTCTTCTTTCCCGCCAGGAACGTCTGCTCAACTTAAAAGGTGCATTCATAGTACGGAAACCCGGGAATATTAAAGGGCAAAATATGTGGCTTGTCGATGATGTAACTACCACGGGGGCAACGCTTGAGGCCGTGGCAGAAGTATTGCGAGAAAGCGGAGCACATGAAATTTATGGCTTGTGCTTAGCCGCTGGGTTAGAAAAAAAACTTGTGCCTTCGTGTGAATAGAGTTATAATATCAGTGGATGGGCACAGCCTATTACATTTTTTTACGTAAGGGGAATATCTTTCATGGCCTTTGAAGACAAAGATCTAGTATGTAAAGACTGCGGAGCGACTTTTATTTTTACAACTGGCGAACAAGAGTTCTATGCTGAAAAGGGTTTCGAAAATGAACCACAACGTTGCCGCGAATGCCGTAACGCACGCAAAGCAAGCCGTAACTCTCAAGAAGGAAGATCACGCGAAATGTTTACCGTCGTATGTGCGGACTGTGGAGTAGAAACTCAAGTTCCTTTCCAACCGACATCCGATCGTCCAGTATACTGCCGTGAGTGCTATCAGCACCACCGCCCAGCTCGCGAACAATATTAATTCAAGTACTAAAGTATAAGTATATTGAATTAAATTATTATGAATTGACAAGCATTGGTTGACGTTTAGTTGATCAATGCTTTTTATTGTATTAACCTTGAGTACCTTGTATTACGGAGTTATTGTGGATCTCGGTTGATCATCTAACAAAGACAGAGAAAGTTGATGTGTTTTCAACACCGTTATCCACAGATCTTCAAGCTAATTAAGGGTATCCACAACACTTATCCACATTATACACACCTACCTGTGTGTAACTTCGGGGGATAAATTAATTATACTTTAGATGATTTATAGTCTTCATTTCTCGATTCGGTAGCAGTTGGTCAAAAGGATGTTGTGCTATCATATAGACATAATCGATACATTTAAAATCTAGTATTAACCATAACAAATGAGATTATTTGTATAATAATCGTAAATTAAAACAAAAAAGTACGATTTTTGAGGATAACCTAGCTTCTTAAAGCAGGAATTGACTTAAGTATATAGAATACATAGATTACATCTTAACAGGATCTTAATAGTCCATTAACAGAAGGAGGAAAAGGAATGAGAAGAAGATTGGCAGGGGTTCTCGCCTCCCTTTTTCTAGTGAGCACCTTGCTCACTGGATGCGGCGGGACCACCACCACAGGATCAGGCCAGGCCGCAGGAGCCAAAACGGTGATTTTGGCACGTGGAGCAGACTCAATCAGCCTAGACCCAGTCATGATTGAGGATGGCGAATCGGCAAAAGTTGTGGCTAATATTTTTGACACCTTGGTACGATACAAAGAAGGTTCCACTGAGGTAGAACCTTCTCTAGCAACAGAATGGAGCACGTCTGCAGATGGAAAAGAGTGGACGTTCAAACTTCGCAAGGGGGTTAAATTCCACGACGGAACGCCCTTTAATGCCGAAGCGGTAAAGTTTAATGTAGAACGACAACTCCCACCGAATCCAACGGCTGACATGCCTTATGCTGACTTTACGCTTGGCATGGTGGACAAAGTCGTTGCTGTGGATGAGAACACCGTTAAATTTGTCCTAAAGAATCCATATGCCCCATTTCTCTTGAACCTTGCAATGTCGTTGAGTGCTCCTATGGGTTCTCCGACAGCTATTAAGAAATTCGGTAAAGACTTTGGTTCAAACCCTGTTGGCACAGGCCCATTTGTTTTTGCTGGTTGGGAAAAGGATTCTAAGATCACTCTCACAGCCAATAAAGACTATTGGGATGGCAAGCCGAAAATCGACAAACTAGTCTTTGAAGTGGTCAAAGAAAACTCCGTACGAGCCAATAAACTCTTGGCTGGCGAAGTGGATATCATTGATGGCATCGATCCGAATGATGTTGAAAAATTAAAAGCTGATACAAAACTTAACTTTAGCACTTCTCCGGGAATGAATATCAACTATATGGGATTGCGCACAGACCGTAAACCCTTTAATGATCCTAAAGTTCGTGAAGCAATTTCCATGGCTATTAATCGAGAAGAAATGGTGAAAAGCCTTTACAAGGGCAATGCTGCATTAGCTAACGGACCCTTGCCTTCAATTCTTTTCGGTTATGACAAAGATCTGCAACCTTACCCCTTTGATCAGGCGAAAGCCAAACAACTTTTAAAAGAAGCTGGTTACGATAATAACTTAAGCTTCGAACTCATCAGCTATCCAAATCCACGCCCTTACAATTCAGTTGGAGGAGATAGCTTGGCCACGGCGATTCAGGGATACTTGAAACAAGTTGGGGTCACCGTGAAAATCACCTCTGCGGCTTGGAAAGAACACAAAGAAAATGTAAAGAACGGCAAAGCAGAAGCTTATCTGTATGGTTGGACAGGAGATAATGGAGACCCTGATAACTTCTTGTATGCCTTACTCCACTCTAGTCAAATTGGCAATGGCCGTTTAAACGATGCGAAATACAATAATCCTCAATATGATGAATTACTCATGAAGGCACAACAAAGCTCCGATAAAAATGAGCGAATCAAGGATTACACCGCAGCCCAAGAGATTCTCGTCAAAGATGCACCATGGGTATTCATAAGTAGCTCAATGGATATGGCTGCTGCAAGCAAAAGTATCACAGGGTTCAAAATCCATCCGACAGGGGTTTACTTCCTAAAGTCGTTAGACAAAGCAACTAAATAATTGGTTATCTAAATATGCTACTGACTTACCAAGGGCTTGCCCTTGGTAAGTGTGTTTGGAGGAAAAATTGTGCTGAGGTACATTATACGCCGAATATTTCTATTATTCCCAGTCCTTTTTGGAGTATCACTATTAGTTTTCCTCGTTTTGCATGTGTTTACGGTCGACCCCACTTCAGTCATCTTGGGACAACATGCCACGGCGGAAAAACAAGAAGCACTTCGGCAAGAACTCGGATTAAATGATCCCCTTTATGTTCAGTTTGGACACTTTATCGGTGGTGCAGTGACTGGGGATTTGGGAAGGTCATTGTTTACTAAGGAGCCTGTCACCAAAGAGATCACGTCACGCTTTCCAGCAACGATTGAGCTAACCGTTGTAGCTTTGTTATTGGCCTCTATCATGGGAATCTCAGTAGGGATCATCTCAGCGGTTAAACAATACTCAGCGTTGGATTATATGAGTATGTTAGGAGCCCTGCTTGGCGTATCAATGCCAATTTTCTGGCTGGGGCTCCTTTTCATCGATATTTTTGCAGTTCGCTTGGGTTGGCTTCCCACCAGTAATCGGTTGAGCTCATCAGTTGATATGGTAGTTTATACGAAGTTCTTTCTCATTGACAGTGTCATACATGGCTTTAAGACGGGAGATTGGGGTGCGTTGGGAGACACTGTTCGTCACATTATTATGCCTGCAGTTGTTCTTGGGGCATCCTCGACAGCAGTCATTGCCCGAATGACACGTTCAAGTATGCTCGAAGTGATCCGTCAGGACTATGTCCGAACAGCGAGGGCCAAAGGGCTAAGTGAGCGGGCTGTAATCCTGAAACATACCTTAAAAAATGCTATGATCCCAATTATCACGGTAATCGGGTTACAGTTTGGAAGCCTGCTGGGTGGAGCAGTCCTTACAGAGACGATCTTTTCCTGGCCAGGTGTAGGATCGTTAACGTTCATGGCGATTGATCACTCAGATTTCCCCCTAGTACAGGGAACAGTGCTTCTTAGTGCAGCAGTCTATGTTGTGGTAAATTTGGTCGTGGATCTCCTTTATGCGTTCATTGATCCGCGGATTCACTACGCTTAAGGAGGGATAACCTATGTCTTCATCAGAATCACCAACAACTCAACTCGTACAAGAGGACAAGGCAGAAACCTCGCAGTTTCTCTTGCGTCGATTCTTTCGTAATAAAATGGCAGTTCTTGGGCTTTTCGTTTTCCTTTTTATGATTTTTATCGCCATATTCGCCCCATTACTAGCGCCGTACGATCATCTTCAGACAGATTTAAGTGTGAGCTTACAAACACCGTCTGCAGCTCATTGGTTCGGAACAGATGAATTTGGGCGCGATATTTTATCTAGGATTCTTTTTGGGGCGAGAGTCTCCCTTATGGTAGGGGTCATCGCCGTTGGAATTTCTTTTACTGTCGGGACAATGTTGGGATTGATCGCCGGTTACATTGGAGGAGTTTGGGATGATGTCATCATGCGCTTTACCGATATTCTCTTAGCCTTCCCATCGATACTTTTGGCTATTGCGATCATGACCGGACTGGGACGTGGTGTAGGAAACGCTATGATTGCTATTGGGATTGTGGGAATCCCTGTTTATGCTCGTATCGTGCGTGGACAAGTACTTGCCGTACGTTCTCAAGAATATGTGGAAGCAGCAAAATCGATCGGAGCTGGATCTGTGCGTCAAGTTCTACGCCATATTCTTCCCAATGTTTTAGCCCCGCTAATTGTACAAGTTTCCTTAGGAATGTCGACCGCCATTTTAGAAGCAGCTTCGCTGGGGTTCTTGGGTTTAGGAGTTCAACCTCCACAGGCAGAATGGGGCGACATGATTGCTCATGGTCGTCGGTTTATTAATAACGCGTCATATATGATCTACTTTCCCGGAATTGCAATTTCGT
This sequence comes from Desulfosporosinus sp. Sb-LF, assembly GCF_004766055.1. Taxonomy (NCBI): domain Bacteria; kingdom Bacillati; phylum Bacillota; class Clostridia; order Eubacteriales; family Desulfitobacteriaceae; genus Desulfosporosinus; species Desulfosporosinus sp. Sb-LF. The sequence goes on along the minus strand of NZ_SPQR01000002.1, from coordinate 194,504 downwards.
TAACTGTTCTAGGGCTGAACCTTTTTGGAGATGGTTTGAGGGATATTTTAGATCCTCGCTTGAAAAAATAAGAATAAAGATGTCTAAAAAGGATAGAAAAAAAAGGTATTGAATAAAAATTCATAAGTATGTATAATTGGAACCACAAGGATGAGCTGTGTATAACACAATAGTCTGTCAGGGAAGTTATTAACACAGCTGAAAGAGAGGGGAATAAAAATGTTTAAATCGAAGGTTCGTCTTGTTTTAACCGGATTGCTTAGCCTAAGTCTCTTGACACTTGCTGGCTGCGGAAGCACCAGCGCCCCAGCACCAACACCAGCTCCTGCTGAAAAGATTCTGAAGGTTGGGTCTGATATCGCCTACGCTCCGTTTGAATTTATGGATGAAAAGCAACAACCAACGGGGTTTGACATTGAACTCATTAATGCTCTGGGGGCTGATATGGGATATAAGGTCAAAATAGAGACGTCCGCGTTTGATGGTTTGATTGCGGCTTTACAAGCAGGAAAATATGATGCAATAATTTCAGCCATGACAATCACGGATGATCGCGCTAAAACTGTCCAATTTAGTGACAAGTATTTTAAAAGTAGTCAGTATATAGCCATGAAAAAAGGGGCTAACTTTAAAACACTGGCAGATTTAAAGGGCAAAAAGGTTGGGGTTCAACTCAATACGACAGGGCAATTTGCAGTCGAAAAAATTGGTGTAGAAACAAAAAAATATGACACAACACCAGACGCTCTCAACGATCTTCTAAACGGCGGAGTGGATGCGGTTGTGGCTGATGCGCCGGTAGTATTGTGGTTCCAAGCGCAAAATGCTAATGCCCAGATTGACTCAGTGGATGCAGATTCTGGCTTAGAGTATTATGGAATAGCCATGAAATCAGGAAATACAGAATTGGCAGGAAAAATGAATGCTTCGTTAAAAAAATTAATGGATAACGGACAATACAATAATATTTATAAAAAGTGGTTCAAAAAGGATGCACCGAAATTTTAAGTAAACCACGCAAAATTTCTAATAGCCTTGGATTAGGCTCATTATAAGATTTGAAATTTACGTTTTAATTGCGTTTCAGAATTCTTCTGGAACGCTTTTTTACTTGTATAAATTTGCGCTAAAATGTATAATTCTAATCGGCGTTAAGATAAAAACGGAAATACTTGCGTTTGGACTAATTTTATCTATTTTCACTAAAACTAAGAACGAAAAATTAAAGAAAAAGGAGGATTTTCTGTGGGATTAAACTGGCAGGCCGCGATTGACAGTATCCCTATACTGAATAAAGCAGCGCTACTCACTTTGGAGCTGACTGCAGGTGCAGTTGCTATCGGAGTTGTTATCGGCCTCATTATGGCCTTGGCGAGGTTGTCAAAGACAAAGATCTTAAGGGCGGTTGCTATCGCTTATATTGACTTTTTTAGAGGCACCCCGTTGCTCGTTCAAATCTTTTTAGTTTACTTTCTAATTCCTAAATTCCTTCATTGGGAAACACTGCCTGACAATTATCAGTATTTTGCTGGAGTCTTGGCAATGGGATTTAATTCAGGCGCTTATATTGCCGAGATATTCAGAGCAGGGATTCAGTCGATTGATCGTGGGCAATCAGAAGCAGCCCGCTCTTTAGGGATGACTCATAGTCAGTCTATGCGTTATGTAATCCTTCCTCAAGCCTTTAAAAGAGTGGTTCCTCCTCTGGGCAATGAATTTATTGCCTTGCTGAAAGACTCATCTTTATTATCTATCATCGCGATTCAAGAACTTTTCTATAGTGGTAAGATTATTGCTGGACGGACCTTCCAACCCATTCCTATGTATATAGCCGTTGCTTTTTATTATCTTTTAATGACTCAGTTGATTTCCCAGTGGGTTGCCTATATGGAGAGGAGGCTGGGTAAGAATGATCTACGTTAAGAACTTGCATAAATCCTATGGTAAACTTGAAGTACTGAAAGGCATTGATTGCCATATACGCGAAAAAGAAGTGGTTGTTGTAATAGGCCCAAGTGGTTCGGGAAAGAGCACCTTCTTGCGTTGCTTAAATAAACTCGAGGAGCCGACCAGTGGGGAAATTACCGTCTATGGAATTCCTCTTAACTCCGAGGTTAATGTCAATGCGATTCGTAGAGAAGTGGGCATGGTGTTTCAACGCTTTAATCTCTTTCCCCATATGACAGCCCTCCAGAATGTTGTGCTGGCTCCAGTAATTGTTCGCAAAATGAATAAAGCGGAAATAGAAAAGATTGGTTTAGAGCTTTTGGCCAAAGTTGGTCTATCTGATAAAGCGAACGAATATCCGGATCGCCTTTCAGGTGGTCAACAACAACGGGTAGCGATTGCGCGAGCCTTAGCCATGAAACCGAAGATTATGCTTTTTGATGAGACTACTTCTGCTCTTGATCCAGAAATGGTGGGAGAGGTTCTAGCAGTTATGAAAGACTTAGCACGAGAAGGGATGACCATGGTTGTGGTGACACATGAGATGGGCTTTGCCCGTGAAGTGGGCGACCGGGTAATTTTCATGGATGAAGGGATCATCATGGAAGAAGGGGAACCTAACGAGGTGTTTGCTCATCCTAAGAATCCGCGGACACAGGCGTTCTTGAGTAAAATTCTATAGAAGGAGCTTGTTGTACACGCGATTCTTGGGTAGGCTGGTCCGGGAGCGTTTTATGCACACGTCTGCACGTTACGCCGCTGACGAGCTGGACGGTTCGCTGGCTTGCCAAACCTATGGGCAGAATGCATGTGCACCGCTCCATGCCATCCTTGTCACTGCGGCATCAGTCCATCCATGGACAAGTCCCAGTGGCGTGCTGACGGGGAGCGAACCGTCTGCGCTCGTCTGGGGTTGGGTTGTAGGGGATAAATGTAAACGCTATGTAGAAAGGCGCTCCTGGACTTGGGTCCCGGAGCGTTTTCTGCATGAGTATAGCTGAGCTTGAACGATTAGTTTGCTCTGCGTCGTAAGACTGAGCGCTTGACACACAAGTCCGTTGTTTAGAGTTCGCCTATGCTGGGTATCCTCCTAATGGTATGAACAAATTCAAGGAGGGTGTAGCCAGGTGTTAGGTAAAGTCAAATGGTTCAGCAAACAAAAAGGATATGGATTTATCGAGCAGGAGGAGAATGGACAAGATGTTTTTGTTCATTTTCAATCAGTTATTGGAGATGGATTTCGTACTCTTGAAGAGGGACAATCCGTTGAGTTTGACGTTACGCAAGGTCCACGCGGTGTGCAAGCTTCTAACGTGATGGTCCGTTAACGAGGTTTTTATGAAATGCCTGGCAAGAGAACCGTTGAGATAATGACAACGATTCTCTTTTGCTTTAACAAGAAAAAATATTAGGATCAAATTTTAAATAGCAGGATTTTTTGTGTAAATCGGGAATAGTAGATGTATACCATCTTAAAAGGGGGTTGAATTAATGAACATTATTATTCGTGGTAAACATATCGAACTGACGGATGCACTTAAAGAGTATGTTATGAAACGGGTAGGCAAGTTGGCAAAATACTCTGATGAGTTCATGGACGTTCAGGTCACCTTGCTTGTCGAGCGCGATCGACATCGGGTAGAGGTAACAGCCCCAATCCATGGTATGATATTACGCGGGGAAGAAGAAACTGAAGATATGTATTCTTCCATTGATATGGTCGTTGAGAAGTTGGAACGCCAAATCGATAAATATCGGACACGAATAAATAAGCGGATGCGCTCGAAGGTCTTGAAGGATCATGAACCTAAACAACCCGTCATTGCGAATGATGAACCCCATGAGGAAGTTGTTCGGAATAAGAAATTTCCAGCGAAGCCTATGTCTGTAGAGGAAGCAATCATGCAGATGAATCTTGTGGGACATAATTTCTTTGTGTTTACAAATGCAGAAAGCCAAGAAATGAATGTGGTATATCTTCGCAACAATGGGGACTATGGGTTGCTTCAACCTCAGACTTAAACAGCCATGTGCCGGGTAAGTCGTGTGTCATACTCGGACAAAATAGTCGCTTTTAATAAATCAAGCGAAAGGCCCGCATTTGCGGGCCTTTCAATATACATATTCAGAAGTCAGAAGTTTTCAGATCGTATAGTTTGACCTAGGCAATACATCGATAGGATCACTGAAAGTGCATGAGATGTTGGTATTTAATCTTACGTCAGGGGTGCTGTTTGGAATGCCTCGGAAGGTTTGCCATCGTATAGGATAAATATCCCATGGGTAATTAGCCTGGCTTGGTTGCAGTCGGTTCTCAAGGATGTTAAAATTAGTGAACATAAGGATTGAGAAAGGTGGACATAATGGGTTTTTTAAGTATATTTGATGATAATGCGCGAGAAATACGTAAATATCAAAAGCGCGTTGAAGTGATTAATAGCTTTGAACCGGCGATCCAAGCCCTTGGCGATGATGAATTGCGTGGCAAGACCGCTGAATTCCGAGGACGTTTGGAGCAGGGAGAAAGCCTAGATTCTCTGTTGCCAGAGGCTTTTGCAGTTGTTCGAGAGGCCAGCCGAAGAGTTATAGGTCTGCGGCACTATGATGTGCAATTAATTGGAGGTATGGTACTGCACGATGGCCGGATTGCTGAGATGCGCACAGGGGAAGGGAAAACCCTCGTGTCCACCTTGCCGGCCTATTTGAATGCCCTAACAGGTCAAGGGGTTCATATTGTGACAGTCAATGATTATCTAGCCCGTCGGGACAGTGAAGGGATGGGACTAATTCACCAGTTTCTTGGTCTTTCCGTAGGCCTAGTGGTGCATGGCTTAAACTATGAGGAACGTCGGAATAGCTATGCCGCAGATATTACGTATGGGACCAATAACGAATTCGGCTTTGACTATCTGCGGGATAACATGGTTACTCGACCAGATGCTTTGGTTCAACGTGTCCTTAATTATGCTATTGTCGACGAAGTGGACTCGATCCTCGTTGACGAGGCACGAACTCCTCTTATTATCTCAGGAGAAGCGGACAAGCCCACGGAATTATATTTTCGTGTGGCCATGATTATTCCCCGATTGAAACCTGAAGATGATTATAAAGTCATTGAAAAAGAGCGGGTTGTCACTCTTACCGAACAAGGAGTTAGCCGAGTGGAGAGCATGTTGGGTGTTGATAACCTTTATGAGGATATTCATACAGAGTTGGCCCACCATGTAAACCAGGCATTGAAAGCACAGACCCTCTTCAAACGGGACCGCGACTACGTGGTTAAGGATGGAGAAGTCATTATTGTCGACGAATTTACCGGACGCCTGATGTTCGGACGTCGCTACAGTGAAGGTCTGCACCAGGCCATTGAAGCCAAAGAGGGCGTTAAGATCGAAAAAGAATCACAAACCCTGGCTACTATCACGTTTCAGAATTATTTCCGAATGTATAACAAACTTTCTGGAATGACCGGAACGGCCATGACAGAAGAGCCAGAGTTTAGAAAAATTTATAAGCTCGATGTTGTGGAAATCCCTACAAATAAACCCATGATCAGGGTCGATGACTCAGATGTGATTTACCGTTCGGAAGAAGGTAAGTTTCTAGCGGTCGTAGAAAGTGTCATTGAACGCCATGCCCAAGGACAGCCGCTTCTTGTGGGGACGGTTTCTGTCGAGAAATCGGAACATTTGAGTGATATGTTGGGGCAGCGTGGTGTTCCTCACCAAGTCCTTAATGCAAAATTCCATGAAAAAGAGGCGCAAATTGTCTCACAAGCTGGACAGCGCGGGATGGTCACCATTGCTACGAACATGGCAGGCCGGGGAACAGATATTATTTTGGGTGAGGGCGTGCCTGAACTTGGCGGTTTGCATATTATTGGCACAGAACGTCATGAATCCCGACGAATTGACAATCAGTTGCGCGGACGTGCAGGTCGCCAAGGAGACCCCGGATCAACCCAATTCTTTATTTCATTAGAAGATGACCTCATGCGCCTGTTCGGTGCGGAAAATATCATGGGCATCATGGACAAACTAGGTATGGATGATTCTATGCCGATTACGTCCAGGATGATTTCCCGTTCTATTGAAACTGCTCAACGACGCGTGGAGAACCGTAACTTTGATATTCGTAAACACGTCCTTGATTATGATGATGTCATGAATCAACAACGTGAGGTGATCTATGCCCAGCGCCGTGCGGTGCTGATGGGAGAAAACCTACGCGGTAACATCATGGATATGTTAGAAAAAGTAGTGACGGACAGCATAAGTATGTTTAGTGGGGAAAGCACATTCCCAGAAGACTGGGATTTAGAGGCTTTGGCTGATTATATCGAAGGTTTCTTCCTGCCAGGAATCCATTTGGCGACTGAACAGTTAATCGATCTTTCAAAAGAAGAAATTGAAGAAATGTTACTGGACAAAGCGAAAGCTCTCTACGACAGTCGTGAAGAACAGTTCGGTTCTGATCTAATGCGAGAGATTGAACGTGCTGTGATGCTTCAAGTTGTGGACAACAAATGGATGGATCATCTGGATGCGATGGATATGTTGCGTGAAGGAATTAGCTTGCGTGCCTATGGGCAGAAAGATCCGCTCGTTGAATACAGGCGTGAAGGATTCGAAATGTTCCAAGCAATGATTGATTCGATTCAGGACGATATTATCCGTTATGTGATGCGCGTTACCCCTCAAGTTCGGGAAGAAGTTCCTGAACAACCGCGAAATGTGACAGAAAACCGCTATGAAGGGGAACCCAGCGAACCAGTACATGTCGGGGACCAGATCGGACGCAACGATCTTTGCTCGTGTGGCAGTGGTAAAAAATATAAGAAGTGTTGTGGAGTAGAGACTAAGAAGTAGGTTTTGGAAGGGTGAATATAAGTGCTTTCTGATTGGAAAAAAGAATTGGAAACGTTAACATTGAGCTTGGCAGATTTGAGGGTTTCTCTTTGACGTCGCTCAACGTATAGAAAAGATTAGTGCTCTGGAGAGAGAATTTCAGCGGCCAGATTTGTGGGATAACCCTGACGTTGCTCAAAAAACCATGCAGGAGTTGGCTTTTCATCAGGGGAAGATCAAGATTTACGAAGAACTAGAGCATCAAATCGAGGATACTACGACCCTATGGCAACTAGCTTCTGAGGAAGATGATGTGAGTCTTGAGCCGGAGATTGAGCAAGGGATAAAGGCACTTCACTCGAGATTTGAAGCATTGGAACTAGAAATACTGCTTAGTGGTCCTTATGACAGAAATAATGCTATTTTAACTCTCCATGCGGGGGCCGGGGGTACAGAAGCCCAGGATTGGGTGCAAATGCTCTATCGGTTATATATACGTTGGGGAGAGCGACACGGGTATAAAGTGGAGACTCTGGATTTCTTGGCTGGAGATGAGGCGGGTGTCAAAAGCGCTACTCTATCCTTCAATGGGGAAAATGCGTACGGGTATGCAAAATCTGAAAAAGGTGTGCATCGGTTAGTGCGAATTTCGCCGTTTGACGCATCAGGACGTCGTCATACATCATTTGCTTCTGTGGATGTTATCCCTGAAGTGACGGAGGACAATGAAATAACGATTGATACGGAAGATCTGCGGGTGGATACCTACCGTTCTGGTGGGGCGGGTGGACAACACGTAAATAAGACGGATTCTGCTATTCGAATTACACACTTGCCGTCCGGGGTCGTTGTTCAGTGTCAGAGTGAACGCTCACAGACCCAAAACAAAGCTGCAGCCATGCGCGTTTTACAGGCGAAGTTGCTAGAATTAAAGCGTAAGGAACAGGAAAACGAGATTTCTGAAATCCGTGGTGAACAGCAAGAGATTGCTTGGGGAAGTCAAATCCGTTCGTATGTTTTCCATCCTTATAGCCTAGTCAAAGATCATCGTACCAACGAGGAAACAGGAAATGTGTGGGCAGTTATGGATGGCGAGATTGATGCGTTTATAGCATCATTTCTGCAGAAGACTAAAACTGTGCAATAAAAAAATGACATAGCTGAAGGAGGGAATTACTTGACTACCATTGACCTAAAGCGAATAGCCAATGTTATTCGTCAAGATATTATTTCCATGCTGGTAACTTCAAAATCTGGACACCCCGGAGGGAGTTTATCTGCCGCTGATATTGTAACCACGTTATTTTTTCGTGAAATGCGAATCAATCCAGAAGAGCCACAATGGACAGACCGAGATCGCTTTGTTCTTTCAAAAGGACATGCGGCTCCTGTGCTTTACTCCGCTCTCGCGGAGAAGGGGTATTTTCCTAAAAGCGAGTTGCAGGGCCTACGGCAAACCGGCCACATGCTCCAGGGGCATCCTGACATGAAGAAGACACCTGGCGTGGATATGTCGACGGGTTCCTTAGGGCAAGGTCTTTCAGCTGCCAATGGAATGGCACTAGCGGGCAAGTTGGATGGCAAGGATTATCGCGTGTTCGCTTTACTCGGTGACGGTGAAATGGCAGAGGGGCAAATTTGGGAAGCAGCCATGGCATCTGCGCACTATAAACTAGATAATGTTACCGCTGTCTTAGATTACAATGGTTTACAAATTGATGGAACCACTGATAGCGTCATGTGTACAGCTCCATTAGCGGAAAAGTGGCGGGCATTTAGTTGGCACGTGATCGAAGTTGATGGGCATGATATAGATGCTCTGATCGCGGCGTTTGCTGAGGCTAGGCAGGTTAAGGGAAAACCATCTATTATTATTGCTAAGACGATCAAGGGCAAAGGGGTTTCTTTCATGGAAGATCAAGCAGGCTGGCATGGCAATGCGCCCAGCGTTGAACAAGGCGAGCAGGCACTGAAAGAATTACGAGAGGCGGCGTTAAACCTTGGTTGATAAAGTAGCGACACGCGATGCGTATGGCAAGGCTCTTCTAGTTTTAGGGGCCGAAAACCCCAATGTTGTTGTCTTAGACGCAGATTTATCGAAGTCGACCAAGACCGCTGACTTTGGGAAAAAGTATCCTGAGCGTTTCTTTAACATGGGTATTGCAGAGTCAAATCTAATTGGGACCGCTGCTGGGCTTGCTGCGACAGGCAAAATTCCATTTGCCAGTACCTTCGCGATTTTCGCAGTTGGACGGGCCTTTGAGCAAATCCGAAACTCTGTTGCTTATCCTAAGCTAAATGTTAAAATTGCAGCGACTCACGCAGGAATTACTGTGGGAGAGGACGGAGGTTCTCATCAGGCCATCGAAGATGTGGCTATCATGCGTGCCGTTCCGAACATGGTGGTTTTAGTTCCCGCAGATGGGGAAGAAACTCGTCAAGTGATTTTGGCTGCTGCTAACTACAAAGGCCCCGTTTATATTCGGATGGGGCGACTCGAGGTTCCGCTGCTTTTCGGGGGGGATTATCACTTTGAGATAGGTAAGGCGAATGTCCTCAAAGAAGGTACAGACGTAGCGATAATGGCTAATGGCTTGATGGTGTCCATAGCTTTAGAGGCGGCCGCTGCGCTTGCTTCCGAAGGAATCAGCGTAAGCGTTGTTAATGTGGCCTCTGTGAAACCACTGGATGAGGAAACGATTGTGCGAGTTGCCAAGCAAACGAAAGCTGTCGTGACGGCGGAAGAGCATAATATTATCGGTGGATTGGGAAGCGCAATTTCGGAGGTTCTGGGTGAGAAACAGCCCACACCGATGGTACGCGTAGGACTTAAAGATACGTTCGGAGAATCTGGTCGCCCGCTGGAACTTCTTGAGAAATTCGGCTTAACCAAGGCTGATTTAATCAAAGCAGTTCATGAGGTTCTTGCTAAAAAGAGGTAATTTTATGCAGAACTATTGCTGAATCTGTCTTCGTATGAAGAAGGGACTTGCACTCTTGTGGGCGCCGGTCCCTTCTTAGCGTAAGTGAGAGTAGGGAGTGGTCAGAGACAAGAACCTAACAGACAAAGAAACAAAGCACAGTGATTATTAAGCGGATTGTTTAAATTTCAAACAGGAAATTCACGACATGTGTCGAATGGTTTAAAGGGTATGGAGAAAAAAGGGCGAGGCGTGCGAAAATCAAGGAGGACAGTATGATACAATTGACAAATGTGTCCAAGATTTATCCAAACGGTGCCAGAGCCCTTGTCGATGTCAATCTTAAAATTGGCAAAGGGGATTTTGTTTTTCTGGTAGGTCCGAGTGGAGCTGGTAAATCGACGTTAATTCGTCTGCTTTATCGTGACCAAATTCCAACGCGGGGACAGGTTCAGATTAATAATAAAAATCTGGTACGTATGAAAGAACGAGAAGTTCCCTATTTACGGCGTAGCATTGGGGTGATCTTTCAAGATTTTAAGCTGCTACCCAATAAAACGGTTTCCGAAAATGTGGGTTTTGCTCTTGAAGTAATCGGTGTGGCGAAGCGAGAAGTCCTAACACGTACACGTACGACATTGGAACTTGTCGGGCTCGCAGCCAAAGAGAAATCCTATCCGCATGAATTGTCGGGTGGGGAGCAACAGCGTGTCTGCGTGGCACGGGCAATCATTAATAATCCCGCACTGTTAGTAGCAGATGAACCGACCGGCAATCTGGACCCAGAAACAGCATGGGAGATTATGGATTTGCTCTATAATATTAATAAACGAGGGACGACGGTTGTCATGGCCACTCATGCTAGGGCAATCGTGAATAAAATGCAAAAGCGGGTTATTGCCATAGAAAACGGACGGGTTGCGAGAGATGAAGAACAGGGGGGATATGGCTATGATGTTTAATTCTGCTGGCTATATTCTGCGTGAAACTGCTCACTCCATGAAACGAAATCCCTGGCTTAGCATTGCATCGGTATTAACCGTCATGGTTTCTTTAGTGATTCTGGGTTTTTCTGTGTTTTTTCTGGCCAACGCCTCTAATATGGCGAAATCATTTGAATCTCAACTGGAAATTGCAACATTTGTTCAAAACAACGCAACTCCACAACAAGTCCAAGACTTGCAAACTCAGGTTCAAGGGATGCCTGGGGTGGCTTCGGTGACGGTTGTGACCAAGGACCAAGCCCTTAATGATTTTGGCAAGACGATGAGTGGAACGCAAAATAATCTATTGGCAGATCTCGGGGGAACGAATCCTTTCCCAGATAAGTTAACGGTCAAAGTAACGGATCCACAAAATGTAAAAATTCTAGCTGACAAGGTAGCCGCTCTACCTGGGGTAGATAAGGTCCGCTACGGACAGGGATATGTCGATAAACTTTTGAAGTTCACTCAATGGTTGAGGTGGATTGGTCTGGGCGTTGTTGGAGCGTTTGGAATCGCTGCTGTCGTGTTGATTTCTATTAATGTTAAAATGAATGTCTTTTCCCGCCGTCGCGAAATTCAAATCATGAAATTAGTGGGTGCAAGTGATAGCTTCATCCGTTGGCCTTTTCTTATTGAGGGCATGGCACTAGGCCTTGTTGGAGGTGCGCTGGCAGCCAGCATTGTTGGCATGGGCTATAATTGGATAACTATGTATATCCTGTCGACTTTAACGTTTCTTCCGGTTGTTCAAAATACCATCCTCTTTCATCAAGTCTCTGCGGGTCTTTTGCTTGCAGGGATGGCAATGGGCGCTATTGGGAGCGGGCTATCTTTACAGAAGTTCCTCAGAGCATAAAAATTAATGAGAGAAATACCCCGCTTTTTGGGTTAGATATGCGATTTCGGTGACATAAGTGTATTGATAAAGGCTATCATATGCCAAGATTCAAACAGAACGGTATGGTTATGGAGAGGAGGGAGTTCCTTGTTCCAGAAGAAATTGGCGCCGATGGTAATAATGAGCCTTGTGATACTTGGGGCATCCGCATTGCCCTCTCGGGCCAATGAACTAGGGGATGCCTTAGGGGAGCAGCAGGACATTATCAATCAGAAGAATCAAGCCAAAGGTCAGCTTAACAAACTAACCTTTACAGCTGAGAAGATGAAGGCTCAACTGACTCAGCTTGAAACGCAAATAGCCGCAGCGCAGGTCCTTTTGGGACAGAAACAGGCCGCTTATGCCCAAGCCCAATCGCAAGTTATCATAGCGCAAAAGGAACTGGCCGAAAAACAAAAAGAGCTAGAAGGTCGCCAGAGTGCCCTGGGAAAAAGAGCCCGGGGAATCTATGAGAGTGGTCAGATTAGCTATTTAGAACTGCTTTTTCAGTCTTCAGACCTCAGTGATTTTATAACTAGAATGGAGTATTTTTCTAAGTTAATAGACAATGATAAGCAGCTATTGTTGGATATTAAATCCCAAAAGGAACAAATAGCCCAAAAAAACCGCGATTTGCAGAGCCGAAGGGATCAAGCTGCCCTTCTTCAAGCGCAGGCGTCTTCAGTCAGCTCAGATCTTGAAAAGACAAAGTCACAACAGCGTATTGCCTTAGATCAAAATCAGAAGAGCCAACAAGCTGCGTTTGACGATATTGACCGCTTAGAATCCGAATCGAATGCTATGGCAGATAAAATACGGAAACTTCAGGCGGCACGTACCGGAGGAGTGAGTGGTACAATCTCTGTATGGCCAGTACCAGGCTTTTACGAAATCAGTGATCCCTTCGGTTGGCGGATTCACCCCATTACCCACAAACGGAGTTTGCATTCCGGAACAGATATTGTTGCTCCACAAGGAACGCAGGTTCATGCTACCGGAGCAGGGGTCGTCATAATGGCCGGATGGAATACGGCCTATGGAAATATGGTGATTATTGATCATGGAAGTGGGGTATCCTCACTTTATGGGCATCAGTCCAGCTTGAATGTTACTGAAGGTGAATCGGTTCAAGCAAATCAAGTCATTGGATATGTCGGTTCTACAGGGTGGAGTACAGGCTCACATCTGCATTTTGAAGTCCGTGAAGGCGGAAACCCTTCTGATCCCTTGCGTTTTTTTCCGGACTGATGGGATAAGCAGTATTTCTACATAGGGACTAGCATATAATAGAACGAGACTTGAGGGAAGGGGTTTGACTTGATTGCAGGAATGGAACTGGAAGAGAATTGCTAAACACGTCGGAGTCGTTCTTTTAATATTCTCGGTATTGGTGACCACGTTGGTAGGAGGGATCGTGATTGCCAACGTTGATAACGTGGGACGCTTAGTTCACGTTGTACAACTAATTCGTCATGATTATTTAGAAAAGGTAACGACAGATCAGCTTGTTGAAGGCGCGACTAAAGGCATTGTAGATGTATTAGGAGATCCTTATTCGACGTATATGAATGCCAAGGAGAATCAAGAACTTTTCCAGGTGCTTGAAGGAAAGTTCGGTGGAGTCGGAATTGTTCTTAGTCTTAAAGATCCCAAAAAACTCGTGGTTTTACGCCCCATCAAGAATTCGCCAGCTGGTAAGGCAGGCATTCTACCAGGCGATGTCATTGTCAAGATTGATGAGGCAGAGACTGTCGGTATGGAGCAAGACAAAGCGGTAAGCTTAATGCGTGGAAATCCGGGGACGAAAGTAACCCTGGGCGTTTATCGGGAAAGCACGAAGAAATCCTCAACTGTGAATTTAATGAGAGAGAATATCTCAGTTCCAACAGTGGAGGGTCAAGCATTACCTGGTCGTCCAGATATTGCTTATATCAATATTTCTCAGTTTGCTTCAGATACGGGGACGGAACTTAAGGAAACCTTAAATACAATGGACATTAAGAAATTTAAGGGACTTATCCTGGATATGAGGTATAACCACGGTGGAGAACTTAATGCAGCGGTTCAGGTTGCCAGTTACTTTATCCCAGAGGGACCCGTCGTCTATATTGTAGATAAGCAAGGAAACGTTGATACAAAAATGGCCACGGGAACGTATTTGGGAATGCCTGTAGTGGTACTGGTCAATGAAGAAAGTGCATCTGCGGCTGAAATCGTAGCAGGGGCGATCAAGGATAAAGGAACGGCAAGTCTTGTGGGAGTAAAAACATTTGGCAAAGGAATTGTGCAAACGATTTTCCCCTTGGATTCGGGGACCAGTGTCAAACTGACAACGGCCAAATATCTAACACCTAACAAGGTAGATATTCATAAAAAGGGAATTGAACCGGATGTTAAGGTGGAACTAGGTAAAGGGCAAACAGCTACTATTTCGCCAACAGACACGAATTTTGATCCGCAACTTCAAAAGGCTCTCCAAACGTTACAAGGGCAACTGAAATAAGGGTTTTAAATGGCACGCTTTATAAAAAAGGCGTGCCATTATTATTTTCCATAGTGAATCCCTTTCATTTGGCGAAACTAGGTTACTAAGGGTACCTGATAGTGACCGTTGTTGCCCTCTGTGCATAGACTACGCTGAATATAAAATGACGGGGGTGACAAACATGGGAAATAAGACTGGGGTGAGACATTACTTTGCCGAAGGAATGACCACTAGGGGGTACATATCTCTTTTGCCGAACATGATGCCGAATTGGCAACGGGCCTATGTCTTATTGGGAGGACCAGGGACAGGTAAATCAACCCTAATAAAGGTTATTGGTTTGGAATTGCTGGATAGGGGATATGACATCGATTTCTTGCGTTCGGCACGGGATCCAGATTCAATGGCAGGATTTATTATGCCTTGCATGGGGTTAGCGATGTTGGATGCCACGGAAGTTTCTCCCCTGCGTTGGCGTGCTCCGGGTGTTGTTGAGAAATTCATTGATTTTAGCATGTTCAGCGATGAACGCAAGCTAGAAAAGCAACACTCAAAGATCTTGAAGATTGAAAATCGACTTCAGGGGTTACAGATGACTTTGGAGGAAGAGTTAGCGGCAGAACTTGGGTCATTGATCGGAAAAAGGGAACATAAACCTCGCATAGAGAAAGAAGATATAGCCTGGATTTTGGGGAATTCGTCCAGGTTAAAAGTAAAAAAAGAGAACACTGGTCCTTGGCATCTTGCAGAAAATGCCCTTAAACTGCTGCAAAAAAGCGTTATTATGCCATATTTCTTGCACGGCTTAACGTCGGAAGGGTGGCTCAATCTAGCACCCCATTTTTTGGCAGATTTCGATCAAATTCGACTTGAAGGGGAGGAAACGCTCGATGCCTTAGACTGGGTCTTGCGCGAAGCGCAGCAATTGGGACAAATGATCGAAATCGTCTTGCATCCTCTAAATCCAGATGAAGTAATTGGGATTGTTTTCCCCGAAAGGCATTTGGCGATCTGGCAGGGAAATCCAGAAAGCTTGGGAGATCAAGGCTTAGAACGACCTTTTAGTCCAAAATTAATAGAGGCCTTAGCGTCTTGGCAAACACACAGGTCTCAACTTAAGGGGATCTATATGGATACCGTGAATTTTGAACAATTGGATAGCTATCGGGAAACTGTGCTTAATCAAATTTTATGTGATTTAAAAACAATGGGTTGTATTGGATCGAGGCCCTTAACTGAATAGGGTTGGGTCTACAAGAAACTCTCCAAGGTCAGCCATGAGAAGTTCAAGGTCAGATTCTTTGAGCGCCAGCTGGTTGAGAGCTTCTTGTTGTAGGGGATTTAGAAAACTGTCTACGCCACCCCCCACGCCTAGTAAACTCGCAAGTCCATTGGCAACATGAATAACGCTCGCTAATTGAGAATAGTCTGGCGCATGCGAAGGGGCATGGTGGAAGGAAATCGCTTGCACGAGGTCCTCCGGTAAATTCCAAGACTTGGCCAAAAATCCACCGACTGTCGCATGATTATAGCCAATGACTTTTTCCTCAAGATCGACATAGGAAAGATTCGCTTTAGTTACTTTTTCTAAAAGATAATCGCCCACTTCTTGAACATAAACGGAGATAATCAGTTTTCCAATATCATGAAGTAAGCCTGCGGTAAAGGCAACATCGCCGAAAGGGAATTTCCGGTTTCGACACAGACGTTTCGCGGCCATAGCGGTGAGCATAGAGTGCCTCCAGAGACCCTCTTGTTCGATCTCATAACCCACAAGTTGGGTCTTTAGTAAGGGGGCAACCGCTGCAGACATCGCTAACCCTTGTGTCACCTGAAAGCCTAGCATGACAATCGCTTCCTGTAGGGAAGAAATTCGTCTCGCATAGCCATAATAGGCGGAATTTGCTTGGCGAAGCATGCCAGCAGTCAGCGCCGGATCCTGCCCAATAACAGTTTCCAGTTCTTTCGCGGTTGTTTCGGGGTTTTTGGTCAGGGCAATCACGTGCATTGCAGATGTGGGCAGGGGGGGTAAAGCCTGAACCCGCTTTAAGATATGTTCTAATTTGATGGGCAATGAAACCCCTCCTTTCTATTATTTAATGATATGAGTCAGAACGAAACTAAGAAGGCTAAGGATGAAACTCTTACGAAAGCACTGGAAAAACTCTGTATGTAAATATTAGGACAAGCTCAACGGTTAAGGTGAGCATACACCGTTAACGACTAAGGTAAATAACCCCAAATTCCACTTAGTTACCTTTTCTATTGCATTATTTGGGACCAGGAGGGAAAACTAATCTAAAGAATGAAAGGTCGCGTGGGGGAAGGAGCGTGTGCTATGTCAAGGAGAGTACGGTTATTATTAATCGTTTTTTCTTTATGTCTTAGTTTAACCATAACTGGCTGTGGTCTACAAGGCCTTTTAGGGAACAAAAGCAAAAATAGTTCTAAAAAGACGAGTGGATCGCAAACTATCATAGCAGTTTCTTTAAATGAAGATGATCCCAATAAACTACTTATCTCCAAAGGAATCGATGATTTGGCTAAGAAAGAAAACGTGAAAGTGAAGTATATAGACAAAAATGCATCAACAACAGAAGAATCTCCCCTTAAAGATGCAAAGATCCTGATTTATCAAGGCGGGAATGAAAGCATTCTGCAGAAATCTCAATCCGACAAAATTCCGGTCTTGGCCTTGACCCAACTTCCTGCGGGTGTCAAACCTGAAGGGATCATCACTCCTGACCAAGAGAAGGTGGGAGAGTTGATGGCTCAAACTCTGGTTAGTAAAGTAACAGAGGGTCAGATTATTGTATTACAAGGAGACCCAACTGAAGGTGGATTCCAAGAACGCTTAGCTGGGAATAGAGCCGTATTAACTAAATATCCTAAGATAACAGTACAAAGTATTCCGAGTCCTTCGGGTTCTGAATCAGTTGCTAAAGCTGCTTTAGCTGATTTTATCCAGAAGAATCCCGGTAAGGTTCAAGGAATTTTGGCACATACCGAAAAGTTAGCTGCTCAGGCCAACGAAGTGTTGAAGCAGGCACAATTAGATAAAAAGGTTGTCCTGATCGGAGGACAGGCCAGTGTTTCATCTTTAGATAGGATGGTTAGCGGTACTCAGGCCGGAGATATTGATACATCCCCTTATCTTCAAGGAGTCAATGCTTATCAATGGGCACAAAAGATTATAAAAAAGGAACCCTTAGAAGTTACTGAATCGATCACGAGTGATCAAGGGGAAATTCCGGCCAAGGTTATCCCAGTAAAGGCGGTAACACCAGAAAATATTGCGGTTGTCCAAAAGAGTTACACCAAAACACTGAAGAACGCAGAACAAGATAAAAAACAAAAAGAGGCTCAAACGGAGAAAGCGTCTCAATCTAAAAATCAATCGAAGGATCAAGGAGGAGACAAGAAGAGTCAGGACCAGGGGCAAAGCGGGAATAAGCAAGGCTCAGCCTCCGATTCACAGGGCAAGTCAAAAGACTCGAGCGCTGTTCCTGCAGGAGTTGAGAAGGTGACGGAACGGATAAAGACAGAAACAACCCGTGAATATCTTGACGCCCAAGGTAAAGTCGTTGGTACAGAGAAAACTGCCAATGAACAAGTGAAAACAGTGCCTCCTGAAATGTTAAAGCAACAGACAGAGCAACCTAAAGCGGCGGGAAGCTCAGAAGATCAAGGTAAAAAGGCAGATAAGGAAAAGCAACAGTAAAATAATATATAAAAAACATTAAAAGCCGAAAATACCTCGGCTTTTAATAGTTTTTGTGAAAGTATAATTTGAATTACAGTAGTCTTAGATGTAAAATAATTAAGAAGAATTATAAATTATTCTTCCTAAATTAGCGGTTTTAAGGTTGAATTTTGTAGTTTGTTCAGCTTTTGTTGGTTAGGTGATTTTATTTGAAAGGAAGAGCGGAGCATGGAATTTCGTTTACATGCCCCTTACCAACCTGCAGGGGATCAACCCCAGGCGATTGATGCTCTGGTCGAAGGAGTAAACGACGGTCGGAACCACCAGACGTTACTAGGGGTTACAGGATCAGGAAAAACCTTTACGATGGCGAATATTATTAAAAAAGTACAAAGGCCCACACTGATTCTCGCACATAACAAAACTTTAGCTGCACAACTCTATAGTGAGTTTAAAGAATACTTTCCAGAGAATGCGGTGGAGTACTTTGTAAGTTATTATGACTATTATCAACCAGAGGCTTACGTGCCATCGAGCGATACGTTTATAGAAAAAGACGCTTCTATCAACGAAGAAATCGAGAAATTGCGACACTCCGCGACCGCTTCCCTACTAGAGCGTCGCGATGTGATTGTGGTGGCCAGCGTTTCTTGTATTTACGGTTTAGGTTCTCCAGATGATTACCGTGATCTTGTCCTTTCGTTACGCCAGGGACAAGTGATTGATCGGAATGAGATTTTGCGCAAACTGATAGCGATTCAATATGACCGAAATGATATAGCTTTTACCCGGGGAACATTCCGTGTGCGAGGGGATGTCGTAGAAATCTATCCAGCTGCTTCTAGTGAACGAGTGATTAGGGTGGAGATGTTCGGAGATGAAATTGAACACATCTACGAAATTAATGTGCTCACTGGGGAAATCCTAGGGGAGAGGCATCATGTTTCGATCTTCCCGAATTCGCACTATGTGACAGCTCATGAAAAGGTCATGGAAGCGGCAGTGAATATTGAAAAGGAACTGGATGACCGGCTGAAGGTCTTAGAATCGGAAAATAAACTCTTAGAAGTACAGCGCCTTGAACAGCGAACGCGCTACGACCTAGAAATGCTCAGAGAAATGGGCTTTTGCAACGGAATTGAAAACTATTCGCGACACTTGACGTTTCGAGAGCCTGGGGAGACACCCTACACTCTACTGCATTATTTCCCGGACGATTTTCTCCTTTTTGTAGATGAATCCCATGTTTCGCTACCCCAGGTAAGAGGAATGTACGAAGGAGACCGGTCGCGCAAGACTACCCTGGTAAACTATGGTTTTAGACTGCCCTCTGCTTTGGATAACCGCCCCTTGACGTTTACGGAATTTGAACGAACCATAAAGCAAAGCATTTATGTCAGTGCTACACCAGGACCGTATGAATTGGCACACTGTCCAGAAGTAATCGAGCAGATTATTCGCCCCACCGGGTTGTTAGATCCTGAAATCATAGTTCGTTCAACCAAAGGACAGATTGATGATTTGCTAGGTGAAATTAAAGCAAGGATCGCTAAGGATGAACGAGTTCTTGTCACGACTTTAACCAAGAAGATGGCAGAAGATTTAACGGATTACTTCAAAAACCTAGAGATTAATGTGAAGTACCTTCATTCGGATATCAAAACACTTGAACGAGTTGAAATTCTTCGAGAGCTTCGCCTAGGTCTGATTGAAGTAGTCGTAGGAATTAACCTCCTGCGCGAAGGACTGGACTTACCAGAAGTTTCTCTAGTGGCAATTCTGGATGCCGATAAAGAAGGGTTCCTAAGATCAGACCGCTCACTCATACAAACCATAGGTCGTGCAGCGCGCAACGCCCAGGGCAAGGTCATTATGTATGGAGACAAAATCACTCGCTCAATGCAGAACGCCCTCGACGAAACAAACCGGCGCCGAGCCATTCAAATGGCGATGAACGAGAAAATGGGAATCACACCACAAACCATTCGTAAAGCAGTTCACGAAGCACCAGAGGCAACTAAAGTAGCAGAAACGAAAAGAGCCTACGGAACGAAACTACCGCCCGAGGAACTAGCCTCACTCATTAAAAGCCTAGAAGACGAAATGCGCCTAGCGGCCCGCGACCTAGACTTCGAGCGTGCAGCCGAAATCCGGGATGCGATGATTGAGCTAAAAGGGGAAGAAAATAAATATAAGATGACAAGTCAGCAACGTGGTAATACTAGGTATAAACAATCTAAGCGAGGAAACAAGAAATAAAGTTACACGACAAACTAGGAGGCCAACGCATGACCCAAGACTACCTGCGCGTGCGTGGTGCACGCGCCCACAACTTAAAAAACATCGACATCGATATCCCTCGCGACAAGCTAGTCGTCATCACTGGATTATCCGGCTCGGGGAAATCATCCCTGGCGTTTGATACAATCTATGCTGAAGGACAACGGCGTTATGTGGAATCTCTTTCAGCCTACGCAAGACAATTTCTGGGACAGATGGACAAGCCGGATGTTGATTCCATCGAGGGACTTTCCCCAGCAATATCTATTGATCAAAAGACAACGAATCGAAATCCTCGCTCCACTGTCGGCACCGCAACGGAGGTCTCTGATTACCTGCGTCTGCTTTATGCTCGGATTGGGCATCCGCATTGCCCAAAGTGTGGTCGAGGAATTTCCCAACAAACTGTCCAGCAAATGGTGGACCAACTGATGCGTTTACCTGAGCGGACCAGACTTCAAATCTTAGCACCGCTTGTTAAAGGCAAAAAAGGAGAACATCAGAGAATATTTGAGGAAGCCCGCAAGGGCGGGTATGTTCGAGTACGAGTAGACGGAGAGACGAGAGACCTTAGTGAAGAGATCGAACTGGTAAAAAATAAAAAACATTCCATTGAAGTGGTGATCGATCGTATTTCTCTGAAGCCTGAAAGTGCTGAGCGTTTGGCTGATTCATTGGAGACAGCGCTTAAACTTGGCGAGGGAAATGTCATTGCGGACATTATCGACGGAGAGGAGTTGCTCTTTAGCGAAAATTTCGCATGCCCCGATTGTGGGATTGCTCTCGAAGAAATTTCTCCGCGTCTTTTTTCCTTTAATAGCCCTTATGGAGCTTGTCCTGCGTGTACCGGGCTTGGGGCGAATCTTGTCGTAGATGTTGACCTTCTCATTCCTAATCGTTCCTTGTCCCTGGCTTCAGGGGCGATTGTGCCTTGGGCTAAATCAACGTCAAGTTATTACCCGAAAATGATGGAAGCCGCGGCCCTTAATCTTGGTTTTGAGATGGCTACTCCTTTGAAGGACCTAACAGAGAGCCAATGGAAGGGTTTGCTCTATGGGACAGAGACCCCGATTTTCTTTCAGTATCAAAATATGTTTGATCAATTAAAAACGTATAATACCAACTTTGAAGGGCTAGTGCCCCTTTTCGAACGTCGGTATCGGGAGTCAACTTCAGATATGGTACGAACTGAAATCGAAGGGTACATGAGTGAACACCCCTGCCCGAGGTGTCATGGGAAACGTCTGAAACCGGAAGCATTAGCTGTGAAGGTAGGCGAAATTTCAATCGATGATTTATCTCGTCTTCCGATTACCGAAGCAATAAGCTTTCTGAATCAACTAACTCTCACACCGAAAGAGGAAACGATTGCCTTCCAAATTCTGAAGGAAATCCGGGAGAGACTCGGATTCTTGATCAATGTCGGACTGGACTACCTGACACTGGGTCGTGCCGCTGGCTCGCTCTCTGGGGGAGAAGCACAGCGGATTCGCTTGGCGACTCAGATTGGGTCAAGTTTAATGGGCGTTCTTTATGTCTTGGATGAGCCGAGCATTGGGCTTCACCAACGAGATAATGCGCGTTTGCTTTCAACACTCAAACGTTTACGTGACCTTGGAAATACCTTGCTCGTAGTAGAGCATGATGAAGATACGATGATTGCCGCAGACCATATTATTGATATTGGTCCTGGAGCAGGGGCTCATGGTGGGAAAGTGGTTGCTGAAGGTACGATTGAAGAAATCAAGGTTAATAAGGAATCGATTACTGGGCAGTATTTGAGTGGCAAAAAACAGATAGTCGTTCCAGAGGAGCGTCGACAGCCGAATGATAAGTGGCTCGAAGTTTTTGACGCTCGAGAAAACAACCTAAAGGGTATCCATGTCCGCATTCCGCTGGGCTTGTTTACCTGCGTGACGGGGGTTTCCGGTTCTGGTAAAAGCACCTTGGTCAATGAGATCATCTATAAAGGATTAGCATCCAGGCTTAATGGTGCTCGTCTTCGTCCTGGAGCTCACGAGCGCTTGGAAGGGTTAGAACATCTAGAAAAGGTCATTGATATTGACCAGTCTCCGATCGGACGAACGCCTCGATCAAATCCAGCTACGTATACTGGAGTCTTTGATTTTATTCGTGAACTCTTTTCCATAACGCCAGAAGCTAAGATGCGGGGGTACAAACCAGGGCGGTTTAGCTTCAATGTGAAAGGTGGACGATGTGAAGCGTGCCGGGGAGACGGAATCATCAAGATTGAAATGCATTTTCTTCCGGACGTCTACGTTCCCTGTGAAGTTTGTGAGGGAAAACGCTATAACCGAGAAACCTTAGAAGTTCGATATAAAGGAAAAAGCATTGCTCAAATCCTGGATATGACCGTGGATGAAGCGGTGGATTTTTTTCAAGTGGTCCAGAAAATTGCTCGCAAATTACAGACGCTACAGGATGTGGGGCTTGGCTATATTCGCCTAGGTCAACCCGCAACGACCTTATCCGGGGGAGAAGCCCAGCGCATTAAGTTGGCTACGGAGTTGAGCAGGCGTAGTACGGGAAAAACGATCTATATTCTCGATGAACCTACGACAGGGTTGCATACAGCAGATATTGATAAACTTCTCCAAGTGCTTCATCGTTTGGTCGATGGGGGAGACACTGTGCTCGTCATTGAGCATAACCTCGATGTTATCAAAACGGCAGACTGGCTGATTGACCTTGGACCAGAAGGGGGAAACCGGGGCGGAGAAGTTCTGGTAGAAGGGAACCCTGAAGATATCGCTGCTTTTTCCGCTTCGTATACGGGGCAGTATTTGAAACGTTATTTAGCTTAGCGGGTTAATGTCGATCAACAATGAAATCAGATAAGCCCGAATAAGTCTTCGGAATAGTTGTCGCTTATGAAAGGAATGTCTCTTTTCGAAGAAATAATGGGTTAGGTATATAAGGAGTGAAGGCAGTCTTGGCGATTCGTTTAGTAGCAATGGATTTGGATGACACATTGCTTAGGGATGATTGGACTATTTCTCCGCGTGTGGTAAACGCAATTCAAAAAGCTCAGGCCCAAGGAGTCAAAATGACGATTGCAACGGGGCGGATGCCTATTTCGACACGTCCTTATGCAGAACAACTAGGGCTAGATGTCCCTGTAATCACCTATCATGGGGCGATGATTCAACAGGCTTTAAGCGGTGATATACTATATAGGCGCGTGATCCCCAGCGCTGTGGCTGCCGAAATCGTTCAGGATGTTTTGTCACTGGGAGCGCATGCCCAAGTTTACCTTAGAAATCGTGTCATTGTGCAGGAACTCAATAAATGGTCACAGAAGTATGAGCAAATTGCGAGTGTTCATATTGAGGAAGCAGATTTATTTAGTTTACTTTCTCAGGAACCAGAAGGGATAGAGAAAATTCTTCTTATGGCGGAGGAATCAGAACTAGATCAGTTAGCTCCTTCGCTGAGACAACGCTATGGAGACAAAGTGCATATTACAAAATCTAAGCCCACTTTCCTGGAAATGACGGATTGCTCTGTGAATAAAGGCGTCGCTTTGGCTGCTTTGGCACAGCTCTTTGGTATACACCAGGAAGATGTTATGGCGATCGGTGACAGCTTTAACGACTTAGAAATGATTAAATATGCTGGCATTGGTGTAGCCATGGGAAACGCCCGAACGGAAATTAAAGACCTGGCAAATATCGTCACTTCTACAAATGAGGAAGATGGGGTGGCAGAGGCCATTGAACGATTTGTTTTGAATAAAATTTAAAGAAGAAAAGGGATACTTCG
This sequence comes from Desulfosporosinus sp. Sb-LF, assembly GCF_004766055.1. Classification (NCBI taxonomy): domain Bacteria; kingdom Bacillati; phylum Bacillota; class Clostridia; order Eubacteriales; family Desulfitobacteriaceae; genus Desulfosporosinus; species Desulfosporosinus sp. Sb-LF. The sequence goes on along the minus strand of NZ_SPQR01000002.1, from coordinate 170,675 downwards.
AGAACTATAGATTAAAAGTTGGAGGTTATTGAGATGAACATAAAAACAGTTCGTGAAACTGCGCGAGAAAAACTCAAGGGATATTGTCGGGTATGTCCAGAATGTAATGGTAAAGCCTGTGCCGGGGAAGTACCAGGTATGGGAGGAATGGGGACAGGTGCATCCTTCAAAAATAACGTGGAAGCACTGGCAGCGTTTCGCCTAAATCTGAGGACGCTTCATAGTGTTAAGAAACCGGATACCAAGTGCAAACTTTTTGGTCAAGAACTTTCAACCCCAATTCTCGCTGCACCCATTACTGGCAACAATTTCAACATGGGTGGTGCACTGAATGAAGAAGAATGGGCTGAGGCTATAATTCAAGGTTGCCTCACGGAAGGGTCCTTAGGGTGCACGGGTGATGCGCCAGACCCTGCAATGTATAATACGGGTGCGGGGGTCGTTGCAAAAGCTCAAGGTCGTGGTATTCCGTTTATAAAACCGAGAGAGCTAGATGAAGTGCCCAAATACCTTCGTCGAGCCGAGGAAGCAGGCGCCGTTGCGGTGGGCATGGACATAGATGCGGCGGGCCTAGTTACTATAGCTGTCGGTCCAAAAACTAAAGAGGAAATGAAAACGATTATTTCCAGCACGTCGTTGCCGTTTATCATCAAAGGAATCATGACGGTGGATGAGGCAATAATAGCGATAGAAGCTGGTGCTGCAGGGATTGTCGTCTCTAATCACGGCGGGCGGGTGCTCGATCATACGCCAGGAACAGCTGAGGTTGTGTCAGAAATCGTTGCGATAGTGGATGGAAGAATTCCTGTCATTGTTGACGGTGGAGTTAGGTCGGGAACTGATGTTTTAAAAATGCTGGCATTAGGTGCTGACGCGGTCCTAATTGGAAGGCCACTTGTTATTGCCGCTTATGGTGGAGGCGCAGAGGGGGTTGCCCTAGCGATTAGAAGAATGACAAAAGAACTAAAACAAGCCATGCTTTTGACAGGATGCGCAACGCTTGACGACATAAACCTTAATGTGTTGTCGTAAACAAAAAGGGTACAGAGGAACTTTTTCTGACCATAACGACATATAAATCATGTAGGGAATTTGTTCATCAGACTCACTCGGTTTTTGAAGTTTAGTTCAATGTCTCCAAGAACTAAATGTGCGATGGTGATCTTCAAAAACCTCGACTTAGAGCAAGGGGGTCTGACATTAATGTGGACTAAACACCAACAGAAATGGCGCGTAATTCTTGTGATGTTGGTGCTTCTGACAGGTGTATATCTGAGCGGGTGTCAGCCGACTAAGCAAACTCAAGAGGGAGTTCCTGGATTGGAGACGACTGTGCCTTCCCCTTCCCCTACACCAGAGTTGGGCAGTGAAAGGAAAGAAACACCTCGTCCTCCGGAAATACCGCAGGCTTCAACCTCAGGACAGAAAGAGAAAGTGGATCCAAAACTAAGTACCGAAACATCCCCGTTAGTTCCAGTGGATGAGAGTGACAACAACCCTGCGCCTACACCCCCACCGGCTCTCCCCCAAACCCCGATTCACCCTTATTATGATTTGGGTGGAGCGCCGCCGAGTGCACCCGGTCTAGCTATGCGAGTGAGAGTGTTTAATGTAGAGCCTCCAAAGATAGCCTATTTGACCTTTGATGACGGTCCCTATCCAGGAACGACCCCTCGAATCCTTAAGATTCTTCAAGATGAGGGAGTTAAAGCGACCTTTTTTGTCCTGGGGGGGCAAGTAGAGCGGTATCCAGACCTCTTGAAAGCCGAATTTGAACAGGGGCAGGGAATCGGAAATCATAGTTATTCCCATGATTATCGTTCGCTTTATCGCAGTCCAGAAGCTTTTTTGGCAGAGATCAAACAAACAGAAGAACTCATTTTTAGAACAATTGGGACCCGCCCCCAAATTGTGCGGGCACCCGGAGGAACTCAGGGTCATTTTCATGTGAATTACTACAATGCACTTGATGCCGCGGATTACTTAATCTATGATTGGAATGTCAGCAGCGGAGATACTGCAGCTCCTCTCGTCCCGGCAAATCAACTCATTCATAATATTGAAACTCAAGTGCCCGGTAAGTCGCGGATTATTATCTTGATGCATGATGCCGGGGCAAAGGTCACAACGGTGGACGCTCTTCCTCAGATAATAGAGTACCTCAAACAGCAGGGGTACACCTTTGGGGTACTTACTCCAAAAGTCGCTCCAATCCTCTTCCCTGGTGGATTTCATAGCTGATAATTGGTTTTAGATAAATGAAGGGATCTGTAATAAACTAATCGTTTAGTTTATTACAGATCCCTTCATTTATCGACGTGTTAAGAGTTCGTGTAATCTGGTACAGGAATTGCAATGCAAGGGCTAAACCGATATACTAATGACAAAGGGGGGTGTCGGTATTGCGTGTTCTTTTGGTTGCCCTCAATGCTAAATATGTCCATACGAATCTAGCCCTTCGCTATTTGCGAGAAGAAATCGTCGCTGTTTACCAGGACGTTTTGCTGCGGGAATTCAGCATAAACGAACACCTCGAGCGAATTGCGGGGGAAATCTATGAAGCCAAGGCAGATGTCATTGGCTTTTCGTGTTATATTTGGAACCTCCGAGAAATCGTGGCTCTGATCAGGCATCTTCGCCCTGTTTGTCCAAATGTGCGGTTTGTTATAGGGGGCCCGGAAGTATCGTTCGAGGCCGAGGCGTTTCTTCACGACCATCCGGAGGTGGATGCGCTTGTTCTGGGAGAAGGGGAAAAGACATTTTTGGAGTTGCTGCAGACGTGGCAGAAAGGCTCGAATCTATCTCATGTTGCCGGAATTGCATGGACAAATGGCGGAACGATTGTTGTCAATCCTCCGAGACTAGTCTCTTTGAATTTAAATGATTTCCCACCTCTCTATACGGAGTATGAAGACTTCACAGGTCGGCTTGTCTATGTGGAAACGACTAGGGGATGTCCGTTCAACTGCCAGTATTGCTTGTCCTCAACCTTTCAGGGGGTTCGATTTTTGGAGCCTGAGCGATTCCGCAAGATGTTTCGCCAATTACTAGAAAACGGTGCTCGCACGATAAAATTTGTAGATCGAACGTTTAATGCCAACAAGCGTCATGCATTTCGGATTTTGAACATCGTGCGGGAAGAAAGCGAAAGTCTTCCGGATGCTGGAAGGGTGCGCGTTCACTGCGAAATAGCAGGGGATCTCCTGGATGAGGAGTGGATGGAGTATTTTAGGACCTATCCCAAGGGCTTAATCCAATTAGAAATAGGGGTACAGTCAACACACGAACAGACCCTTGAAATAGTTTCGCGTCCGCAAAACTTTGGGGAGTGGAAAAAATATATACCAGAAATGAAGGCCTTAGGGATACCACTTCATCTTGACTTGATCGTGGGATTACCAGAGGAGAACTGGACGAACTTTCGAACATCCTTTAACGATGTCTATATAGTAAAACCTGATATGTTGCAGCTAGGCTTTTTAAAAGTCCTTAAAGGATCGGGACTTCGCCAGAACGGGGATTGTTATGGTCTCGTTTTCACACCAGACCCACCGTATACAATTCTAGAAACTAAGGTCTTGTCACATGGTGAAATACTTCAATTACATCGCATGGAAGATCTTCTTGATAAATATTATAATTCTGGGAAGTTTGCGCACGCCTTGAATGAAGCTCTGGAACTCTTTTCTACTCCTTTTGATTTTTACCATTTGTTTGCTGAGTTTTGGCAGCAAAGAGGGTGGTTTCAACGGCAATGGCAGGGAAAAGCACTCTTTGACAAATTGTGGGAATTCATTGAGGCGGTTTATGATCCGAAGATGAAGGGGAATCTTGAGGTGGTTTCGTGGGAGAAACTCCGCGAATCATTGCGCTTTGATTATTTCTTGTGGGAGCGCCCAAACTTCATCCCTGACTATCTAAGTGTCGAAGCGAGCGCAGAAACTGAAGAAAAGGCAGGTCAGTGGAAGGCCAAGCAGGAAGAGATTCGCAGAAATGATTATTGGAAGCGAGTAATTCCAGAGTTCACAGAAATTGACCGACGTCAATGGAACCGCAACACAGCAGTGGCCTATTTCAGCACAGATGTCTTAAATGTGGGTGAATCCTACAGGCCAAGTTGGTATCTTTTCCATTATCAACAGGGAAAAGTAAAGGTCTATCGGTACGAAGGTTTGAATGGAGTGCAGTGAAAATTGAGATGGCTTTCTATAGTGGCGATATTCTTACTTGTTACTGGGTGTGCCAGTGCACCTCAGGCGGGACAGCCGGGCGGTTTGGCTCCGGCAGTAGTAGATATTTGGCATTCCCTACAAGGGTCAGAGGCGGATGCGCTACAGACGCAAGTTCAAACGATTACGAAGGCACATCCCGAGGTAATGATCAAACTAAACTATGTGCCAGAACAAACCTTTGTAGCCTTCGCTTATCAAGCTGAAGCAGGTGGTGAAGGGCCCGAACTATTCATTGCTTCTAGGGAGAATCTACGTCAACTTTATGCACAAGGGGCATTGGCACCTACTGCATATTCTGATCATGAGGGGTTTCCAGCTGCCTTGGCAAACTTCCGATTTGGGGGAAAGGAGTACGCACTTCCTTGGTTGACAGATGTCCCTTTGCTCTATTTTAGAACGGATACAGCCAGTGTTCCGGTTAATTTAGCGGATCTTTTCACAGCTAAAGGAGGGCTTTCCGTCGTCGCTACAGATTTTGCAACACTGTCGGCTTGGTGGAGTGGGCAAGGCGGGCGGCTAATGAATGGGGGGAATCCAAGTTTAGAGGATCCCAATAATCTTGCATTTTTGCAAGAACTCTCAACTTGGAAAAACGCCAAAGTACTTCGCATCGATGCATCGGCACTTTCTGCCTTTGCCGGTGGGCAAACGCCCTATTTAGTCGCGGGCGCAAGTTCAGCTAAACTCTTAACTCAGCAAAATGTACCCTGGGGGAGTGTGCCACTTTCTGATTTGGCGGGTGGGCAAGGACAGCCGCTTTTAGGAACGACACTGGGAATCGCCAATTCTCAGATCAAGACGAATGAAACAATGATGCAGGCGATTCAAACCGTTGAAAAAGCACTACTCACGCCAGATGTGGAAGGAGCTATGTTGCAAGCAGGGCGTCTTCTTCCAGCCAACATGGGGTACTATCGAAGTCCTGAGGTCCAGAAAGGGGTCTTTCCACAGGCGAATCTTGCTTTTACTAAAGCGTGGGCTTTAGAAGGAACTGCCCCAGAGTGGAAGTTGATTCCATTGCAGGATAAAGCGTGGGGTGATGTCCTTGCAGGAAATGCCACTCCAGAGAATGCACTGGCTAGTGCGCAAGGGCAAGCAGGAAACACCTTATCAAAGGCGCAACCTTAATTAAGGCGGAGGGGGTGAAAAGAATGGATAATCATGAATTAGAGCTTGTTGTCATCACCGGTTTATCTGGCGCGGGAAGAACTCAATCTATGCAGAGTCTGGAGGACCAGGGGTTTTTCTGTGTGGATAATTTACCGCCCACCTTTCTTGTGAAATTTGCGGAACTTTGTGCCCAGTCCCAAGGAAAGGTTTCCAAAGCCGCGATTGTGTGTGATCTGCGTGGAGGGGAGTTTTTTTCCTCTCTGAGTGAGGCCTTGAACAATCTGGAGAAGGAGGGTTTTCATCTCGAAGTTCTCTTTCTAGATGCCTCAGATGAAACGTTAATTCGTCGTTACAAAGAATCTCGGCGTCGGCATCCTCTTTCTCCGCAAGGACGAGTCCTGGACGGAATACAGGCCGAGCGACAGCAATTAGAGGAGCTTAGAATCCGAGCTGACAATATTATTGACACATCTAACTTAAGTGCTCAGCAACTACGCAGCCAAGTAGCCGAGCTGTTCTCAAGAGCACAGGGTCTGGAACAAATGGCTGTTTCAGTGATATCCTTTGGCTTTAAATATGGAATTCCTTTGGATGCTGACCTAGTCATGGATGTGCGGTTTCTACCAAATCCGTTTTATGTCGAAATGCTACGGCCGTTGACCGGTGAGCACACGTTGGTACAAGATTATGTCTTTGGAAATCGAATAGCTCAGGAATTTATGGAAAAATATTTGGCCTTACTCGAGTACATCCTTCCGAACTATGTTATCGAAGGAAAAACCCACTTGGTTATCGGAATTGGCTGTACAGGCGGGCAACATCGCTCCGTGGCTATAGCAGAACGAGTCGGACAATTTTTAATCGAACGCGATTATGCCATTAGTGTTAAACACCGGGACTCTCAAAGAAATCAAAAAGGTGGAACGGCGAGATGAACTCTGAAAAACGTGAGGGATTTTCACGTTATCTGAAATGGCTCTATCCCAATCTGAAAGTGAAAAGATGGTTTATTCTTGCAGTTCTGGGCATCTTTCTCTTCGCAACGGGGTTTGCAGTCATGAATGATGGAGTGGCACTTGGCTACGCGGAGTTGCAGTTCAGAGAAGTTATTTATCAAATAACAGGCAGTGCTCAACACACGGCAGTACCAACGGGAGCCGTCATCAGTCTGTTTGGGATTTTTGCAATCATTATAGGTTTTAAACGCATGCTCTATTCCATTATTTCGTCCGTACTGCCAGATAACGAGGGAAGAATCGTGGATATGATTTATGCCCGCCATCATTTACGCAGAGGACCGAAGATTGTAGTGGTTGGGGGGGGGACCGGGCTCTCAGCTCTTCTGCGCGGACTTAAGCAATATACGTGTAATCTAACGGCCATTGTGACAGTTTCCGATGATGGTGGGAGTTCAGGGAAATTGCGGCATGATATGGGTATCCAACCTCCGGGAGATGTACGAAATTGCCTGGTTGCTTTGGCTGATACCGAGGATATTATGGACACACTCTTCTCTTATCGTTTTGAAAGCGGAGCACTTCAGGGTCATAGTTTAGGAAACCTCCTTCTGGCAGGACTTACGGATACCTTTGGGGATTTTCAAAAGGGTATCGAACAGGTCAGTAAAGTGTTTGCAATTCGCGGAAAGGTGTTTCCCTCCACTTTGGAGCAAGTCGTGCTCATAGCAGATTTAGAAGACGGTACCCGTATAGCAGGGGAGACTGCGGTTCGAGATACTGAGGGGAAAATTCACCGAGTTTACCTTGAACCCAGTAATTGTACTCCCTTACCTGAAGCCATGAAGGCTCTCGAAGAAGCCGATCTTATTGTTCTGGGTCCAGGAAGCCTCTATACGAGTGTTTTACCGAATCTTTTGGTAGAGGGCCTCAGAGAAAAAATTCGAGAAGTGAATGCCCCTTGTGTCTATGTGTGTAATGTTATGACGGAAAAAGGGGAAACGGATGGTTATCGGGTGTCAGACCACCTTAAGGCAATTCTGGACCATTGCGGTTCAGGCTTTGTCAATGCAGTACTTGCCACTAAGGGAGAAATTACGGCCCCAATTCTAAAACGTTACGTCCAGGAAGAAGCTGTTCCAGTCATTGCAGATCCTAAACAGGTTGAGCGATTAGGGGCAAAGTATTTTGAAGCTAACTTAGTGCAAGAGGGGAATGTGGTCCGTCACGACTCGGATCGGTTAGCGAAGGAACTGATTCGTTTGCTTTTTCGCTTAAAACCCATGGGAGAGCGTATTGCATTAGTGGATGCTTATTTGCTCACCCAGAAGCTCCGCGAGGATTCTTAGAAAGGGGGCTGGGAGTTGTCCTTTAGCGCTGTTACCAAAGAGGAACTTGCACGCTTAAGCGGTCAGAAGTCCTGTTGTGATATGGCGGAACTGGCGGCTTTAGTACGCATGGATGGAACGCTCCAAATCAGTGCCAATCAGCAGTACGCTTTGAATGTGACCACGGAGAGTGCTCCAGTAGCTCGCAAAATCTACCACTTGGCTAAGGATGTATTGGGGCGCCCCGTGGATATTGTAGTTCGACGCAAACTTCGACTTCGCAAAAATAATTCGTACATGGTTAGAATCTATCCTCGTGGGTTGGAAGACCTACAAAATCTGGGTCTTGTTGACGCAGAGGGGCAGATTTATCCAGGGATAGCTCCTAATCTAATCAAAAAACGCTGTGATCAAAAAGCGTATTTACGAGGAGCCTTTTTGGCAGGAGGTTCGATTAATAATCCGGAAGGTACCTATCACTTGGAGATTGTCAGTAATGATGAGCAACATGCCAAAGCGTTGTGTCAGTTGATTAATCATTTTAAATTAGGGGCCAAAGTGAGCATGCGTAAGCATTGGTATGTCGTATATATCAAAGAAAGTGAACGGATAGTAGAGTTTATTGGCTCTATAGGTGCACATCATGCCCTTTTGGAATTTGAAAATGTTCGCGTTCTCAAGGATGTTAGGAATCAGGTAAACCGCCTAGTCAATTGTGAGACCGCTAATCTTGATAAAATTGTCGATGCCGCTGTGCGGCAGCTTGAGAACATTCAACTTATTGCACAGAAGATAGGGTTGCACTCCTTGCCGCCCCAACTTCAACATATGGCGGAGCTCCGTCTGGAATATCCTGATGCTAGTTTAAAAGAACTGGGAGAAATGCTAAAGCCAAAAGTCGGGAAATCCGGCGTCAATCACCGAATGAGAAAGATCGATGAATTAGCTGAGCGCATCAGGAAGCAATAAATGTTCTCGAACGTTGTGCATCCGTAAAGTAAATCGGAGATATGGGGGGAACAAGGTGCGGTTAGGGTATGGCTTGAGTCTAGAGCAAACTCAGAAACTTATTATGACTCCGGAATTGCGCCAAGCAATTACTATTTTACAGTTGTCCGCACTCGAACTTTCCACGTATGTTGAGGAGCAGCTGCTGGAAAATCCCTTACTGGAAACTCAGGAAGAAAGTCCAGATACAAAAGAGGAAGCAGAGCCCCCTGTGGAACGGGAAAGCTCGTTAGAGGAGAAATGGGAAGTAGATTGGCAGGATTATTTCCATGATCAGGATGAGAATAGTGTTCGTCAGGAACGAGTGGTTTTAGATGAAAAACAACGGATGGACCCCTTTATAGCTGCGGCACCTACTCTCTTAGAACACTTGATGGAACAACTCCATGTCCAAAAGGTTACGGACTCTTCTTTACACGTAGCAGAGTATATTGTTGGAAATTTGAATGACAAGGGTTATCTAATGTTATCGTTAGAAGAGATTGCTCGTGAAACTAATGTTTCTCTCGAAACGGCTGAAAAAGCTCTTGTCTTCGTTCAAAGTCTTGATCCTTTGGGGGTGGGAGCAAGGAATTTAGAGGAGTGTCTTCGATTACAGTTACCACTCCTTCCAGACTATCCCTCGGAATTATCGGAATTTTTAAAGTACCTCGAAGATTTGGCGGCCGGGCGGCTACAACGGATTGCCCATGCCCTGAAAATCCCTTTAAATCGTGTTCAAGAATTGGCTGATTTAGTACGTAAACTGGATCCCAAGCCAGGTCTTCGTTTTTCTGGACCTGGAGATGTGCGCTACGTCGTTCCAGATGTGGTTATTGAGGAGATCGAAGGCGAGTTTATTATCCTGGTCAATGATATTACGGTACCCCGCTTAGGGATCAACAAGGCCTACCGTGACGCTTTAAGTCATGATGAGGGAACGGATACTCGCAAATTTGTAGAACAAAAACTCAATGCTGCGGCTTGGCTCATTCGTAGCATTGAACAGCGACGCCTAACGCTTTACAAAGTGGCAGATGCTATTGTAAGATGGCAAACAGAATTCCTTCGCCATGGACCCCGTCACCTAAAACCACTTACATTAAGAGATATTGCCGAGGAAATTGGAGTTCATGAGTCAACTGTCAGCCGGGCGACTTCTCATAAATATGTTCAAACTCCTAAGGGTATTTATGAATTTAAATTCTTCTTTGCTAATAGCATTGGGCGAGGGCATAATAACGACTCAAGTGTCACAACCGAGAGCATCAAACTAGCCTTGCGCGATATCATTGCTTCTGAAAATCTCAAAAGTCCTTATTCTGATCAAAAATTAGCGGATCTTCTCAAAACCAAGAATATGGAGATTTCCAGGCGAACGGTTGCTAAGTACCGAGACGAGTTGGGGATTGCGGCGGCCTCTGTGAGGAAGAGGTATTAAAGCGATTTCCCAACAGCGAAAGCTATATTATATTTGTATATTATCCTAATATCCTTGCTCACGACGTGGATATTAAAGGCTGAAGTCATAGAGAGAAGCCGCAAATTAATCTGTTGAATAAACAGGTTCATTTGCGGCTTTTTATGCATACTATAGGTATAAGTTTGACGAAACTACATGCTTCTAAATTTCGTAGGAAATGGATGCGACCTTCATGACTGTGCCTTTCAAAGTAGTGCAGCGACAACTGTTTTGGTGGTAGAGTTCGTCAATGCAGGGATGATGAACCTTGGACAAGCGCTTTGGAGCAGAAAGCTAACTATTAGGTTATTTCTCGGTAATTAGACCATACTTTCCTTGTTTATAGGACAAAGCCTCTTTTGGGGCAGGAAACTGCCGTTAAATGTAGAATGGTTATAGGCTGGGGAATTGGAATAATTAATAATTTGAGAGTAAATATTTCTTCTTTTGGCATACTAAGGTATATTTTTGGATTTAACGTAATTATAGTAGTTAGTATGAATAGTCGGCCCCGAACCCTTGGGTCAAAGTGAAAGGGGATTTTTGGATGGACAAAAAAAGTATTTCAGAGGTTGAGGTGCGTGGAAAACGAGTGCTTATTCGAGTGGATTTTAATGTCCCACTCGATAAGCAAGGAGCAATAACGGATGATACTAGGATAAGAGCGGCTCTTCCCACGATTGAGTATCTCATTCAAGAGGGCGCGCGTATCATTCTAGCTTCCCATTTAGGGCGCCCTAAAGGGCAAGTGAATCTAAGTTACTCCTTAGCGCCCGTGGCCAAACACCTAAGTGAGCTCTTAGCGCAAAACGTGGTTCTCGCAAAGGATTGCGTAGGCGACCCAGTGATTGAAGCAGCCCACACGTTGCAGGATGGTCAAGTTCTGTTATTAGAAAATGTACGTTTTCATGCGGAAGAAGAGAAGAATGACCCTACATTTGCCCGCGATCTAGCATCTCTGGCAGAACTATATGTGAATGATGCGTTTGGAACAGCACACCGTGCTCATGCGTCAACAGAAGGGGTTACACACTATCTTCCTGCCGTGGCTGGTTTCCTTATGCAGAAGGAAGTTGAATTTATGGGCAATGCTTTGGAACGACCGGAACGTCCCTTTGTGGCTATTATCGGCGGAGCCAAAGTAAGCGATAAAATAGGCGTCATTGAAAACCTCCTAGAAAAGGTCGATATCTTGATTATCGGCGGTGGGATGGCGAATACCTTCCTGAAAGCTCAAGGGTTTAAGATGGGGAAATCCCTTCTCGAAGAGGAAAAAGTTGAATTAGCCAAGCAACTTATTGAAAAGGCCAAAGAAAAAGGGGTTACCCTAGAACTCCCCATCGATGTAGTGGTAGCCCGTGCCTTTGAGGCAAATGCGCCTCACCGTACGGTCAGTGTGTCCGAGATTCAGGACGATGAAATGGCCCTAGATATAGGTTCGGCTAGTGCCGAGAGATTCGCCGAGCGCCTTGCGACAGCTAAGACGGTTATTTGGAACGGTCCGATGGGTGTTTTTGAAATGGATGCCTTTGCCAAAGGAACTGAGAGGGTTGCTCAAGCTGTTGCCATCTGCAAAGGAACCACGATTGTCGGAGGTGGGGATTCTGTAGCAGCTGTGGAGAAAATGGGAGTCGCAGATCAGATGACCCATATTTCAACAGGGGGCGGTGCTTCTCTGGAATTCTTAGAGGGAAAAGTGTTACCAGGTGTTGCCGCACTTCAGGATAAAGCGTAAATCAAGGTCGAGATCGACACGAAGTTAGTGGCAGAGTTAGAGAGATTTAAGGGGATTGGAACATAATGCACCGCACCTCGTATATGAATTGGAGGAATAAATAAGTGGCAAATCGACGGCCGGTCATTGCTGGCAATTGGAAAATGTTTAAAACCGTTAGCGAGGCAGAGGACTATGCTGTGAAGTTCTTGGAAGAGGTTAAGGCGGTTACAGACCTCGACATTATCCTTTGCGCGCCGTTTACAGCCCTCTACCCCTTGAAAAATGAACTGGAAGAAAGTATTGTACATTTGGGAGCACAAAACATGGCTTCAGCAGACCAAGGTGCCTTTACTGGTGAAATCTCGGCCCAGATGCTCCTCGATGTTGCCTGTACATATGTCATAATTGGGCACTCAGAACGGCGAGAATTGTTCGGAGAAACGGATGAAGAGATTGCGATGAAAGTCCAAAAAGCGTTGACCTCGGGCTTAACGCCCATCCTTTGTGTGGGGGAAAATCTGAACGTCCGTGAGGAAGGAAAAGCAGCAGAGAGGGTACAAGGTCAGGTGTCTCGTGCTCTTTCCGGCTTATCGACAGAGGATTTGAGCCGAGTTATCGTTGCTTATGAACCTATCTGGGCAATTGGCACTGGGAAAACCGCATCCAGCAAAGACGCCCAAGAAATGTGTGCCTCAATTCGAGCCACCCTAAGCGATCTTATGGGACTTGCCTCAGAAAGAGTGCCAATACTCTATGGCGGGAGTGTTAAAGCGGACAACATTGCGGAACTAATGACTGAGCCGGATGTTGATGGAGCACTTGTTGGTGGTGCTAGCCTTGACCCTATAGGCTTTTCGAAACTTATTCATAACGCAAACCCCCTTGTGGCGCGCGTGGAAGGAATATAGAGATGGGGGCTAAAAATCCTCTTCTCCTTATGATTTTGGATGGGTGGGGTCATCGAGTGGCTAGCGAGGGAAATGCCATTGCTCAAGCGAACTTACCAAATTTCAGGCGCTTGGAAAGCACATACCCTAGCACCACACTTCAAGCATCAGGGGAAGCTGTAGGACTACCAGATGGTCAAATGGGAAATTCTGAAGTAGGGCATCTGAACTTGGGCGCCGGGAGGGTGGTCTATCAGGAGTTAACCCGTATTTTTAAAGCAATTAACGATAGAACGTTATTCGAGAATTTGGTTCTCCTAGAAGCGATGAACCATGCACGTCTTAATAATAAGGCCTTCCACCTTGTGGGCTTACTCTCGGATGGAGGGGTTCATTCCCATACTGCACACTTGTTTGCTCTCCTAGAGATGGCTAAGCAACAAGGCTTAGAGAAAGTGTATATCCATGCCATTCTTGACGGTCGTGATGTCTTACCACAGAGTGCTAAGGTCTACATAACTCAGCTCGAAGAAAAGATGATGGAATTGGGAGTTGGGAAAATTGCCTCTGTGAGCGGTCGTTATTATGTCATGGATCGGGATCAGCGCTGGGAACGCTTAGAGAAGGGTTACCAAGCCTTGGCCTATGGGGAGGGAAAACGCGCAGCGGGCGCTTTATCTGCGGTGGAGATTTCCTATGATGTGCGTGTGACCGATGAATTCGTGCTTCCAACGGTGATTATTGATGGCGAAGGAAAGCCAGTGGGTAGAATTCAAGAGGGAGATAGTGTCCTGTTCTTTAACTTCCGCTCAGATCGGGCACGAGAAATTACACGTGCCTTCGTAGATGAGGAATTCCCAGGGTTCGAACGTCCCAATCGCCCTCATGTCCATTATGTTTGTATGACACAGTATGATGAAACGATCTCGGCACCCGTCGCTTTTCCCCAGCAAAACTTAGAAAATACCTTGGGAGAAGTGCTTTCAGATCAAGGGTTAAAGCAGTTGCGAATTGCAGAGACTGAGAAATACGCGCATGTTACTTTCTTTTTTAATGGTGGGCTCGAAGATCCGTATCCTAGTGAAGAACGAATTCTTGTCCCTTCACCCAAAGTCGCGACGTATAACCTTCAGCCTGAAATGAGTGCGCTGGAATTAACCCAAAAGCTTATTGAACAGCTTCGAAAAACTACATATGATGTGATCATTCTTAACTTCGCCAACCCGGATATGGTGGGGCATACGGGCGTGTTTGAGGCAACGATCAAAGCGGTGGAGACGGTGGACCAATGTATGGGCGAGATTTATGACGAATTACAGAAAATGAACGGTACCCTCCTCGTGACCGCAGATCATGGAAATGCCGAAGAAAAAGTGGATCCGAGGACGCAACTTCCTCTAACTGCCCATTCCACAAATCTAGTGCCTTTTATTCTAATCAACGATAAGTTTAAAGGGCAAATGTTGCGCGAAGGAGGTGCTCTGTGCGACGTTGCGCCTACCATTTTGAAATTACTTCAGATACCACTACCAAAGGAGATGACAGGAACGTCGTTGCTTAGGTTGTAACGTTAACGCCAATTGAGCAGGAGAGTGCTTCTGAAGAGATATCCACGTAATTTTTGTAACAACGGTAAATGAAAGAGGTATCATGCTCAGCTTTTTCGAGCAGAACTATAGAGCCGAGCCATTAAAAGTTTTGTATTAAAGACTTCAAGACCGAGATTTATTTAAAATAAAAGGGGGACATTTTAAAATGAGTGTTATTACAGATATTTATGCCCGCGAGATATTGGATTCCCGGGGAAATCCAACAGTGGAAGTGGACGTCGTTCTCGAAGATGGGGTCATAGGGCGTGCAGCTGTCCCTTCAGGTGCTTCTACGGGAGCCTTTGAAGCCGTTGAATTGCGGGACGAAGACAGTACCCGTTATATGGGTAAAGGGGTATTGAAAGCGGTAGACAATGTAAACTCAATTATTGGGCCTGAAGTAGAGGGAATGAACCCATTCGACCAACCTGGATTAGACCGAACGTTGATTGAACTTGATGGAACCGAAAATAAAGGGAAATTAGGAGCCAATGCAATCCTCGGAGTTTCCTTAGCCGCAGCTAAAGCGGCCGCAGAGTCGCTAGGTTTACCGCTCTATCAATATTTAGGAGGGGTGAATGCCAAGGAGCTTCCAGTCCCTATGATGAATATTTTAAACGGTGGCAAACATGCGGATAATAATGTGGACATACAAGAGTTTATGATTATGCCAGTCGGAGCATCGAGTTTTGCTGAGGCTCTGCGCATGGGGACAGAAGTGTACCACAGTCTGAAAGCAGTTCTCAAGGAAAAATCTCTCGCGACGGCCATCGGAGATGAAGGTGGTTTTGCGCCCAGCTTAGAATCAAATGAAGATGCGCTTCTCTGCATAGTTGATGCCATTCAAAGGGCAGGGTATCTTCCCGGGGAACAAGTAGCATTGGCTCTAGATGTTGCCGCCACAGAACTTTATGAAAACGGAACCTATAATTTAGTAGGGGAAGGGCTCAAGAAGACCTCGGATGAAATGATCGATTATTATGAGGGTCTCATAAAGCGCTATCCTATTATTTCTATTGAAGACGGATTGGATGAAGAAGACTGGGAAGGCTGGAGAAAGATGACGGAGCGATTGGGAGATCGCGTTCAGCTCGTCGGGGATGATCTGTTTGTGACGAACCCTTCACGCTTAGCTCGTGGTATTAAGGAAAAAAGTGCAAACTCTATCCTAATTAAGCTCAATCAAATCGGAACCTTAACTGAAACCTTAGATGCAATCGAAATGGCCAAACGAGCTGGATATACTGCGGTTGTTTCTCATCGTTCTGGTGAGACAGAAGACGTTACTTTAGCCCATGTCGCTGTTGCGGTCAATGCAGGCATGATCAAGACTGGAGCTCCAGCACGGACAGAACGAGTGGCCAAGTATAACGAACTGCTTCGCATTGAGGAAGAGCTTGGAGAGAGTGCAGTGTATCGCGGGCGAAAGGCGTTAGCTAGGTAGAGATAGAGTGAAATTACTCCGCTCTGAAGCTTCTTGAGTTTTGATCAGGCCTGTGCTAAAATAAATCTACTGATAAATGGGTTTATGAATCGTGGCAAGGTTGCCTTAGAGGGGTGAGTTAATTTTGAAAATTGCTTTAGTAATTCTTTTATGCATTAGCTCTTTAGGATTGATTGCGGCTGTATTACTCCAGTCCGGAAGGAGTGCCGGATTATCAGGGGCTATAACAGGCGCTGGAGAGTCGATCTTTGGTAAAAAGAAGGGTATGGATGAATTGTTCGCGAAACTTACGGCGGGCTTGGCAGGCGTCTTTTTACTGAGTTCTTTAGGTTTAGCTATGCTTTAGTCGCAAGAGAACACTTCAACGCTTTTTAAAAGGGGCACTTCATACGAGGTGCCCCTTTCGAGTTATTTATTTTTACCAGAAGGAGGACGTTCTGGTGGAACCACAAAGGCGCTTAGTGGAGCCCTTTTATTTTTCGGGAAATCGTGTTGGCTGCTTACTCATCCATGGTTTTTCTGGATCACCTTCAGAAATGCGCTTATTGGGAGAACGTTTAACCAAATGGGGATGGACAGTCCTGGGAATATGTCTTTCAGGGCATGGAACCACTCCAGAACAAATGGCTGAAACGTGCTGGGATGATTGGGCTAAGGACGGGGAGAATGGAGTCAAAGAGCTTAGGAAGTCTTGCGATACCGTGGTTGGAGTGGGCCTCTCCATGGGAGGGTTGTTGGTACTACACTTGGCAACTCTTGGCTTGCTTGACGGAATCATTAGCATGAATGCACCAATGGTACTTAATGACCGGAGAACTCGTTATATCCAGCTTATTAGGCCGTTCAGAAAGTTTGTAGGAAAACCGAAGGCCCATCGACTTGCCTCCGTCGAGCGATTTGTCTATGATCGGATTCCAGTGGATGGCCTAATTTCCCTTAACAGTGCAATTCGCCAGGTACGCCGGGGCCTCTATGCAATAAAATGCCCTGCATTATTGATGCAAAGCACTAAAGACCTGACAGTAGATCCTGTCAGTGTTCAAATTATTGCAAGGAAGACCCAGCAAGCTAATCCAGCCGTTCTCTATTGGGGAAACTCTGGGCACATCTTAACACTTGGCCCAGAACGGGAAGCAGTTGCTCAAAAGGTCCACGAATTTCTTCGACAATTCACCAAAGAGGATTTAAATTGTAAGAATTAGGATAGGATTCATGAGGTAACAATTTGGAAATAAAGCTTTTAACAATGGGAAGAAAACAAAAAGTTTCTAAACAATAGAGAGGAAGCTGTACGGATATGATGACAAGGGAAGAAGCTTATGCTGAATTAACAAAATATGTTGGTAATAAGAATTTATTAAAACACATGATCTCAACAGAAGTGGTTCTGATTCGTTTGGCCAAGCATTTCGATCAGGATCCAGATTTGTGGGGGATGGCTGGCCTTTTACATGATATCGATTATGAGGATACGAAAGAACAGCCACATGTTCATTCTCTCAAAGGTGCGGAAATTCTAGAAAGTATGGGTTTTTCGGAAGAAATTGTCTATGCCGTGAAAGTTCACAACGAGAGGCACGGGTTACCGCGTATCTCTCTATTAGATAAGGCACTTTATGCGACCGACCCAATGACCGGTCTTATTGTCGCTGGAGCACTGATTCGACCAGACAAGAAGCTTTCTGGTGTTGATGTTCCGTTTCTCCGGAAAAAGTTCGATTCAAAGTCATTCGCTAAGGGAGCAGATCGACAACAAATTCTCTCGTGTAGTGAACTAGGACTTACGTTGGAGGAGTTCTTGGGCTATGGGTTGGAAGCAATGCAAGGAGTTTCTGAGGCACTCGAACTATAAGCTAATTTCGACCGTTGGTTAGTTTAGCTATTTAGTTTAGCTAGCCTGCCGAATGCCTAGAGGTTTAAATTCAGGAAATGCATGTTATACTAAAGTAACAGTGAGAGGAGGGATAGTTATGCCTTCTGAGGGAATTAAAGTTGTTTCTGACAATAGAAAAGCGTTTCACGATTACTTTATAGATGATCGAGTCGAGGCAGGAATCGTTCTTACTGGAACGGAGATTAAATCCATCCGAAACGGGAAGGTAAACTTGAAGGATAGTTATGCTCGTATAAATAATGGCGAGGTTTGGGTCCATCAGATGCATATCAGCCCATATGAGCAAGGAAATCGCTTTAATCACGATCCACTACGGCCACGGAAATTATTACTACATCGTACTGAAATCAACAAATTAGTCGGGAAAATTCAGCTGCAAGGGTTGACTCTTATTCCGATTAAACTATATTTAAAACAGGGTATGGCAAAAGTAGAATTGGCAGTTGGCCAAGGAAAGAAAAACTACGATAAGCGTCAGGTCCTTGCTGAACGTGAAGGCAAGCGTGACATTGAGCGGGCTCTAAGGGATCGTAATAAAGCCTATTAAACTTAAAGATACAAAAAACTAAATGTGTTGTAAGTGAAAACAAAATGTTTTGTTTTCCAATAAGATGTAATAATTCCATTGATATTCAGCTTTGCTTTTAGTCCAAATGTGATATACTATGTGTGTAGATCCTTCATATGGGGGCGTTCTAGACTCGCTCGGAGAAGCGGTGGCAAGGGTTGCGCGTCGAGATTCCACCTGGTCTCGTTAAACGGTGGACCTTTATAATTGCAAACAACGAATACGCTCTAGCTGCTTAAGTGCCGCTAGCATCCTGCCTTCTGAACCTACGGTGAAGGGCCAGGGTGTCAAATAGTAGGTTGCTCTAACAACAATGCTCGGAGTTGTTAGCAAAGATTATCGAGCTAGCCTGAAATGAATCCCTTCCTTTAGGAGTCACGACTGGCGAAATTTAAAATGAAGGATACACGCGTAGACGCTTTTGTGGCAGCTCTTCGATACAGGGGTGCAAATCCCCTCGCCTCCGCCAAAAATTACCAATAATGTCAATAATAATAACCATGACATTACCCATAAAATTTATGCTTCCTTATAAATTATATATCTCAGAAGAAGATCCCCACAGGAAACTGACCTGTGGGGATTGTTGATTCTATATCCTTATCTTCACGGTTTGTCTAAACCTTGGTGTATTTTGAGAAAAAATATTTAGTAGTCATAAAGTTTAAGAGGACACTAGTGTTACTCAGAAGGGAGCTCCAACACCACAAGTGAGCGGAGCAACTGCAGTGCGATCAATCTTAGACAAAATAAACCAAGTACATGCTATCTTAGATAACTTAGAAACACAGTTATAAGGAACGACTGGTGGATCACCGTCACCCGCTGAATACCCACAACGGTACGCAAGTTTTGAAGCAAGGTACGAAAAAGCCAAGGGTGGGTTGGATAAAATTGAAGAACAACAGCAAGCACGCCGAATAAAACGGGAGCAACTGGATACCTTCATAACCACGTTGTTGCGGCAGGATTCTTTTCTGATGGAGTTTGACGAAGATCTTTGGATTGCGGTTATAGTGCAGGCTGGAAAAAATCGAAGAACAACGACAAGCCAGCCGGATAAAGCGGGAACAACTGGATACTTTTCTTACCGCATTGTTGCGGCAGGATTCTGTTCTCACAGAGTTTGACGAAGATCTTTGGTCTGTGGTTATAGATAAAGTCACGGTCTTTGCTGATGATGATGTCCAGTTTAGTTTTAGGGATGGTACTGAAATCAAGAGTTAATATCGTATAGATAACCTACGAACCCGCAGGGCTGGCTGAACTTTGCCGACCTTGCGGGTATTTTTTTACACGAAAACCACCTGTTATGCTAGGTAGGCCCTCTTTAACTAATCGGTGGAAAAACTGCCTATGAGTTTATTTAATAATAAAAGATTTCATAGTACTTGATGGATGCTGGTACTATCCAACTATGAAAATAATTCTTGACCGATCGTTCTCAAAATGTTACTATTCCTAATAACAGGAGGGAAAGTAATGGGACGAAGCAAGGAATTTGAGGAAAGTGTAGTTCTCCAGAAAGCCATGGAATTATTTTGGGAACAAGGTTATGAAAAGACATCACTGAGCGACCTGGTAGAGCACATGGGAATCCATCGTAGAAGTTTATATGATACCTTCGGTGATAAGCATACATTATTTCTAAAAGCGATAAATTTATTCGGAGAATTTATAAATTCCAGACTAAAATCGGAAATTTCACGTGCAGAAACTGCAAAACAAGCGATACAGTTTATCTTTGACTTTGTCATCGAAGGAAATGAAGACAGACCATTGGGTTGCCTATTTGTAAACTCAGCAACTGAGCTGGCTCCCCGAGATAAGGATGTAAATGAAAAGACGAAAGAAGCATTTATGCAAGCAGAGCATTTACTTGCAGAGCTTATTCGTAAAGGACAACAAACAGGTGAATTTACATGCGATTATGATGCTGAGCTTGTGGCAGAAACCTTGAACAATACTTTGCTTGGGATTCGGGTACTTGCAAGAACCTCAGCTAGCAAAGACAAGTTACATCGTATAGCAGATTTTTCCTTAGCAATATTAAACAAATGAGATTTTTTTATGCAAATTAGAATGAACGTTCTCAAAAACAAAAATATTTGCAGGAGCGAGTTTAATGAAAACATTATTTGACCAAACAAAAGGAAATAAGGTATTTGAGCCCTTTGAATTGGCAGGTATAACATTTCCTAACCGAATAATTAGATCGGCAACATTTGAAGGAATCGCTGATGAAAAAGGCAAGCCTAGTGATCAGTTACTTAAAAAGTACGAAGCATTAGCGAAAGGCGGGGTTGGTGGAATTATTACTGGCTTTATTGGAGTGGGTCAGCAAGGAAAGGCTTCAAGTAATATGGTTATGCTTAATGAAGCTGGAAATATTGAGGTCTTAAAAAAATTAATGAACAGAATGCACGAACTGGGAACTCCAGTTATTGCCCAACTTAATCATTGTGGAGGTCAGTCAAAAGAAGAAAGTGCCCATATGCCGATTGTTGCACCTTCTAAAATATCGGACTATAAAGCAAGAGAAATGACTAAAGCCGAAATTTTAGAAGTAATAGAAGAGTTTGTTCAAGGAATAAAAAACGCAAAAGAAGCAGGTTTTGATGGTGTACAAATTCATATGTCGCATGGATATTTACTTTCAGAATTCGTATCGCCAAGAATGAACAGGAGAAACGATGAATGGGGCGGTAGTACAGAAAACAGATTTAGGATTGTTAAAATGATTTTTGAAAAGGCCAGGAAGGAAGTCGGGGATTATCCACTAATCGTAAAAGTAAATGGATATGAACCTTTAAAAAATGGCATGACAATTGAAGAGTCTGAAAAAATTGCAAAACTTTTAGAGCAGGTTGGATGTGACGGGATTGAAGTTTCAAATGGATCATTAAAAGCTGGGATGGCGACAATTCGTGGACAGGTGCCATGGAGAATGATAGTAGCACAAAATGAAAAGTTAAATAAAATGCCTGAATTTGTGAAAAAATTTGTTGGTGTCATCTCAAATAAAGCGGTACCACAACCTCAGCCGAAAAACTTATATAACTTAGAAGCAGCCATGGCAATCAAGAAAGCTGTAAATATTCCGGTGATTCTAGTCGGAGGAATAACAAAATTAGAAGAAATAGAAGACATAATTAATAATGATAAGTTTGTTGCAGTTTCTATGTGTAGGCCATTTATCATCGAACCAGATATAGTCAATAAATTTAAAACAAAAAAACAGACACAAACAAAATGTATACAATGTAATTTCTGTATCATCGGTTGTGAAAAGTCACCGCTTAAATGCTACTATGGTAAGGTTCCGGTAAGCAATTCTTAGCATTTACTAGTAGATTTGAAGGAGCGAATTAAATGAAAACATTATTTGACCAAACACAAATATCAGGAATGAAGCTGAAAAACAGATTTATCCGTTCGGCAACCTATGATGGGGCGGCTGATAAAGAAGGGCACGTAACAGAAAAACTACTACATGTTTATGAAACCCTTGCTAAAGGAGGGGTCGGTACCATTATCACCGGACTAACAAATGTGACGGATGTAGAAAAGTTAGTGCCAGGACAAATGGGAATTTATAACGATTCATTTATTGATGAATATCAAAAACTAACTGACCTAGTTCATCAGCATGATACAAATATCATTGTTCAACTCGTTTGCAATGGCGCCCAAAATTCCAGTACTGCCGATGGATTATTATGGGGACCAAGTGCAGTGGCGGATTTGGTATTGGGAACAGTACCAAAGGAAATGACAAAAGACGATATATATATTATGCAAGATGCTTTTGCCAATGGAGCTATTAGGGCTAAAAAAGCGGGCTTTGATGGTATACAGATTCACGTCGCTCATGGATATCTTTTGAGCAGATTTCTAACTCCATATTACAACCGTAGAACAGATGAATATGGTGGTAGCATGGAAAATAGGGTGAGAGCAGTGCTGGAAACTTATCGCCGTATTAGAGCGGTTGTGGGAGTGGAATTCCCTGTGCTGGTTAAAATCAACTGTGATGATTTTATGGAGCAAGGCATGACTTATGAAGAATGCAAGTATGTTTGTAACATGTTAGAAAAAGCAGGAGTGTCTGCTCTTGAAATAAGCGGAGGCCTCGCATCATCCAGGCCTAATGAGGGAACGATTAGGAAAATCACTCCAGAAAGCGAATCATATTTCAAGCAATATGCAGCAGAAATTGCAGAAGAAATTGATATACCGGTTTTATTAGTGGGTGGAAATCGAGACTTTGATAAATTAACAGAGATTATAATTCAAACAAAAATTGAGTATATTTCGTTTTGTAGGCCTTTCATACGAGAACCTGGTCTGATTAATCGCTGGATCAGTGGAGATAAGACACCTGCGACATGTATTTCTTGCACCAAGTGTTTTGGTAAGGAAATAAAATGTATCTTTAATGATTGAATATTAAATAGCACCGGCTTTGCCATTCCCTAACCATTGTAGCCGGCTTATGGTACTGACTGAAACATCTTTGCCTTAGATTTAAATAGGCTCTTGGAGGCGAGAGGTGGATTATACGATGCAAATAGAGGGAATTATGTCCCGAGAAAAAATGGCCCTCAAAATTCATGAATACGCTTTTATCAAGGCTGAGGAAGTTATATTTTCTCAGGAAGTAAGAGGACTGTGCGAAAAGAACTCCTGCGGAATGTATGGTACTTCATGGGCCTGTCCACCGGCAATCGGCAGTATCGAAGACTGTAAAAAGCAATGCCTGGGATATAAGCATGCTCTAATTTTTACAACAGTGACTAGGCTAAAAAAGAAGTATGACATGGCTGGTTGGCGTGAGGCAAGAATCGCACACGAGGCAGTTACTGAAAAAGTTGCGCAGATTTTTCGTAAGGAATTTAGCAATCCGATGATTCTTTCAACAGAAGGTTGTACTATATGTCCGAAATGTACCTATCCGGAGAATCCTTGCCGCTTTCCAAAGCGCATGTTCCCGGCAACAGAGGGCTTTGGCATCCTGGTAATGCAACTGGCCCCCTCTGTAGGCATTCGTTACAACAATGGATCCGACACAGTAACTTATTTTAGTATGATATTTTTTTCTGAGTAGGTCCTAACCGCAAGTATGTGGGCCTAAAGAGGATCTCACTCGTGACACACAAAAATGAATGAGGGGCGAAGCCAGAATATATTCAGAAATTCCCTCCTAAAAATGCACCCCCCTTTTCAATGAGCAGGCGAATCGTTAATTTGTATCAATTTTTGAGTTATTAGACAGTGGAGACGAGGGGACTATTACCCCTCATAAATCATCAATAAAGAAATGCCTAGGCACGTGGAGACTTCTGAATTCTACAACTCAGAAGACGGAGCTTGATAACCGGAAAACTATCACTCCGCAGAAGTAAGTCGAAAAATCGTTCATGAGGGCGGCTTGAATAGTTGACAGAGCAGGTTGGATTAGATCTTGAACAGTTTAGTCGTCATATGAGTACTAGTATTATTCCTGCTGTACAAAAGCCAGTCTTCGGGGCGATGAGCTTTCCAGTAGTACTGAGTATATCCAGATTAGCTTGAGAAAGGATAGCATAGCGATTTTTACTGACTTTATAAATAACTTACCCTTTCACGAAAGGGTAAGTGCTTATCATTTGATTTCATTCCAGAGGCTATAAGTTATTTCCCAGAGAGTATAAGCATTTTAATAAGGATGCTAGCCCCCTAAGAAAGAAGATGAAAATTTGACATGCAGGGTTTTTAATAGTGTCAGTTCGCCTCCGCCAAATATGAACTCAATAATTGATACAATTATGGAACATAAAAAGTCCGCTAATAGCGGGCTTTTCAGCGTTTTAGGGCGGGTTAAGCATCGTTCAGAGCGGTGCTTTTGTGCTTTTTGCATCCTTTTCGTTAAAAGATGCACCCCCTTGGGCAGAAATCTGACCTTTCGTTAAAAAGTATAGGAATCGTTAAAAGGTTTAAGGAATAAAACATAAAATGTACCCTGTAGAATGGACATTCGAAAGGTTCACCTGATTATACTCACAATAAGAAACACCATAAAATGGACACGTTAAGGTTCATCGAAAAACGCAATTATTTCACAAAAGGGAGCTGAACAAGAGGAGCTCGGGATATGGGAGTAAGTACATTAAGTTTTGAGCAAATAGAACTATTAAAGAGCAGTCCTTACGTTGCAAGTGTTACTGTGCGGCAGGTTAGCTTTACTGCAGAATTCAAGCAACGCTTTTATGAGGAATATACGAAAGGAAAATCACCGAAAGAGATTCTGCGTGAAATGGGCATTAACCCGGAAACATTGGGCGAATCGCGTATCGTCAGCATTCGAATGCATGCAGTGCAACAGGGTAAAAGCGGACACGGCTTTACCGACCGTAAGGTGCAGTGGTCACCCAGTGCTATTTATGGCAGGGCAAAAACTACAGAAGAAAAACTTGCCCGGTTGGAGCATGAACTGGCATATACACGACAGGAACTGGAATTTGTAGAAAAATCATATCGGCAGATTGATATGCTACCCCCAGAATGAACAGTTATTTATTTCACTTCCTGTCTGGGGGTAGCATATCAAAGATAGAAATTCTCACACCAGCGCATTTTGTTTCTGAGTTGAAGAGCGAGATGAGGGTCGAGAAAAGAGGTGAGTGATTTCTTTGGAGGCATCATTGTATTAGCGCTTTTGCATGTAACAGGGTACATTTTGCTCAATGTTTTAATAGTATAAGTGGACCTATAAACAAGGAAGTGATTAAATATGAAATTTAATCCAGACAAATTACATGTTGAATTTCGAAATGGAGTTACACCAATAGTACCGATTAAGGGTAGAAAATATACTTTAACTCATTCTGATGTAACTGCTGAATTATTTCTCACAGTAGGATTAACGTTTGCCTACGAAAAAGTTAACGTGACGAGGGATGAGGTATTGGGAGAATGGTTAATTATTAGCAATCAATATACATTAAATGCATTTTGCCATGTAGGTGGTGAAACGGGAAAAGAAAGCGCAAAAATTAGATACATGATATTCAAGAAGGAACTGAGGCTTGCGCTTGAAAGTATTCGATATGGGGACAGAACTTTATTTGAGATCCATCCATACTTGGATGAATCAGAGATTTGGATTAATTTTAGTTCTATATATTCAGCATATAACAGGGTCGAGTGTTGGGGGATTTTTAAAGATTATTCATTGAGAAGAGATTAAGAGTAAATATTTAATGTGTTGGTTGAGAAGATAGAAATTCTCACAACGGCACATTAGATATTTAATTTTGTCGAGAGAGATAAGGGTTAAACAAATATTTTGTGTTTAAAAAGGGATTTTAGAAGTTAAAGCAGAATTTAGGTCTTATAAAGTGAGATCCCATACGCTCCTTCTGGAGTTGCTAGAATTTTGATTCTAAAGACGTATTAGACAGCATAGAAAGAAGCTGTAAATGTGAAACTTGACATTAAACCCTTGGTTTTATCCTAAGTCTAATCTTTGTCACCCGGGTTATCGCTTTTTGTGTCCAATATGGAGTAAATAGGACCTATCGTGCCTCTTGTCGGTACGATCTCTGCCAGGGTCATTCCAATTCGCGATGTACTTCATATTGTCAGCGTGATTCACGATATAACTGATCGAAAACTTTCGGAACAGGAGTTATTAACGGCAAAAGAACAAGCAGAGACCGCCAATAAAGCAAAAAATCAGTTCCTCGCAAATATGAGCCATGAAATACGAACGCCTATGAACGGCATTCTCGGCAACCGCGTGATTTTAACCGCCTTCAAGGAGTTTAGGTAAGAAAATAATCAGTATTTAAAGGAGGTCTTGTTAAATGATTGATAAAATTAGGTACCCAATCGGGCAATTCAACATGTCAGAAGACGTTGGCGTCGAGGAAATTAAAGATTTAATTACTCAAATAGAGAATCTGCCTCATAAACTCGCGAATTCTGTTGGAGATTTGTCAATAGAACAATTAGATTCTTCGTACAGGGAAGGAGGATGGACAATCCGACAGGTTGTCCATCATATAGCTGATACTTATATCAATTTACACATTCGAATTAGACTTGCCATAACAGAGGATAAACCAACAATCAAACTATTTAATCAAGAATTATGGGCTGAACTTCCAGACGCTCAAACCTTACCTGTCGGGATATCTTTGAATTTAATAGAAAGTTTAAACATTAGGTTGGTTACATTAATTAAATCGTTATCTCATAGTGAACTTAATCGTCAATTTCGTCATCCTGAGGCCGGAGATCTAAACCTCAAAAAGGCGATAGGATTATATGCTTGGCATGGCAATCATCACTTAGCTCATATTCTTAACTTTAGAAAGAGCATAGGGTTATAATGATAATAGCACTACTCCTGTGTATACCAGTCCGTCATGATAGGATGCATGTTCTAATATGGCGAACTCGCCATGGTGACTTTCTTCGCAAATGTTAAACACTTTGATATAGTTAGTGAAAATAGATGAATTTGAAAGGGGCTATTTAATGAAATCTGATGTTGCTATTGAATGTTTTTCATCAGGATTTAACTGTGCTCAAGCTGTATTTTCAACTTACTGTGATGCCTTAGGATTAGAAACAGAACTGGCAAAAAGAATTGCTTGCGGTTTCGGGGCTGGTATGGGATATATTGGTGAAACTTGCGGTGCGGTAACTGGTGCCATTATGTTGATCGGTTTGAAATATGGTAAGGTTGATGTAGACGATAATGCGGCAAAAGATATAACATATGAACTCGTTCAAGAGTTTACTAAAAGATTTAAAGCTATTAATAGCTCGGTGAAGTGTAAAGAGTTGCTAGGTTTTGATCTTAGTATTCCCGAAGATCTGGATACTGTAAAGGAAAAGCAACTTTTCAGCATACTTTGTCCCAAGTTCGTTAGGGATTCGTCTGAAATAATAGAAGAATTATTAGAGGTATCCGAATAATGAGGTTTATTTTAATTAGATAAGTATCCTACCGTGGACCGTCACCTGATCATGTCCTTGGCGAATCCCGCTGGAGTGGCTGACTTACAAGATAGGTTCGTTTGTATATGTGAAGGGTTACTAATATTCTTGCGTGAGTCATAAAATATGTGATTCCTGTTCGTATTATGAGAAGATTTAACTTAGGGATAGGGCACGATGGTGTTACTTCATTGTAAGTTTATTTAGGGCTAAATGTTCCCGCAGACTGGGCACATTGAGACGGTAATATTGCTATATCGGTGTTGAGCATTGAAAATGCTGAGTTTGAAGCACATTCTAATATGTTTCCGTACACGAAAAATTGGGGTACCTTCGAGTACGGAAACATATTAGAATATACCCGTATTGCCTATTGCCGTGACCATGGCACGTTGAGACCGTGTCGGTTCTGGAAACAGTTACATAATAAAAACCAGCTATTCATGCGGGGTTGTAGAGCCTTAAATATTTAGAATGTGGCGGGGCCTTTTTTGGTTCGCCCTGCATGGGCATAGTCTAATAGGTGTAAGTTCTTTACACACCCTGATATTGAGAAGAGTACAGCCAAGACCAAGGGTGTCCATCGTGAGTACAAGATGCCAAACCTATATCACAGAAGGTTACAAATGTGTAGTGGATATGGTTTGAAAACCTGAAGAAAGCAGGTATTAACAAGGAGCAAGCATGGATGGGTAAACACAATAAAAGGCTATTGGCGTGTAGCCCATAGCCCTATTTTGACGGAAGCTCTATCCAACGAGCGATTCAAACGAATCGGATACCTTAGTTTCAGTGAATCTTATTCTGCGAATTAGCGTGTGAACTTTGGAAGCGCCGTATACCGGACGGTACGTACGGTACGTACGGTACTGTGGGGGGTGTCGGCTGATCAATTAATGATCAGCATCCTACCCGATAATAAGGTCTGCTCATTCGTCCTCGTATGTAAGCGGCTTTAGGGGAAGGGGCGCATTTTCCGAGACAAGGAGCTGGGTATAAAACGCTCAGGCTGCTTTTGATTTGATAACATGGTTTTGTTGATTTTTCGAGACAAGGCGCTGGGTATAAAACCACAGCGGGATATATAAAAGAAGCACACCCAGTCCCACAAGTGTGGACGACCAGCCGGAGTCCAGGGCGTTCAGATACGTAATTCCAACAAGGTACAGCGGAATATTGATCAGCGCGCAAATCAGAGCGATGATCTTCCATCCGGAAGGAGCCTTGAATTCTCTGGGTAGCGAACGAAACCTTTTGTCGGAGTATACTTTTACATAGGCGAACAGGCTGATGCCGTTGGCGCAAATGTAGCCAATTGCCGAAGCGGCAAGAACGGCCGCAGGGGATTTTAGCATGATGAGCGCCATATTGAAAAGCGCCGTGACCACCATTTCAAACACTGGAGTTCCATGAATATTCGTTTTTCCGAAAATCGCCGGAAGATTCTCCTCCTTCGCCATAGACTCCATCGCTCTGGCGGAGCCGAAAAACGCGGTCTGGATGATCAGAACCATAGAGGCAATCAGCATAAACACGGTAATCGTCGCACCGACGCTTCCGAAAGACTGCTGAGCGAGCAACAGCATGGGCGAGTTTGGTTCATTGATTACGGCATCTGTCCCAAGCGCTCCGATGCAGGCCGCCTGTACGAAAACATAAACGAAAGCGCAAATAATATTATTGATTCAGGCCCTGTGGTAATTCTGGCGATTAAAAACATCTCTGCCTATGAACTGAATATTTCTACTGACGAGCTCATGGAACGTTTTAAAAGAGGGGATGAATCGCGAAGCAGTCAGGGCAGCGGGTTAGGTTTATCTATTGCCAAGAGTCTCGTAGAAATTCAAAAAGGATGCTTTAATATAGAAATAGATGGAGATTTATTCAAGGCTATAATCCAAATGAACAAAGGAGAGTAATTTCGAAAAAGTAACCAGGTCAACAGTTATTTTGACAGGCGGAAATAGTGATTTCATATTTGCGAAAAGGAACAAAATCGAATTGATGCGTACCCCCCCTTGCTTTTAGGAGGTCGCACATTTACGCATAACATTATTTAAGCGCTTTAGTATCACTAGTGAGGAAATAGCACTGTATCAAAGGCTTTAGAGGATTTAAAGTAAAAGTAGTAGTGTGTTTTATGTTCCCTCAGACTTAAATGGCTTGAGGGAATTTTTGTTAAGGGGGAGTCGTATTTTTACGTGGAAACAAACAAATACGCGAAAAGGATAAGGTTTTAGTAAAATTCACCTCAAAGTTATTAGCCCTAAAAAATGAGTAGAAGTAAACAATGAAGTAACATCAACATCATCATCAACGCACGTGGAGTGTATAATAGTGCTATATTTGCCTTAAGTAAAAGCCTTGGTATGAGTGGGTTTGAGAGAGTGATTGTCTTTTATAGTGTCGTGCTGTGCGGGGGAATATACAAATTGAGCCAGAAGGTGGCTCAACTTTTGCGTATTTGATGCCTCTCATGGAGCACATTATTCAAAAAGAATATTTAACTAGACAGAGCCTGCTGATAATGGAGGCTCTTTTATATTCTGTTCCTTATTACATTAAAGTATTATTTCAAAAATGTTGGTTCATTGCTGGATACGATGGGTTTGACGCTTACAATAGTTTGCAATTCTTAAAGCTTGGTTGGGTCAACGGGACTTATGACAGTTGTTTTTATTTTTGTACAAAAGAAGAAGGAAACTAACGAAAATTGAAGAATTATCAAAAGGGTCTAATTTTCTACTGGTGAAAGGAGGGATGACAACAACATCAGTTGATTATTGGACCAATTTAAAAAGGGGTTTTAAAAAATGTGTAAAGAAACTAAGAATCTTAGTTGCGCAGACTGCGGACTTGTAAACTGCTATAGGAGAGAAAAAAGCTTTCCACAATTCTGCCTCACAACGAATACTAATAATGAAATGATCGAAGAAGCGAATAGGCTTTATCAAAACGATGAGTTCGTTTCTAAGTTTTCCCATGCGGCGGCAGAGATTGAGGGGACATACTTTGGTAAGATAACTCGTGTAGAAGAAATTGTTCTCTTTGCTAAAAGAATTGGAGCAAAAAAAATTGGGATCGCAACCTGTGTTGGTTTAATGAGTGAAGCTAAAACCTTTGCAAAAATACTTAATTCAAAAGGACTGGAAAGTTTTTGTGTGGTCTGTAAGGTAAGCTCAATTGACAAAACAGAAATCGGAATAGACGAAAAATTTAAAATCAAAAAGGGCAGTCATGAATCCTTATGTAATCCTGTTTTGCAAGCAAAGTTACTTAATAAAGAAAAGACAGAGCTAAATGTAATCGTCGGGCTATGTGTTGGTCATGACTCTATTTTCATTAAGTACTCAGAGGCACCTGTGACAACGCTTATTACTAAGGATCGTGTACTTGCCCATAATCCTGCTGGAGCATTATATACAAGCGGATTTTACTATACAAGATTGCTTGAGGAAAATGATACTGAATAAAAGAATATACCCCCTTTATTTTAGGGGGTACACTTTTGCTCTGCACTAAAGACAAGAAGTTCGAAATAGATTTTTTATGAAATCTCTAAAGGAGAAAGGAGTACCGGATGGGGATAATTCATGCATTTGATTTATCGGTATGGCAGTGGGTATGTGTAATTATTGCTGCATTCTTGGTTGGATTCTCCAAAACTGGAATAAGCGGATTTTTAATGCCTGTAATACCTATACTAGCTTCCTTATTTGGCGGGAAGGAGTCTACAGGTATTATACTGCCCCTTCTTATCGTAGGGGATGCTTTTGCATTATACTATTATCAGCGCCATGCGGAGTGGAGTAATATTATAAAGCTTTTACCATGGACATACCTGGGGCTAATAATAGGAGTAATAACTGGAAGCAACGTTAATGACAAAC
This sequence comes from Desulfosporosinus sp. Sb-LF, assembly GCF_004766055.1. Taxonomy (NCBI): domain Bacteria; kingdom Bacillati; phylum Bacillota; class Clostridia; order Eubacteriales; family Desulfitobacteriaceae; genus Desulfosporosinus; species Desulfosporosinus sp. Sb-LF. Next base: position 139,623 of record NZ_SPQR01000002.1, on the reverse strand, counting down.
AATTTAAGCTGTTCATAGCTATTTCGGTTATCTTATGTCTGATCATCTTAATTTACATGGAAAGAAAAGGAGAAAACTTTAAGGTTCCGAAGAGTGCGTGGTTTTATGTTGTCATGGGAGCTCTAAGTGGTTTTACTTCTATGATTGGTAACGCTGCAGGTTCAATATTCAGCGTTTATTTACTAGCCATGGATTTCAAAAAGAATGGCTTCATGGGTACAACTGCCTGGTTCTTTTTTATTATTAATTTATCTAAAGTACCATTACAGATTTTTTTCTGGCATAATATTTCTTTTAAAACGTTTGGGATTACTATAGGTATGATCCCTGCAATTGCTGCAGGTGCTCTATTAGGGGCAATCGTAATTAAGAAGGTAAACGAAAAACAATTTCGCATTCTAATTATCATCATGACTGCAGCAGCAGCTGTAAGGTTGTTAATATAAGTTATAATAAGATTTGATGGGGCTTTACGTCGTTACCAAGTCTCATTCTTTAGACGTTCTAGTTCTGAAAAATTTCTGCAGAAGGCATGTAAAAAACGTCGCTCTGGAAAGGATGAGCCTCCATTGGCACAGTCGTCTGTAGCAGTAAATGACAAAATGAAATATAGCTCTTTCATCGTGACAGGGCACGTTGGTGTTACTTCATTGTAAGGTTTGGTTAGTGCTTAGAATTTGATAAACAAATATTTAATGCGTTGGTTGAGAAATGGAATTCTCACACCAAGGCATTTTTGTTTCAAATAGTGGGATGAGGCATCCCGATCCGTCTTTTTCATCTTTTGGAAGCAATTAGTTTTGCTCTTATCTTCTCTCGGATCAAGATCATAAGCATGGAGGAGAATAATGAAAAGTGTCGAACTATTTTAGGATGTGTATCATTCGGAAACTTAAAACAATCATATAAACAAGATTGAACCTGATCGCCGGGGTGAAGTCTGGCCGATAGGGAAGGGGGAATTGTCAACTGAAAAACACCATCGTGTCTTGACAAGCGGGGGACTTATAGATAAGGTTCTCAAATGCATAAAAAAAGATCAGTTAGTTACTAGAATAAAGGGGAAGTACGGAAAATGAATGTTACAGAAATATCGGTCAAAAGACCAGCGGCTATGTGGATGGTGGTCATACTATTTGTAGGGTTAGGAATCATCGGCTACAACAGCATGGGCGCCAATTTACTGCCAGCGATGAATATTCCCATAATCTCTGTCACGACAGCCTATAATGGCGCAAGTGCCGAGGACATTCGAAAAGACATCATCAAACCGATTGAAGATTCTGTCTCAGGGATCAGCGGGGTAGACACCATTAACTCGACCGCCAAAGAGGGATATGGTACAGTCACGGTGATGTTTAAAATGTCTGCAGATATCAATACCGCCTACTTAGATGTCCAAAAAGCGATAGAAACGACGTCAGCTGCTCTTCCTGCAAATGCTGGTAAGCCAGTGTTATATAAAATGGATACTAACGCCATTCCGATTTTGTTGCTTTCTATTAAAGGCGATACGGTTGGGAATGATGAACTTTACAATGAAGCCGATATCATCAAACAAGCGATCGAAAAGATTCCTGGTGTCGGTAATATTAATGTGAGCGGTGGAAGCAAGAAACAATTAATGATTAAGCTTGATAAATCTGCCATGGAGTATTATGGCATAGGTGTTAACGCTTTAATCGGTAAATTCAACTCCGCCAATGCCAACGTACCTGCCGGAGAAATTAAACAGGATAATGTTAATCAGTCAGTGAGAGTTATTGGGCAATTCCAAAAAATCGAGGATGCCCAAAATATGATGATCCCGACAGCCAATGGAGGAACGGTACGACTTGGCAATATTGCTCAGATTAGTCTGGAGGAGCCAGAGGCCACCTCCTTATCCAGGTTTAATGGCGGGCAAACAATAACCTTAGTTGTCGGCAAACAAAGTGATGCGAATGTTGTAGAAGTGGCTAAGAGTGTCAAAAAAGAATTAGAGACCATTAAAAAGACCATTCCCAGTGGAATAGAAATGGATATCGCCTTTGATACGACTACGTTCATCACAAATTCTTTATCTGAGGTAAAAACCAACCTTTTTGAAGGGATTATTATTACCGCTTTAGTCCTATATGCCTTTTTCCGCAGTTTCAGATCCTCCTTCGTCGTTTTAATATCGATACCGACCTCGCTGATTGCGACCTTTTTTATGATGTATAAACTAAATTTCACCTTAAATATGATGTCCCTGATGGGATTATCGTTAGTTGTTGGTACCTTAGTGGATGATTCGATTGTTGTCCTTGAAAGCATTCAGAGGCATCTGGATAAGGGTAAAGGCCTATTCAAAGCTGCCATTGATGGTCGGATGGAGGTCGGAATGGCCGCCGTGGCGATTAGTCTCTGCGACATTGTTGTCTTTGCTCCGGTATCTTTGATGTCCGGCATGATTGGCCAGTATTTTAAAGAATTTGGTTTGACCATCGTTGTAGCAACGATGTTTTCTCTGCTGGTATCCTTTACGATTACGCCGATGCTTGCCTCAAGACTCTTAAAAACAGAAAAGAAAGAGGTCACTCCTGAACATAAAAAAGCAGGTCTTTTTGGTAAAGTTACGAAAAAATATCGTGAGGCCCTCATATGGTCACTGGAACACAGGAAAAGAGTCCTATTATTTGTCCTAGTAGGAATAATTTTAAGCTTTGCACTGGTTCCTTTGGGAGCCTTAAAGACAGAATTTGTACCGACCGCCGATCAAAGCAGTTTCAGCGTTGATATTGCCCTTGCCCCTGGTTCGACCTTAAAGCAGACGAATGATAAGGTCGCCTTGCTAGAAAGTTATTTGCATGATACAAAAGAAGTCAAAAGCTACTTTGCCATGATCGGCCTAACTGGGCAAAACAGCAAAGATAAATCCGTTGCCCAAATCTATGTCAATCTGGTTCCCAAAGGCGACCGTAAAAAAACCCAGAGTCAAGTTGCCAGTGAAGTTCGTAGCTTCGGGAAAAGCATGACTGGTGTAGAGTTTAACGTAGCAGAATCTAATTCTGGGGGAGGTTCTTCGAAGCCTGTTTCCATCAGTATTAAAGGAAGTAACCAGGCTACACTCGAAACTCTGTCCAAGCAGGTAGAAAATGTGATCAAGACAGTTCCCGGTGTCACAGATGTTAGTAACACCTCGGATGCCAAAAGCAGTGAACTAAGAGTTACCATGGATAGTCTTGCTGCTGTGCAGGCCGGGATTTCCACCACCGATGTCGGTAGTACGATTCGAATGGCTTTGCAGGGTGCCAACGCCGGGGTATTTAGATCCAATGATTCGGAAAATGATATTACCCTTAAATTCATGGATGGACAGATTAAGAATGCCGAAGATATTAAATCCATAAAAATCATGAGTCAAGCAGGTAAGCTAGTCCCTCTAAGTCAGGTTGCTACTGTGGTTCGAGCCGAGAATCAACCCTCCTTATCGAGAGAAGATAAACAGGACGTTATTACCATCGGAGCCAATCTCCAAGGACGGGTGCTAGGCGAGGTTACGAAGGATATTCAAGATAAAATGAAAACGGTTACTGTTCCTTCAGGCTACACCATAAGTTATGGTGCAACTCAGAAGAATATGGCCGATTCCTTTGCTTCACTTGGCTTGGCGTTAGCTGCGTCTTTGGCGCTGGTATATATGATCTTAGTTGTGCTTTATGAGTCCTTTTTAACTCCGGCCATCAGAATGATTTCCCTTCCCTGTGCGATCATTGGAGCTCTTCCCTTCTTGGCTTTAACCGGACAAACCCTAAATATGATGTCGTTTATTGGTTTAATTATGCTGGAAGGACTTTCCGCGAAGAATGGTACCTTGTTAATCGACTATACCAATACGTTGATGCATGAAGGCATGAGCTTAAAAGATGCTCTGATTCAATCAGGGACCACAAGGTTAAGACCTATTATCATGACGAGTGCAACGATGATTGTTGCCATGCTTCCAGTCGCTCTGGGAATGGGTGAAGGCAGTGAGATGAAAAAGAGTATGGCCATCGTAATTATTGGGGGAATGGTCATGTCAACGTTACTAACACCGATTGTTTTGCCCGTTGTTTATACCATAATGGATGATTTAACAAAACGTTTCTTCAAGAAAAGAAAAACAATAAATACCGGGGAGGTTCAGCAAATTGAAATCGGATCTTAGCAAAATTGGGCTGTTTAGCAGGGTAAAGCAATCTGGTTTTAAGAAAAGAAATGTATTGATCGGCATACTCTTAATAGCGGTTGTCTTTGGCGGAGTTTATGGTCTTAAACAAAAAAAAGTTGTGGCCGAAGTGACTATAAAAAACATTAAGACACAAAAGGTAACGCTTGCTTCGTTGTCGACCATAGTAGACTACGCGAGTAAATTTGATCCGGCCCAGGAAGTACAGGTTTTCCCCAAGACAGGAGGAAAAGTTTCAAGTATCAATGTTGATATCGGTGATCAAGTGACCGCAGGACAGGTGCTCTTCAGCTTAGATACGGCAGAGCTTCAGGCTCAGTTGCAAATACAACAGGCGGCCTTGGCCACAGCCCAGGCAAATTTAGCGAGAACAAGCTTAACGTCTGAACAAACCTTAAATAAATCACAAATAACCTATAATGATGCTAAAAACAATTATGAAAAGACAAAGACCTTATACGATGCTGGAGCCGTTTCCAAGCAAGAATTGGACGGTACCAAAACCAAATATGATAATGCCACGATTGATCTCAAAGCGGCTCAAGGAGATTTAGCATCGGCAGCTGCAGCGGCACAAGTCGAACAATCGAAGGCAAGTGTGAGTTCTGCTCAGATTCAGCTTAATAATGTCACCGTAGCCTCTCCTATTTCGGGAATAGTATCGGTGAAAGATGTTAAAGTTGGAGGAATCGCCAGTAGTCAATCAGGGTCAGTGACTGTGATTGATGCCAGTAATATGATGGCGGAAATCAACGTTCCAGATATTGTGATCGGCAAAATCAAGGTTGGACAAACAGTGCCTGTGAGCATCAATGCCGCAAAGGATAAAAGTGTGTCGGGAGTCATCGACAAGATTAGTCCTAACGCCAATTCAAAAGACAATTGCTATCTGGTGAAAGTAAAAATTGATAACTCGAAGCGTGAATTAACCGCAGGCATGTTTATCAAACTATCGCTACCCGCTGAAAGCAAAACTAATATATTGACAGTTCCCAATGAAGCCCTTAAAATTGAAAATAATGTAAATTATTTATTTGTAGTGATCGATGGGATGGTCAAAAAGGTGGCGGTGTCAGTGGGTATTTCCAACAATAAAAGTACCGAAGTAGCCGGAAATATCACCGAAGGCATGAATGTCATCACTGAAGGACAGAGCTTCTTAAATGAAGGAGAAAAAGTTAACATGGTTCAATAGTGTACTCCATAATAAATGGGATGTCTTTGGGGACATCCCATTTATTTATGGGCATTATTTATGACAGCATGGGGGCTTTCAGATAGAATAGTAAACGGGACAAGGTACCAACGAACAGGACGAGGGGACAGGTACCTCGTCCCTCTTATATAGCTCTATTGGGATGACAAGGAACGTATGTGTTACCTCATAGTAAGTTCTAGAGTACATCTATGTCTCATAGACAGGGCACGTTGGTGTTACTTCATTGAAGTTTTTTGGTTTATGTTCCCATAGACGATGCAGGAGGAAAGCCGAAGCATCTCTGAAAATGTTACTTGGGGTCAAAGAAAGCGATTTGCAGATGGGAAGGTCAGCTTGCCATATGGACAATTCCTTGGTTACGAAAAGGGCAAGGATGGTTTGCCGAGGATTGTGGAATCGGAAGCCGTCACCGTTCGGTTGATTTATCGGCTTTTCCTTGAAGGCAAGACGCAATCAGGTATTGCAAAACACCTCACACAAAGCGGAGTGCCAACACCATCCGGTAAAGTAAAATGGCCGGTCAGCACGGTTGAGAGTATTCTCACCAACGAAAAATACAAAGGCGATGCAATGTTGCAAAAGACATTCACAGTGGACTTTCTCACCAAAAAGAAAAAAGTCAATGAGGGCGAGATTCCTCAGTATTATGTTGAGAACAGTCATCCAGCGGTTATCGAACCCGAAATATTCGATATAGTTCAATTTGAGATGAAACGCCGTAAAGAAAAAGGCGGGCACCACAGTGGGGCCAGCTGTTTCTCAAGTAAACTAGTTTGCGGTGAGTGCGGCCATTTCTATGGATCAAAGGTGTGGCACTCCACCAGCAAATACCGCCGCACGATTTTGCAATGCAACTATAAGTTCAAAGGTTCCGAAAAATGCGGAACACCACACTTCGATGAAGCCACCCTTAAGCAGTTATTTTTAAATGCCTTTAACCAACTGATAACAAACAAGTATGAAATCATGGAAAACTGTGAAATGATCAAGCAGGTATTGACAGACAATGCCGCCTTGAATTCTGAAGCTGAAAACCTGCAAAGCGAGATTGCGGTGGTTACAGAGCTGATTCACCAATGTGTAGATGAGAATGCCCGCTCGGTTATCGATCAGGTTGAATACCAACAACGCTATAATGGGCTTGTGGCACGATACGAGAAAGCCAAAAATACACTTGAAAAAATTGAGGAGCTTCGTCAAGCCCGTCGGGTGAAGAGAGAGCAACTGGATGCCTTTCTTGCTACGTTGCTACGGCAGGATTCTGTTTTGATAGAGTTTGACGAAACTCTTTGGTTTGCGGTGATGGATAAAGTCACGGTCTATGCTTCCATGATATCCAGTTTACTTTTAGGGATGGTATGGTAATTGAAGCGTAATATTTATCACAGAAAAAGAACCCGTAAGGTGGTCAGTTTAATGTCTACCTTGCGGTTTTTTTTTTGTGGTTTAAACGCTAAGCTCATTTATTAAATTCCTAAAGGTAAAATAAGCCGGTTTTGGTGAATAATCATCCCTCATGATACCATATTGATGGAAAAGCTCCTCTTTGGAACTGTCTGCATCCCGGAGTCCAAAAAGCTCATAATGAGAAATATTAAGCTCATGGCGCAAATTACAAATCTTTCGGATAATTGTTTCCAGAATCTTCGTTTGTTGTTCGAAAGACCTTTCTATATTGGCAACAGGGTTCTTTCCTGCAGGCCATCCGTTTTCTGTAACACGTATTGGAACTGAAGCAGTGATACCGGCTTTAATCAAATCTTTTTGCCTCAAATTACGAAGGCTAGCCATCCTGTTCACCTGTTACTTTTTATATCATCAAGCTGATTAGGAATTATGCTAACCTTTAATCATCTACATTGTTTCAATATTTCCGAAAATAGCATTTGTATCCGTCATGAGTCTTTAAATCGTGAGATTTTATCTTACATTTACTTTAATTTAGCTTCAATGTTTCTAAAGACCTCTTTTGTGATTAAACAGAAAATAATGTACAAACTAAAAGAATTAATAAAATTTATGATACCATAATTTGTCTGTAAAGTTTTCGCCTCTATATTTGACAAGATTATAAGGAAATGCTATGACTTATTTATTGAATGAATAAATAAGTCAATGAAAAAGGTGATTATAATGCCACGTAATAAAATGGAAAATCAACGCATTCGGGATTCACAACGTGCAAGTATTTTAGAAGCAGCTAAAGGAGTCTTTGCTCGAAAGGGTTGGGCTAGCACCGTAGCGGATATTGCAGCTGCCTCTAAAGTGAGTCAGGGACTAATTTATCATTATTTTTCAAACAAGGAAGCCATATTTAGCGAACTCATGGCAAAAGCCATTCAATCTGATTCGTTATCGTTTGAGACAGTCCTTAAATCTGAAGGAACACCTACTCAACGTCTGGAAACGCTAATTACAAGAATAATCAAATACAGGCACGAATCCATCAAAACAATTGGAATTACCGTTAAACTGGCGATGGATGTTCCGTCGACAGGTAATAACCACGAAATCATGCGAAGGATACTTCAAAATCTACCGAGTGAAGATTCGGAGGTAAAAGACCTTCAAGAATTAATGAAGAAACGATTTCAATCTCTGCGTGATGTTATCACTCAGTTGATTGTTGAAGGTCAAAACAGCGGTGAGTTTGCGCTGGACAATCCTTCTAAGTTGGCACTAATGATAATCACTTGTATTGAAAGCCTAACAAGGTTTGCACTAGATCAACTGGAATATTTTGAAAAATATTATCCATATACCGAAATTATCATGCGTATGTTAAAACCATAAGCCAAATATATCCATTTTCTGCTTATTAAACTAAAAATTATTTAAACTAGTGCCCCCAGAGGCACTCTATCTACAGAACTAATTTCTATTTTTGTTTTTCATTCCACAGGCAGAGACATACTAAAACATATTTGTTGTAAAAATAAAGTACAAAAGAAATAAACTTTAAAGGAAGTAGATGAAATGTACTCAGTCGAGGATAGAAATCAACGCATTAGGCATGCACAAAAGAAACTAATTCCCAATTTAATAATAAACTTGATCCTACCTTGGTTATTATACGTAGTTTTACGTCCACATTTTACTAATGACACCATTCCTCTTGCCATATCGGCTATCATTCCTACTATAAAGACTATAGTTCAGTGGGTAAGTCATCGCCGATTTGATTGGATTGGATTTGTGAGTATTACTATTTTAGCAATAGCGTTAATAGTAACTTATCTCTCAGGTGGCAGTGCATTGCCACTTAAGCTTATTCAACCCGCAATATTCGGATTGATTGGCTTAGTGTTTCTTGGATCAGTTCTGGTAGGAAGACCATTGTTAGTTATAATGGTTGGCACTTTCAGGCGTCAAAACAATGAGCATTTTAACAATCCGTTAATGCTTAAGAAACTGACAATTATGACTGCATTGTTTGGTGGAGTATCTTTAATTGGAGCGTTGACACACATTGTAACGGCGTTAATATTACCAACTAGTGCCTTTCTCGCGGTAAATAATTTAATAAGCATTGCAATAATTGCAGCTTTGATATTATTTGCAAAAGTGATTGTTCCGAAAATTAAATAGCTATTTCAGAGCTGAGAATTACCATTTTGCATTTTACGTCTTGTTCGGGAAAGGGCTCAAAAACTAGAACGCCCTATTGGAGGTGCTTTAATGTATTTTATTTCTAACTGTATTAATCTGCACTATGTCGACAAGGGAAATGGCAGACCGCTTATTATGCTTCATGGATTAACAAGTAATTCTGAAATGTTTAAAATTGAAATTGAAATTTACAGAAAAATTATCGTGTGATCGCCTTAGATTCACGAGGACATGGAAAATCCGATAAACCTTTACAGTACACGTTGGATGACCATGTTAAAGATGTTATTTCCCTGCTAGATCATTTAAAAATAGAGCGGGCAAGTATCCTTGGTGTATCAATGGGAAGCTATATTGCGCAGGGAGTAGCTGTAACCCATCCAGAAAGAGTTGATAAACTAATCCTTGTGGTTCCAAAGTCAAATGGAAAAACCACATCAATGAAGGAACTTTTGGCTCGTCATAAAGATGAATTAAAGGGATTAGGCGGAGAAGAACAGATGCAATTTTTATCAAAGCATATCTATCATAATTTTTCTGCAATACAAAAAAGAATAACGGAAATAGGTCAATATGAAACAATATTAACTTCTGAGCAACAAGAAGCTGCCAGCAAAGCATTGGAAGCGTTTGATTTTCGTCAACAATTGCCTTATGTAATTGCTGAAACACTTGTTATTAGTGGAAAGTATGACGGTCTTAATCCGCCAGAAAGAGGAAGAGAAATAGCTATACTTTTGCCACATGCGTCTTTTGTAGAATTTGAGAATTCTGGTCATATTCCTCCAGCAGAAGAACCCGAACGCTTTTTAAAAGTAGTTACGGATTTTCTTGAACAATAGGATTTTTCTTGAAGAATAATTGTTTATTTTAATGTCAAATAAAAGGAGTGCTTAAAGTGAATTTATCAAGTGGGGAAACGTGGGTATTAACTTTGGTCGTAGTGATTGCAGCCAGATATATTCTCGGGATTTTATATCGAAAAATCAGAAAGAAATAATTACTCAGTCGTAAAAAAACATGGTATGAAAGCCGACGAAGCAAAGTAATAAATGCACCCCGTTGATTACATTATGAGGTGAGTTCACTTAGTTAAAGGAGAAAAAATGGTCAATAAATCAAGAAGTATTTATAAGTTTTTGTTTGAGACGCTAGAGATCTTAATTTTTGCGTTCGTACTATCATGGGGATTACGGAGTACTATTGTTGAGGCAATGACTATTCCATCAGGTTCGATGTTACCTACTATTCAATTACAAGATAGAGTAATAGTTGACAAAATATACTATAAATTTTCGGGGATAAATAGAGGAGATATTATAGTTTTTAACCCGCCTAAAAATGTAAGTAATCCAACTGGTGGGCCGTGGATAAAAAGAGTTATTGGTTTGCCGGGAGATATTGTACAAATTAAAGATGGGCAAGTATATATTAATAGCAAAGCCTTAACAGAGCCTTATGAAATGGCAAAACCGGATTATAATTATGGGCCATTATTAGTTTCTGCAAATTCGTACTTTGTATTGGGTGATAATCGAAATAACAGTCTTGATAGTCATATCTGGGGAGTATTGCCGACTAAAAACGTTATTGGAAGAGAAGTGTTTAGGTACTGGCCATTTGATGAATTTGGATTGCTTGCCAAATAATTAGAATATCAGAATAGTAAAGGCCAGAAATTTTGACACTCTGGCTTTTACTTTTTTTAATATGAATCACCATCTGATTTTAATAGGAAAAAATAATTCCACCAAGTGATAAATCGCTCCATATTTGCACCCCCCTGAAAAATGCACCCCCTTTGAGAACAAGGGAACATATAATTAATTTGTATCAATTATTGAGTCATTAGACATCTAAACTCTCGAATTTGGTGGAGATACATAACAGAAGCCTTGAGGTACATGAAGTTGTACGGCCTCAAGGCTTTTTTGCATTTCAGCAATAAACTTTCATCAGACCGTCACCAATATTAGTTACGTTGTTTCCAAAAGGGGATACCATTTATTGTCCAGCGGCGTTCCTGTAAGTCTTAGTAAGATCGGTTATTTCTACAGATGTTTCAAATGAGTAATGTTATTTTTCTGCTCAAAAGAAAAGACCACCTTGAATGTTACTTCAAGGTGGTCTTAATAAACGATGACTTTATCGACGTAGCTGTCGATAAACTTCTTGCATTCTGGGATGTTTTCTCAGTTACGAATTGCTTAAACATCTTGAACATATTCCGTAGCTTTTCCTCTGTTACTTCAACCGCTGTGTTCCTAATGCTCAGCTGCTGGATGGATATCTCCAAGGACTGTTTTTCTTGTTCTAGATCAGTCATGCGGGTCTTGAAGAATTCGTGATATAAACCATTTTCAATAGCTGTTATGACATTGGCTATTTGTTGCTTGATTTCCTTTAGTTTGATCTCCATTTCTAAAACTTCTTCACTCATGTTAGTGATGTTTCAGCTGGTATTCATTTAGCATTTGAACTAGATGAGGAATGGCCTTATCATTGAACGACTGCTGCTCTAGCTGAAAGACCCCTTGAAAGACGTGATCTGAGAATCACAACCTATCTGGAGGCCGAGCTTTACGACCAGTTGATAGAGAAGTACTTTGAGGAAATTAAAGCCTTTACTGCAGTAGAAAACATAAATAAAGGTAAGCTCAATTCAATATTTAAGAAAATTGGAGAAAAGGCAGTTGAAAGAGGTTAAGATACAGTAACTAATAAGTTGCTGGATGTTGGCTGGTATATGCGATGTCACAAATAATGCAATTAGTTAAATAACAGAAGCAAGCGTTAAACCAAGCCCTTAATTTTCATGTAGACTGAGAAGGTAGAGAGGTTACTCAAAAGGTTTATATATAAAAACGCCAGTACCTCTGAATTTACTACCTCAACACCTGGGTAACGGCAGTTCCCCATATAGAAATTTATTAACGTGACAGGGCACGTAGGTGTTACTTCATTGAAGGTTTTAAGGAGATTTATGTCTCAGAGACAGGTCACGTGGAGTGCTTAAAAGTGCTATATCGTTATCATTTTTCACTTTTCTTAAGTCGAAGTTCTTGGTAGAATGGACACACAAGGGGTTAAGCGCAAAACCCTTGAGGCCATCGATTTCAAGAAGAAGAGTGGTAAATGAAAGATACCCGTAGATTCTACGAAGTAATGGGCTTTCGATTTAACCGCTCTTCTTCTGGCTTAACCCATCTACATGGTTAAGTCAAAGATACGTTCAAGGAAGGAAAGGGAAATCCTGTAGGAAATGTTATGCTTCCTTTTTGTTCTAAAGGAAAGGTTATGGTTCCAAAGTTAGGGAATCTAGCTAACTCAAAGGTCGGGAAACGGCCTGTAACGGAAAAGATATCGTTCTGTAGTTGGAAAAGAAATGAGTTAAGCTACAATAAATGACGAAAGCCTTGAGGTACATAAAGTTGTACGGCCTCAAGGCCTTTTTTGCATTTTGGTAAGAAATTTCTGTTATCACCGTCACCAATATTAGTTACGTGGTTTCCAAATGGGAATCATCCATTACCTACCTTAACTAGATCCACAAGGGTTATCGCCCTGTCACCACTGCTCTAGGATTAGCTCCTAGGGCTATTTTCTTTAGAAGACAATTTATTAGGATGATATTTTCTCGAAAGTTAAGGAGGATACTTGTAAAGATATAGAGAATAACCATAAAACTGGAGGAGGGGCAAATAAATGTATAAATATGTAGTTAAACTCTTTATGCTCATATGCATAGTCATCGCTATCAACGGGACTATCAGACCGGTGGCTGCCTATGAATTTAGCAAGATGCCTAATGTCCATAATGAAATGCTTCGTGCAGATTATTGGATCAAACAATTACCGAATCCTGATAAGATTATAATGTCTGTTGAGGAAATTGATAATTTCAATCAAGATATACAGCGAGATGTTCCTGGATCAGTCTTAGATTTAAAGACTTATTCGGAATCACTCTCCCGTGCTCAATTATGCCAGTTATTAGACCGATCTTTTCCGGATGAGCCATCTTACATAGGGGATCAAGCGGTAGAGCCTGGGTTCTGGACTGAACTCCAAAAGCAGATTAGCTTAGATAGTATTGAAGAGACAAATCAAGTTAAATATGGTTTTACAGTAAGGCGCTCTAACCTAAAAACTTTCCCGACTGACAACATAATTGGAGATGAGCCAGGCGATCCTGGATTTGATCTTTTCCAGGACAGTTCGGTTTTAGCAGCGGAACCTCTTCTGATTTTGCATCACAGTGCGGACCAGCAATGGTATTTTGTGCAAATATATAATTATGCAGGCTGGTTACCGGTTGCAGATGTGGCTATCAGTGATCGAGAAACTTGGCTTGAATACCAAGAAGAGAAGGAATTTTTGGTGGTAACTGCCAATCATCTCAAACTTGATGCCAATCCACTTGCCCCGGAGATTTCTGAGTTGGAGTTTAGCATGGGGTGCAAACTGCCCCTGGTAGGTGCGACTGAGTCTAGCGTTGCTCTGGATATGCGCGTAGCCCATGGAAATTATCTGATAAAAATACCGACTCGGAATGCGGTTGGTCAACTAGTATTTAAAATTGCAGCACTACCTATCTCCAATGAAGTTGCTGAAGGTTATTTACCTTATACTCGGGCTAATATCATTCGCCAGGCCTTCAAAATGCAAGGAGATCGTTATTGCTGGGGAGGTATGCTGAATGGCCGTGATTGTTCTTCACTGGTCATGGAGTTATATCGCTGTTTTGGTTTCCGACTGGCACGCAATACCGATGCCCAAGAGATTTCTACTGGGAAGACGATTAGCTTTAATAATCATGATCGAGTTGAGAGAGCGACCCTTATGAATCAGATCATGCCGGGAGCTGTACTATACTTTTCCGGTCATGAGATGCTTTACGTGGGAGAAGAAGGTGGGCGTTATTATGTGATCAATGCTCTGGGCGGATATGATCGCTATAAAACTGGGGATGGTGAACTGGAAACGGTCCGGGTGCGAAGTGTAGTGGTTAATGATCTATCCTTAATGCGGTACAATGGAAACCAGTGGCTGGATGAGCTTACCACAGCCAAGCAACTGGAAAAACCTTAATAAATGCCAGATCATAGCCCAGCGTCCTTATCGATAGAATGCTGGCTATTTGCGAAATATTGTAGCCCTTAATTACCCTCTTCATTTGTACTTTTCGTTCCGGTAATTACAAACTTGATCAACTGTCTAAATATAGTTAGAGCAATATATTAGAACTGCTAAATTCATAGCAAAATAACAAATTTTAACAGGTCAATTGAACAGGAATCACTGCTTCAATGTTGGGTTTCCAGCAATGTAAGTTTGCCTCCGCCATACATAGGCGATAAGAGAGTCCTTTGGGGCTCTTTTTGTAGCATTACAATATGTGCAAATTCTTTACATTTTCCGTTATGTCGGGATACCAGTGAGAAGGCTTCCCTGGAATCGGTTAGAGATAGTTTCGCTATTTCTAAAGGTAGTTTAAAGGATTAGAGTATAAGATTAACCTGAAAAGTTATGTGCTTAAATAATACTGGATATTTGGGCCTTGATTGGAGGTGAATTTTAGAATAAACTTTATTTCGGTATATATGAATAAGGAGAGGTGATTGCTGTCGTGAGGAAAATAATCCTATTATTAGTCCTAATTTTCATGCTATTAATTAATATTGTTGGTTGTAATAAATCTACAGCTACAAGCCAGCCTACCCAAGCAAATGCCAACGGACAGGGTCAGGCCCAGAGTGTTTCAGTTATTAAAGTGAATAAATCAGCTTTAACCAATACCATATCCGTCGTCGGGAAGATTCTTCCCAGTGAAGAGATTACAGTGTCGCCTAAATCAGCTGGTCGGGTTGAATCAGTTCAAAAGGATGTGGGACAGGAAGTTAGCGCCGGAGAAGTTCTGATGGCACTGGAAAGCAGTGATTCAGCCCTTCAAATTGAAAAAACACGCATTCTGCTTGATGACGCCAAGCGCAATTCGGACCAGAAGAAAACGCTTTTGGATTCCGGAGCTATTTCAAAATCTGAATTCGATACAGCTCTAAATACATATAATACTTATCTTCTTACCATGCAGCAGAACGAAAACGACCTAGCTAACGCCCAGGTTAGGTCCCCTATTAATGGAATCGTAACCGCAAAAAATGTCGGCTTGGGAGAAACCGTTTCAAGCAGTACGGCGGCATATACCATAGTAAATATAGATAAAGTGCTAGTTAACGCCAGCTTAATGGAAGACGAGGTTAATTACGTTAAGGTCGGGCAGGCAGTCGATATTGTTGTTCCTGCCATATCCAATCAAACATACAAGGGAATCGTAGCCAAGATTAGCCCCTACGCTAGTGATAAAGATAAAACCTATCCTATGTGGGTGGAGGTTGATAATCAGAAACGGGTATTAAAACCAGGAATGTTTGCCGAGATAAAACTGAAGTATAACAGGCTGGAGGCGGTAATCTCCGTTCCGAAAGCTGCCATAGTTGATAAGGGCGACAAAAAAGTAGTCTACGTAGTTAACGTGGACAAAGCAGCGGAGCGCCCTGTCAAGACAGGGATAGACTTGAATGGAATGGTGGAAATCACTGAGGGGCTTAATTCGGGGGATATCCTAATAACCAGCGGGTTACAAACCCTAAAGGACGGTAAGTCTGTAAGCATTAAAGCTGAAGGGAAGTAGGATATAATACCATGAATATTACTGGATTTTCTATCAAACGTCCCGCCGGGATCACCATGATTATCATGTTCTTTGTGGTTCTCGGACTCTACAGCTATAACCGCATTGGGGTAGATTTGCTTCCCGCCATAAATACACCTGTTATCACTGTACAGGCAGACTACCCGGGAGCTAGCGCCGAAGAGGTTGAGAAACAGGTAATTAAACCGATAGAGGATGTTATTTCTTCCACCTCCAAATTAAAAACGTTAAGCTCCACGTGTAATCAAGGCTCGGGTTTTGTTGTTCTGCAGTTTGACCTCAGTGCCAATGTTGATCAAGCCACCATGGATGTTAGCAAGAAAATAGAGAGCATTAAAGACCACTTGCCTGATAGTGTCAAGAATATCCAGGTCGAAAAGCGGGACATCAATGACCAGCCTGTGATGTTTCTGGGGATGAGTTCATCCTACTCTAAGGTCACGACGTACAATATGGCCACTAATACGATCAAGGATCGCCTGCAAACGATTACT
Source organism: Desulfosporosinus sp. Sb-LF (assembly GCF_004766055.1). Taxonomy (NCBI): domain Bacteria; kingdom Bacillati; phylum Bacillota; class Clostridia; order Eubacteriales; family Desulfitobacteriaceae; genus Desulfosporosinus; species Desulfosporosinus sp. Sb-LF. The sequence goes on along the minus strand of NZ_SPQR01000002.1, from coordinate 123,391 downwards.
GGAGTAGCTGATGTCTCCATTTCCGGAGGTAGACAGGAAGAAATCGCCGTAGAAGTCGACAAGGATAAGCTCGTATACTATGGGGTTTCCCTCAATAGCATAATCAGTAAGATTGGGGCCGAAAACACCAACTCACCCGCCGGCAAGTTGAATCTGGAAAAGGATTATGATCTGACGGTTACGGGTGAGTTTAAGAGTGTTGATGAGATCGCCAACCTGACCATAGCCACTTCCGCCGGTGGGACTGTTCCATTAAAAAATATCGCCACAGTTAATCGGCAGATCAGTAGTGTCCAGTCCAGCAATCGTATTAACGGAGAGGACCAGGTTGGGATTCAAGTTTTCAAGCAGAGCGATGCCAGCGTGGTTAAAGTCGGAGCAGGTTTAAGACAGGAAATCGAGCAGTTGAAAAAAGATTACCCTGATTATAACTTTTATGTTTCCTATGACGCCTCTGCCTATGTGAATAAATCCTTAAATAATACGATGGAAAGCATTTTTGAAGGCATGTTCACCGTAGCCTTGGCTCTGTACTTCTTCTTGAAAGAGCGGCGCTCCATGGTTACAGTTCTCATCGCCATCCCAACCTCCCTGGTGGCCACCCTTTTTGCTATATACGTGGCCGGATTTACTTTCAATATCATGTCTCTGATGGCCATGGCCCTATGTATCGGGATTCTAGTTGACGACTCTATTGTTGTATTGGAAAACATCCACCGGCACATGCATATGGGAAAATCCTCGGAAAAAGCCGCTTTGGAAGGTCGGATGGAAATTGGCATGGCCGCCATTGCCATTACCCTGTGCGATGTGGTGGTCTTTTTACCGATTGCTTTCATGAATGGCATGGTGGGACAGTTTTTCCGACAGTTTGGTTTAACGGTCGTTTTTGCCACTCTTTTTTCTCTCTTTGTTTCATTTACTGTAACCCCGATGTTATCTTCAAAGTTTTACAAGACGGGTTTAAACAAAAAACACTTCCGTATGTTCGACTACGTAGACGCCTTGGGTTTCAAGATTAAAGATTTTTACGAAAAAACCTTGCGTGGGGCATTGAGGCATCCAAAGAAGATTTTAGCTGTTGCTTTACTTGTGTTTATAGGGTCAGTAAGCCTTATTCCTCTTCAGGTGGTGGGCATTGAATACATGCCCCAATCGGATGAAGGAAGCTTTTCCATTAACTTGGAGCTTCCCGTAGGTACTCCTTTTGAACAGACTGATGCGGGTCTGCTTAAGATTGAACAGTATGTAAAAGCTATTCCGGAATTGGATAATTACCGATCGAGAGCATCATCCAACTCGGGATCGGTCAATGTGCAGCTGAAGGACAAAAAGGCTAGAAAACGTACCGTTGTTCAGGTTTCTGACGAGGCACGTGCTTGGTCCATGAAACAGTTTCCTCCTGGTACCGTTAGAATAAGCGTGGCCAGTGCCTCAATTGCAGGAATGCCTGGCATGGGCGGCGGCCCAGGCGGTGGCGGCGGCAACGTCCAAATTCAGGTATTGGGTCCGGATAATGACAAGCTCGTAGCAATATCGAATCAAGTCGTAGATATCCTTAACCAGACTCAGGGGTCCAAGGATGTGAACAGCAATTGGCGGGTTGGTCAGCCCCAAATTGAAGCTGTCATCAACCGGGATCGGGTTAAATACTTCGGAGTAGCCATGGCGGATGTCAACAAGTCATTGCAGACGGGAATCACTGGAGCCACAGCCGGAACATTTGTGGACCAGGGTCTGGACATAAATATCAACGTCCGCTTTAAAGACGGCAATAAGATACCCGTTGAGGATTTACGCCGGATTCCCATCAATTCAGGAGGACAGACCATCGCCCTGGGCAATCTGGTGGATTTCAAGCAAAGTGTGGGTCCTAGATCTATCCGCCGGGAGGATAAGCAGAGAACTATTACTGTTTCCTGCAATCTAAATGGTCGTCCCCTTCAAGAGTTTACGAGTGAGGTCAATGCGAAGATTAAGGCTGCAGGCATTGATCCCATGTATACCGTCCGGTTTTCCGGCCAGGCCCAGTCCATGAATGATACCTTCACGCAAATGATTTCAGCCATGCTGCTTTCCATTACTCTAGTTTATATGGTTTTGGTAGTTTTGTATGAATCATTTTTAACACCTTTCATTCGCTTATTCTCTTTACCGCTAGGTTTCATTGGTGCTTTAATTGCGTTGGCCATCACCAAGAATACCCTCAATCTATACTCAATGATTGGATTTATCATGATGGATGGGCTAGTAGCCAAGAACGGAACATTGCTGCTGGATTATACATTGACTCTCATTGAGCGGGGCAAAACCCCTCGGGATGCAGTTATTGAAGCCGGTTTGACCCGTCTCCGGCCAATTGCCATGACTTCCCTGACCATGATTTTCGGGATGTTGCCCACTGCCTTGGCCATCAGTGAAGGGTCGGAACAACGGGTAGGCATGGCCTGGGTCTTAATCGGAGGCCTAATTTCATCGACTGTTTTTACTTTAATTATTATTCCAATTCTCTTTTTAGGCTTTAACAGACTGAAGGGAAAACTTAAACAATTTTTCTGGCCAAAAGATAGTATAAAGAAGCTTGATTTGCCAACTTAACTCCAGCCAACGGTTCATAGGTTTTCACAATGGAAACATTTTTCTGGCGTAGGATTGGAAAAGTATGCTACGCCTTGTCAATCTAAACCACCAATTTTTATAAAATAAATGATAAAAGCCTTGAGGTACACACTTTTGTACAAACCTCAAGGCTTTTAGCTTTAAACTTAGACGTTCCATTACTTTTGAGAAGGACGATGGAGGTGCACTTTCGGAGTAGAATGAATTGGACAAATAAATCGTTATCCAGAACGCTGGTTACAGATGGGAATCCAACTACATAAGGTTATTAACATTGAGGTAATGGCAAAACGGCGATAGAGGGTATAATATACCTATTGCCATTTTTAGTAGAGGGAGGAAAAATATGAAGTTTGGTTGGCGAATTGTAAAAACAGGAATTGCCGTTTGTTTATGTGTCCTTATTGCGCATCTCCTGCATTTGGAATATCCGTTTTACTCCGCAATCGCAGCTGTAATTGCTTTACAAGCAACCCTGGCTGATTCTTTTAAACAGGGTGTGAACCGATTAAAAGGCACCTTAGTAGGAGCGGCGTTCGGATATCTTTTTGCCTTAGTTGCTATCAATAATCCGTTATGGATTGGACTCGGGGTTGTCGTCACGTTTGTTGTACTCAACCATATGCGTTGGAACGAAGCCATGAATATAGCAAGTATTGTTTTTATCGCGATCACACTTAACATAGAGGGAGACCCTTTGAATTATGCATTCAACCGTTTAGCAGATACTGCCCTTGGTATTCTCATTGCCTTTTTGGTTAATTGGCTCGTTTTCCCTCCAAAGTACAAAGATGAGGTTGAAAATGCTTTCGATAAGTCACGTGATCAGGTGATCAAAATTTACAGGTTAGCTTTCCGGGCGCTCCTTGATTCCGAAAAGTCGGTTGATAAAGAGGCAATCCAAGATCTAAAGGAAAGCATAAAACACTCTAAAAAGTTAGTAACCCTATCTCGAAGAGTGAATTTGTGGGGGAAAGTCGACGAAACGTTTAGATTAGTTTATGTAGAGCCGATGAATCGTTTAGAACGTATGAGCTTCGCAGTAGAACAGATCCTAGCACTCAGAAAAGGATGGATAAGACCATTTTCAGCTGGACTTGAGCGTGATCTTACAAAGCTTTTGTCGCAAAGCTTTTATTTACTCTCGTTAATTATGGATCCAAAGGCTTTAGTTGCGCCATCCATTTATCTAGAGACAACTGTACTAATGAAGTTAATTCATGACAGCATTGAAACCGAACAAAATTATGCAGGTTCAAATAAAGGATATTTGTTAGAATTACTTCATTGGGTTGAAGAAATTACGAAAGCGGCAAGTGGGTGTTTGCGTATAGACTAGGCTATTCACTATAACCTCAATGTTGCTTTACGAGAAAAGTTGAGAGTATTTGATTAGCTAGAAGTTCGATTTGAACTTCTAGCTATGTATATTGTTATCACAAGCATTATTCAAAAACAGGCATTTCTTTAAGCAGTTATTATAAAGATGTTCCGGATATAGAGGAAAAACGGCAATAGGGATATAATATAACTATTGCCGTTACCCTATATCGAAGAATAAGTCATCTTCAGCGGATGTGGGTAATAGATGAGGAAATAAACGATTCATACGGGAAGGAGATGAAACATGGAAATTGTTGTTGGGGTTACTGGGGCAACGGGAACAATATACGCGATGAATTTGCTGAGAACCTTAAAAGACACAGGTATGGTGAAGACTCATCTTATAATGAGTGACTGGGCTAAGGAGAATTTGGAAATAGAAACGAATGATTCCTTAGAGGATATAGAGAGTTTAGCGACTGTGGTCTATGAGAATAAGAACTTAGGGGCAAAAATCTCGAGCGGATCCTTTATTACGGATGGCATGGTTATTGTGCCTTGTAGTATGAAAACACTAAGTTCAATAGCTCATGGGTATGATGATAATCTCATTTCAAGAACAGCGGGGGTAATGATCAAAGAAGGAAGAAGCCTAATATTGAGTCCTAGAGAGACTCCGCTAAGCCCTATCCATATAGAAAATATGCTGAAGTTATCAAGAATTGGGGTTAAAATGGTTCCGCCAATGCCGGCTTTTTATAATCATCCTCAGAGTATAGAAGACTTGATAAATCATCATGTTATGAAAATACTGGACCAATTTGGAATTGAGTATGCTGGAGTTAAGCGGTGGAATGGGGGACAATAATATGCTTTCCGATAAAAACCGCATTCTCATCGTAACTGCTGTGTCAGCAGAAAAGGATGCTGTGCTGCGTGGGTTACAGACTAATCAAACAATCGATGTCTTGGTGGCGGGTGTAGGTCCCGTGGCTGCCGCAGCGAACACAGCGAAGGTATTGGCGACAAATGTATACGGATTGGTTATAAGTACGGGTATCGCTGGGGGCTTTTCTGACAGAGCGGAGGTCGGAACCCTCGTGGTCGCAGATGAAATTGTTGCTGCAGACCTAGGGGTGGAGACCCCGGAGGGGTTTAGTAGTTTTGATGAGCTAGGCTTTGGTTCCACCAAGGTTCAGGTAGATATTAACCTATTGAATCGGGTGACCGGTGCTTTGCGTGCGGCGAAGCTGCCAGTTATTAACGGTCCAATAATCACGGTATCTACGGCGACTGGTACGGCTGTCAGTGCTGCAGAAAGGTCCAGGCGGGTGCCAGGCGTTGCCGCCGAGGGGATGGAAGGGTATGGAGTCGCTCTTGCTGCCTATATTTATGGAGTGCCTGCTTTGGAAATTCGGGCTATCTCAAACCAGGTCGGACCACGTGATAAGAACGCGTGGCGTATTAAAGAGGCTTTGGACGTCTTGGAAAAAACTTTCTCAGTATTGGAGGATTTGCTATGAAAATTGCGTTTTCACCTTGTCCTAATGACACGTTTATTTTCCACGCTTGGGTACACGGACTCATTCCCGGGGCACCAAAGCTTGACGTAACCTATGCAGATATCGATATCACGAATGGTTTGGCAGCCAGCTCGAGCGGGCCGGATGTGGTGAAAATTTCGTACGCGGCACTACCATGGGTGTTATCAGACTATGCGTTGCTACCTTGTGGGGGCGCGTTGGGTAGAGGCTGTGGCCCCCTGGTATTGACCTCAAATAAAGTAGCTGCGGATAAGGGACCGGCGGTACTGGCTGGACGACGGGTGGCTGTACCTAGTGAACGATCCACCGCCTACTTGCTATTTAGGCTGTGGGCAGCTCAACAGGTGCCAGGAGGCGTAGGTGAAATTGTGGTGATGCCCTTCCAAGAGATTATGCCAGCGGTACGCGATGGGGCAATCGACGCGGGGCTTGTAATTCACGAGGCACGCTTCACTTACCCGGCGTATGATCTAAGGCTCTTAGCCGATTTAGGAAGCTGGTGGGAGTCTGATACCCATTTGCCGATTCCCCTGGGCGCGATTATTGCTCGTCGTTCTATGGATTTGGGTACCGTCTCAGCTTGGATTAGGGCTTCACTTAACTATGCTTGGGCAAATCCAAAGGCGTCCCAGGAATATATACTTCAACATGCTCAAGAGTTGTCCAGTGAGGTAGCAAACGCACATATCAATCTTTATGTGAATGAGTTTTCCGAGAATCTTGGCGAAAAAGGGTATGAGGCAATAACTGCCTTACTTAGTCGAGCCATGCAAGAAGGGCTAGTGCCAGAGTTTGATTTGGCAGCACTGAAACGATAGAACGATGGGAACATTGAAACAACCACCTTAAGTTCACTTAGGGTGGTTGTTTTTTTAGTTAGCTCTTTTATATGTGTTTAGATAGATCACTGTTTTCTACAAAGGACTTAAATTGTGTTACGGCAGGCGACATGTATCCATCCGTTCTCCAAACCATTTGAATTCCGATGATGCAATGAGGTTTACAGACGCGAATCAGTGAAACTTTTTCCAGATCAAGTCCTGGCATAAATGGAATAAGTGCAACGCCAAACTTCGCTCCGACAAGTCCAGCGACGGTCCTCTCTTCAAAAGCTTCGAAAGACATTATCGGTTGGAACCCAGCGTCAAGGCAAAGCTTCTCAATCACATCATGCAGTGCAGTTTCAGGTTTATATAGTACAAATGGATCACTGGCTACCTCACACAAATCGACTTGCTTTCTGTCAGCAAGTCGGTGGTCTTTGTGAACAATTAGAAATAACTCTTGGTTCATAATGAGGAAAGAACTTATAGTTTCGATAGGTTCTTGCGTCGAACAGAAGCCGATATCTACTTCTGCAGATTCTATCTGGCTCACGATTTTCTTCGTAGTATCTTGGGTTAATTGGAATCGTATTCCAGGTACCTGTTTTTGAAATGCGCTAATCAAATTGGGTACAAAACTTGATCCTAGCGGCTGAATGAACCCAAGTAAGAGGGTGCCGTGAAAGGGATCTACCATATTGCTGATTTCTTGCTTTGCTTCGGCTATTTCCCACAAAGCTCGATTTGCATGTTTTAGAAAAATTTCCCCATACCGGTTTAAGGCTACACCACGACTTTTTCGTTCAAACAATGGAACCCCTACCTCTTCTTCCAGTCGGGAGATCGACCGACTTAGGGCAGGTTGTGAAAGAACTAATTCTACGGAGGCCTTTGTAAAACTACATAGATTTGCCAGTGTTTGAAAATATTTAAGCTGATGCCAATCCATTATAATTACTCCTGAAAGTTAATCGTATATTACAATTATGCATTAAAACTATGCAAAAGACAATTAGCTGTGCATAGTTGAAAGGCGTATAATAAAAAAGTTGTGTAAAATAAATTGTAGTTGGAGTGATTAAGTTTGAACAAAGAAAAGTTATGGACTAAGGACTTTATTAGCATAACGGGCATTAGCTTTTTTATTTTTTTAGCCTTTTATGTATTAATTACAGTTCTCCCGTTGTATCTGGTAGGCACTCTTCATTTAGGCACGGATAAAGTTGGCTTAGTGTTTACCGTATTTTTATTGGCAGCTATTCTTATTCGCCCTTTTGCGGGAGAGTGGGTGAGCAAATATTCTCAGAAAAAGATTCTCATTTATTCGGCTGTTGCTTTTTTCATTGCCACGATGCTTTATCCTTTCGCTACAAATATTGGGGTATTACTCATTTTGCGTGTTCTCCATGGGATAACGTTTGGCATTATCACCACGGTGAAAGGAACGATCTGTGCTGAACTCATTCCAGCTTCAAGACGTGGAGAAGGATTAAGCTATTTCTCATTAGCTATGTGCCTGGCTATGGTGTTTGGACCATATATTGGGCTTAATTTTGCAAATATAGATGCTTACAATATCGCTTTCATCACTTGTATGGTTATTTCGGCTGTAAATATTGTTCTTGCTCTGGTCATACGAATTCCTCAAGACTCAGGAGTAAATAGTTCGTCAGAGAAAGGTGAATTTTCGTGGAATGACCTATTTGATAAAAAGGCTGCACCATTTGCCTTTGCAACATTCATTTTAGCATGTGCCTATTCAGGTATTTCAGCCTTTTTACCTTTGTATGCAAAGGGTTTAGGCTTAGTATCGGCAGCCAGTTATTTCTTTATTATTTATGCCGTATTCATTCTAATTTCTCGCCCGTTTACAGGACGCTGGTCTGATCAATGGGGTGCAAAAGTTATCATATATCCTTGCTTGCTTCTTTTTGCTTTAGGAATGTTTTTGTTGAGCCAAGCTCACTCGAGTGCCATGATCTTACTGGCCGGAGCTATTATTGGTATCGGGTATGGTTCGGTAACACCTGTATTTCAAACACAAATCATTAGTTCAGTGGAGCCTCATCGGGTAGGAATCGCTAACTCCTTATTCTTTAACTCGATGGATGCCGGAATGGCACTTGGTGCGTATATCTTAGGGACTGTCGCAGGCATTGCAGGCTATGGCAGCATTTATGAGATTGGAGTCGTGTTAATTATTATTGCTGGCCTTCAATATTTTGTTCTAACACAAAAGAAAGAATTACTGCGAACCCAGTCTGATCCTTCTGTTTTGAATAACTAGAAGTTTGGTATTCTGTAGTAGGTAACGTTCTCCGCTAACATTATGTCGATTAGACAGTCCGAAAGGGCTGTTTTTATTATGTATTCAATTAGGTTAAAGAAGGAAAATCACAGCTTCTGTGGAATATTGTCAGATAAGAGATGTTTTTAACTGAATTAACAGATAATACATTTGTCGATTTTTGAGATAATGGGAGTGTCATACTATGGGATTCTTTCAATCACAACATATAACAGAGAACTACGAATACGCAATTGAGCAGATTCTAACTTACGAAAATTATAACCGTACTAGAAAATTTTCGGTCATTTTGTTTTTGGCAAGTATCATCCTTCTCTTTGTTGACCATATCAACAAGGTCGAAGGGCTCTGGATTATTTCAGATGGTTATAAGTATTTGTTTTATTCTCATGTGATTCTAGGCTTTGTTACACTCTTTTATAGTCTGGTTTCCTACAGAATTATTGTCCCCACCGCAAAAGGCATTACGCGATATCATAAATTTCACGTGATTGTTTTTTCCCTTTTTATACTAACTCTTACAGCTGTAACATCTGGTTGGATAGATCAAAAGATTCATGGACAAATCACCGTTTATGTTATAGGGAGCTTTATGATAGCTGTAATGTATAGTTATAAACCGAGAATTACAGCACTTTTATATGGATTATCCTTTGTCGCTTTTATGATTTTACTAACTATTAGTCAAAAGGATCTGGTGATACGCCATGGGCACTTTGTAAACGCATCTTTAGTAGTTGTAATATCATATTTTCTATCCAATGTACTCCATAAACTCAAGCATCAGGATATGCTGCATAAGTGTCATCTAGAGGATTTAGTTACAGAGCGGACGAAGGAATTACAAACTGCTAATGACTCACTTACACAGGAAATCTTGGAACGCAAGCGAGCTGAAATAGAGATGGCGAAGCTTGATAGATTAAACTTAATCGGTGAAATGGCAGCTAGTATTAGCCATGAAGTCCGAAATCCGATGACAACAGTGAAAGGTTTTTTGCAATTGCTTAGGCACAAACAAAATTCAAGGGATAGAGAGCATTTTGATCTCATGATAGAAGAACTGGATCGTGCGAATTCTATTCTTTCAGAGTTTCTTTCCATCAGTAGAACAAAGTCGACTATTTTTGAATCGCACAATATCAATGATATAGTCACTTCCACTTTACCACTCGTTCAAGCGGACGCACAAACCAACGATAATCTACTGACTGTAGAGCTTAATAATGTACCAAATTTACAACTCAATATACAGGAAATACGCCAACTATTATTAAACCTTGTTCGTAATGGACTTGAAGCTATGTCTGGTGGTGGGCAATTGAGAATAAGAACGTTTTCTACTAACAGTGAAGTAGCCTTAGCCGTATCGGATGAAGGTAAGGGAATTGAACAATTTGTGCTTGAAAAGTTAGGGACACCATTCTTTACAACGAAAGAAAAAGGTACGGGTTTAGGATTAGCCGTGTGTTATGGTATAGTTTCGCGGCATAACGGAAGGATTAATGTTGAAACTAGTCCTATTGGCACTACGTTTAATGTATATTTTGAATTGTCTTGAGTAAAAACAACGGACTCTACATATTTACGTAATACTTGATTATATCTTTCGCCTTTTATAGGGAACAAATAAAGTGGTTCTATTTTCCAGAATAGATATAATAATTGTTTCAACAGTGCTTAGAGGGCTCATCGAATAGGACAACTGTGATGGTCCGGAAAAGAGTTTGACTTCAATAGGAGGTAATAAGCATGAACAAGTTATATCCTTTAACAAACGCTCAGAAATCTATCTGGGTTGCTGATAATTTATATCCAGGTACAAGTCAAGCTGTTTTATCGGCAACTGCGATTATTCGCGAGGAAATCAACTATACTTTAATGAATGAAGCCATTAATTTAGTAATAGAACAAAATGATGCTCTTCGCATTAGATTGGTTGATCATGATGGGACGCCAAAACAATATTTTGCAGACTTTGTACATAAGACGTATGAAATACTGGATTTTAGTTATGGAGATGGAGAACTAGACTATAGACTATGGGAAAGGCAAATGGCAGAAACCCCATTTGCCTTAATCGATTCCGAGCTTTTTTACTTTGCTGTGATTAAGTTAGGTGAGCAAAAAAATATCTGTTTCTTCAAATTCCATCATACGACTACTGACGCATGGGGAGTCGTTCTGGTAATCAGAAAGACTTTGAAAGAATATTGGAAACTAATAAACGGTATTTATTCGGAAACTATCAAGGAGCCTTCCTTTATTGACCATATTAATGGCGAACTAGATTATCTGGCTTCCGAACGTTTTGAAAAGCACAAGGAATTCTGGTCGAATGTTTTTGAGACAGTTCCTGAGTTTATATCCGTCACACATAACAAAGGTTTTATCAGCTTAGCTGGAAAAAGGAAAAGTTATCCTCTATCCCAGTCACTGAGTACTAAACTGCACAGTTTTTGTGAGTTGAATAAAGTGTCGGCGTTTAGTGTCTTTTACGCACTTCTTGCCTTATACCTTTCTAAGAAAAATAATAAGAAGGATATCGCGATTGAGACCCCTATTTTAAACCGGTCGGGCAAAATGGAAAAAAACACAGTTGGGATGTTTATGCACAATATTCCTACCAGAATATATGTTGAGCCAAGTCTTGATTTTCTTGCTTTTGTTAATGAGTCATTCAGAGAGTTAAAAAAATTTATGAGAAATCAACGGTATCCCCATAGCTGTATATTAAAAGATTTCCGTGAAAAGCATCAATTTTCTGGAACGCTTGTGGATGTTGCGTTGAATTATCACAATAATAAGCTTGATTCAGTGATTGAGTACGAGGGAACCTGGAATTACTCTGGTGCTCAGTCTAACTCTCTGTCGATATGTATTAGTGACAGGGATGACACAGGCTTACCAGTATTGGATTATGACTATTTGTTTGAAGTTTACAGCGAGGAAGACATCGATCAAATGCACCGCAACATGTGTAATCTCTTGACAGATGTGCTACAAGACCCAAGTAGGAGGCTTAAAGAACTACAAATGTTCTCTAAGGACGAGTTAAATACGCTGTTAATAGAGTTTAATCAGACTGAATTACCGTATGAAGCCAAGACGGTGTCTGAACTGTTTGAAGACCAGGTTGTGAAATCACCCAATGACATAGCTATAGTTTTTGGTGACAGAAGATTGACTTACCGTGAACTCAACGAGAGGGCCAATCAACTTGCCCGTTATATCAAGAGCCAAGGGATGACACGGAATTCAATTGTAGGGTTGTTGCTCAATAGATCTTTGGAAATGATCATAGGTATTCTAGCGATTCTTAAAGCCGGAGCAGCTTATTTGCCTATAGACCCCGGCTACCCTAGTGAAAGAATCGCCTATATGCTTCATCAGAGTAATACTCGCTTGATTCTTACGGATAGTGACAATCCTGATATTAAATTAACTGCAAATTGTAAGCTTGTTAATATTTCGTTGAGTAATACTACTGCCTATACTTCTGAAACTGCTAATTTAGATAAAGATAATAAGGTTGATGCTGATGACTTAGCCTATGTGATTTACACATCGGGGTCGACTGGCAAACCCAAAGGGGTTATGGTTCATCACCGTGCCTTGTGCAATTTTATAAACGGTATCGCCTGTAATATTTATCTTGAGAATAAAACTATCGTTTCTATAACAACCATCTCCTTTGATATTTTCTTTTTAGAGACTATTTTGCCCTTAACCAAAGGAATGAAGGTCATTATCGCTAATGAGAAAGAACAAACGATACCCAAGTATCTCTTTGACCTTATTGCTAAAAACCAAGTTGAAGTTTTACAATCCACACCGTCAAGAATGAAACTAATATTGGATGAGCAACAGTGCCAGGAATGCCTAAATAGTTTATCCCACATTTTAATTGGGGGAGAGGAGTTTCCAACTACATTGTTATCCCGTCTAAAAAATGTTACCAGTGCCAAAATCTATAATCTGTATGGCCCAACAGAAACAACGGTGTGGTCAACAATAAAAAATGTGACCAATTCCGAAATTATTACGATCGGAAAACCCTTCGCCAATACACAGGTATATATCCTTGATGAGCATTTATCACCTGTATCTATCGAGTCAGAAGGCGAAATCTATATCGCTGGGGATGGAGTTTCCTTGGGCTATCTAGGTAACCCCGAATTGACCAAAGTGCGATTCTTGGCTAATCCATTTATTACCGGCCAAACAATGTACAGGACAGGGGATTTGGGACGATGGCTTCCCGACGGTGAAATAGAATATTTGGGCCGAAATGATAATCAAGTAAAGATCAGAGGTTTCAGGATTGAGATTGAAGAAATTGAAGCCTGCCTATCAGCACATAGCGCAGTTAAAGAGGCAATTGTAGCGGTTAGAGAAGACAAAGCGGGCAAGAAACATCTATGTGCTTACTTAACTGGTGAAAGCGGAACAAGCAATGAGGATTTGAGATGCCATCTGTTAAAGACTTTGCCAAACTACATGGTTCCTAATTGGTTTACTTGGCTCAAGGCAATGCCGCTGACTCCAAATGATAAGATCGATCGCCGCGCTTTACCTGAACTATGTGAAATGGATTTGGGTCAGTTAACCCATGTGTATGTTGCTCCCGGAAATGATCTGGAATGGAAACTAGCTATGTTGTGGGCAGAAGCTCTTGAAGTAGAACGAATTGGAATTGATGATAACCTTTTCGCGTTGGGGGGAGATTCTTTAACAATCCTTGAAATCATGTCTGGTGCCTTATCTTACGAATGGAAACTCAATGCCCAGGATTTCTATGAATGTCCTACCATTAGGCAACTATCCTCTAAAATTTCTGGTTGGGTCCAAGAAGATAAAGGAAATGAAGAAGAGATTTATATCTCCAGCAGGATAAGGCCAACAGAAATTATTATCAAACCAATGGATACAGGTAATGTGCTTTTGACGGGTGCGACAGGCTTTTTGGGAATACACCTACTTTGGGAGTTACTCGTTCAAACAAATAAAGAAATCTATTGCCTGGTACGGGGAAATCAGGCTAAAGCAAGATTGGACGAATTGATAAGTTTCTATTTCCCCTCACTTACGGTCCCTTTGAAAACTAGAATTATCGTGGTTGAAGGGGACATCTCCTTAGAGCAATTTGGGTTAAACGATAATTCCTATTATGATCTTGCTCAAAAGGTACAGACAGTAATACACAGCAGTGCGTTGGTCAAACACTATGGAAATTACAGTGAATTCGAGAAAAATAATGTTCAAGGGACTAGAGAAGTAATCGATTTTTGTTTGAGGTTCGACAAGAAGTTGAACCACATTTCCACGATCAGCATATCAGGAGATTTTGTGGTTGGCCAAAGCAAAGTCAATTCAGTTTTTAGAGAAGAAGACTTTTTTATTGGGCAGGATTACAAAACCAACGTCTATGTACGAAGTAAATTTGCCGCGGAGAACCAGGTATTTAAAGCTGGAATTAGAGGGTTAAGGGCATCTATCTTTAGGGTTGGTATCGTAACCGGACGCTTCCAAGATGGTAAGTTTCAGCACAACATCGATCAAAATTCATTTTATCGTAGAATTAAGTCTCTAGTGGCGTTAAGGGTTATCCCTGAAAGTTTCCTCGATCAAAGTATCGAGTTTACGCCGGTCGACTACTGCGCCAAAGGTATTGTGAATATTATTAAGGTTAACCAGGCTAATGGTTTGGTGTTCCATATATTTAATCATCAAAAGATTAAGGCAATCGAACTCCTGAGTTTTTTAAGGGCGCTAAATATTCCTGTGCGAACACTATCTAACATAGAATTTGATTCTTATATTGCACAGCTCTCAGTAACAAAAGAAGGAAAGGAAACACTAAGTGGTCTTGTGTCCGATCTAAGTCTTAATAAGAGCTTGAATTTAAGTAATGCTATTACTATAGATTCGAATTTTACCATCAACTATTTGAATCGGGTAGGTTTTGATTGGCCAGAGATAGATGTTGAATATCTTTCCAAAGTGCTAAGTTATATGCATGAAGTTGGCTTTATTAATGAGTCAATAAATTATATTGCTGCCAGAATGAAATAGAGTTTGCTTTGCCTTCGCTTATAAGTTTTGGAGAAAACGTGTGACATCGTGGCAGTGCTGAATATAGGGCTATTTACCTATTGAAGTTTGTAAATTCGACATGTAAAATGTAATTTAAGAATATTCTTGGTTGAAGCTAAGATCTTGTAGATTAATCAGTTATATACTCAGGGTCGGTTTCCGCCAAACTAAATTCGAAAGTTATGGTGCATGAAATGTCTTTGAAGAACAAGCTATTAGCATTGGTACAAACAAAAAGTATGTCTGGGTATATTCCCATTAGTGAAAAAAATAAATTTGACCAAGAACTTATAAATTCTAATTTCGATCGTTCAAAAAATTTAAATTTTATATTATTTATGGTTTCGATGGTTCTTCTTTTTACGGACCGCCTTAATATGCAAAAAGGGCTGTGGACGTTATTGCCAGGGTATAAATATCTTTTTTATACACACCTTCTACTTTTTCTTATAATGCTGATATTATTACCTTTTTTTCACATATATAGAGATATAGAGCCTAAGCAAATACGATGTAAGCTATTAATTGTTTTGTTATTGGCATATTTCGTTATTCTGGATTGTGCCTTGACCTCGATTGTCGATCAATGTATTCATGGTGAGATAACAGTATTTATTATTGGGGCATTTGCAATTGCCATAATGAATAATTTTAAACCATTAACTAGCCTGGGGGTCTATTTGACTAATTATTCAATATTTATAATAGGAATTACATTTATCCAGAAAAATCCTGCAATTTTAAGAGGGCATTACGTTAATGGTACAATACTTGCTGTGGTTGCGTGGTTTCTTTCGATCATACTTTATAATGCTAAAGTCAAGGATTTTCTGAGCAGGAAAACAATCGAACATCAGAAAACTGAGCTGGAAAAAGCCAATCAACTGCTCACTACGACTAATCATAACCTCCATGAATCGCTCTCCGCACTTGATGAATCCCAGAACATTATTTTTACACTTACACTTGCTCTTGAATCAAAAGATCCGTATTCACATGGACATTCAGAACGGGTGAAAGATTATGCGCTAGAGCTTGCAAGGTTCCTGGATTTAAGCAAGGTTGATCAAGTTAATATTTACCGCGCAGCAATTTTGCACGATATTGGGAAGATTGGAATTCCGGATGCGATATTAAATAAGCCGAGCGCTTTAACAAGAGAGGAATGGTTAATCATGAAGTCTCACCCAGAGCGGGGTGAGACCATTTGTTCCAAGTTAAACTTTGCCAGAGAAATTTTGCCGATTATTAGACATCATCATGAACGTTACGATGGAAAAGGCTACCCAGACGGCTTAAGTGGCGAAAACATTCCATTTCTAGCTCGTCTTGTTAGTATTGCCGATACGGTCGATGCGATTACTTCCAGTCGTCCTTATCGTTCGGCAGGAACGTTTGAACAAGTATTAGAAGAATTGCAAAAATGTGCGGGCACTCAATTTGATCCTGTTTTGGTATCGGCCTTCATATCTTTACTTAACGATAAAAATGGCAAAATTCAAGATCAGAATATCAAACTGATCGATCTTTAGTAATCAAGACTTAGGGTTTTTTATCGGAGACAAAGGGACTCGCTTATTAAGGCAAGTCCCTTTGTCTTTGGAGCTATTAATAATATCAAAATGGATATTTCAATAATGATTCTATTTTCCAGTCCACATATCCGTTACATAGTTAGCAAAATAGTCATAAGGGAGATAAAAATAGCCTTTATCTCCCCAGCTTTCGCCCCAGGAGTTTCGGCAAATCACATAGCCCTGACCCTTCCTTACTTCATCTTTGTAGCCTACCGCTAAGACCGCATGGCCTCCTAGGAACTTCTCCCAGAGTTTCGGAAGGGGGATAATCCCGTTCTGTGCTACTTTGTCGGACTCAAAGCTTTCGAATACCTTTATACCGATCACAACTGGATAACCTTCGGCCAAAGCAGTCTTCAATGATGTTAAGTCTGTCACCCTATGGTATTCATTAATTTTAAATTGTGCTGCGTCTGTAGTAGCTTTTACAGGGGGTGTTTGCGTAAATTTAGAAATGTCGTAAGGCCAATCTGCCTCTGGTGCACAGCCTAGTTGTTGAAGGATTTTCATGCCGTCTCGAATAATAGCTCCTGCATCTTCACTAACGGTTCCTTCTAGATACCTTTCTTCCCAGTAAAGCCACAAGCGGCTTAGCAGGGTTAACGATCCAACCTTGTTTTCCCAATATTCTCGCAGACCGCTAGCAATGGCATTGGCCGTACAGCTTCCCAACTCTCCCTGGTCGACAATTTGTGAACAGCCGGACCGAAGGTCTACACTCTTCGGCAGGACCGTTTTCGTTTTATAGACAGTAGCTCTATACACTCTGTCACGAAGGTCTTCCGTGTCTGGTTTTAGTTTATAAACTCTTTTGGCCATTTTTACCCCTCACAATTCTTCTGTCATTTAGTACTGTTTGGTAATAAGTCAGCGTGTCCTTACGCCTGAATAATGTATTTTACTCATGGTCGTCCTAATATGTGCACCGAAGTATCTTAGACTCAAGTTACAACAAGAATATTTTAAAGTATAAATTGAATTAATCGTTTGGATAAAACGGCATTATGCTAAAACTGGCGTTTGACAGTTATATGCTAGCGGGTTGCATGAAAAAACTAAGGCATCGACGCAAGCCGATACCTTAGTTTTTTGAAGAATCATCATTTAACAAATTGTTCATTTAAATACTATTCCGTTTCTCCTCCACTTTTCCTCTGTGTGAGGGATTTCTTTGCTTTATTTACATATCGTTCCGCCGTTGCGCGCATGGATACTATCTCCGTTTCAGTAAGCTCTCTCACCACTCGTGCAGGTACTCCCATCAGCATTACGCGAGGGGGATAGGTTTTATTTCCTGGAACGAGGGTTCCCGCTGCTATTGAAGTTTCCTCATTAATAACGGTGCCATCAAGAATAATCGCGCCCATTCCGACCAGCGAGCCTTTGCCAACCTTACATCCATGAAGAATAGCAGAATGACCAATCGTTACATAGTCTTCAATAATTACGGGTTGGTTCTCGTTGACATGAATAGCCACTAGATCTTGAATGTTTGAGCATTTACCAATACTAATTTTAGCAAGATCACCCCGAATGACTGAGTTATACCATACACTGGAGTCTTCATCAATGGTTACATCGCCCATTACTTTGCATCCGTCAGCAAGGAATACGCTCTTAGATAGTTCAGGTTCTATATTAGGATCATGTTTCATTTTTATTTCCCTCCATCAGCAAGGTTAAAGCTTTTTTTCGAGTTTAATTATACTGAGGAATGTGCTTAAATGCCAGCTATAGGCATAAACCTGTCTTAAATGTCTAAATTATGTCCACGAAGAATAGCAAGGCCTGCTATGAACGTATCGGGAACTTTAATCTCAACAAACGAACTCTGCAATGCGAAGATAGTATTCAGAAAAGCTGGGGTGTGATTAATCTCACACCAAAAGAATCTTTCTAATCACGGTCCAATGGTCGGATTTGATTTAAACTAAGCTTAGTCAACTTGAGCACAACAAAAAATTGAAATAAAATTTAGGGGGAAACAATTCATGAGTATGTTTTGTTATCAATGTCAAGAAACCGCCAAAGGAACTGGATGCACGATCAAAGGGGTATGCGGAAAAACCGAAAACGTTGCCAAATTGCAAGACCTTCTAATCTATACATTAAAAGGAATTTCTGTTTATGCGGTTCAGGCACGTGGCATGAGTATTGTTCGTCCGGATATTGATAAATTTATCATGGAAAGTCTTTTTGCTACGATCACAAACGCTAACTTCGACAGAAGTCGTTTCATAGAGCGAATCCAAGAAGGTCTCACCCTACGCGAAGGACTCAAACAAGAAATCATTAAAGCGGGCGGCACGATTCCAGAGAACTTAAATGATGCAGCAACTTGGACGGCCTCTGCAGATGAGTTTGAGGAGAAAGCGGCGCTTGTCGGAATATTAACAACGGAAAATGAAGATGTTCGTTCACTCAGAGAATTGCTCACCTACGGATTAAAAGGAATGGCTGCCTATGCAGAGCATGCATATACTCTCGAGTATAAAGACGCAGGTATTTTCGCGTTTATCGAAAAGGCTCTAGCAGCTACACTGGATGACACTCTCGCTGCTGATGGTCTGGTTGGTTTGGTCTTAGAAGCAGGTAAATACGGAGTTGATGTGATGGCCTTACTTGATAAAGCCAACACTACGACCTACGGTAATCCAGAACTCACCAAAGTAAATATTGGGGTCAGAAATAACCCAGCTATTCTTATCAGCGGTCACGACCTAAAAGACCTCGAAGAATTGCTCATTCAGACTGCAGGGACGGGTGTGGATGTTTATACGCATGGTGAAATGCTCCCAGCCAACTATTACCCAGCCTTTAAGAAATATGATAACTTTGTCGGAAACTACGGAAATGCTTGGTATAAACAAGATAAAGAATTCGATTCCTTCAATGGGCCAATTTTCTTGACCACTAACTGTCTTGTTCCCCCAAAAGATTCCTACAAAGACCGCATTTATACCACAGGTGTTGTTGGATTTGAAGGGGTTAAGCACATCGCTGATCGCAAAGATGGAAAGCCTAAGGATTTCACTGCGTTGATTGCACATGCCAAAAGTTGCCCAGCACCGACCGAAATCGAAACGGGTGAGATCGTGGGGGGCTTCGCCCACAATCAAGTTCTAGCCCTCGCTGACAAAGTCGTTGATGCTGTAAAAACTGGAGCTATTAAGCGTTTCTTCGTCATGGCAGGTTGCGATGGCCGCATGAAGAGTCGTGACTATTACACTGATTTCGCGGCTGCGCTGCCCAAAGATGCTGTAATTCTTACTGCAGGGTGTGCAAAATACAAATATAATAAACTGAACCTAGGGGACATCGGTGGGATTCCGAGAGTTCTCGATGCCGGACAATGTAATGACTCCTATTCCTTAGCTGTGATCGCCTTGAAACTCAAAGAAGTTTTTGGCTTGGATGATATTAATCAACTCCCGATCTCTTATAATATTGCTTGGTACGAGCAAAAGGCTGTCATCGTTTTACTGGCCCTTCTGCACTTGGGCGTGAAAAACATTCACTTAGGACCGACACTTCCAGGCTTCTTGTCCCCGAATGTCGTTAAGGTCTTGGTTGATAACTTCGGGATTGCTGGAATCAGTAACGTAGAAGATGATATCAAAATGTTCATGGCGTAATAGCGAACCAAACCAATATTTAACAAAAAGGAAATAGACTGCCTTCAAGAGGTAGTCTATTTCCTTTTTCAATGGTATTTTTAGTGTTCGAAATAGAGAAAATGATGAAAGTTTTGGCACTATTGACGGAAAGAAGGGAGGAATACATCGCCGAACGTCGAAAATACCTCATAATGGGTTAAATAGCAATTGGGTTACTGAGGAGTGTTTTCATGTCAGAGGTGCCTTGTTCAATTCAAGACTGGGAGCAGGCCATTAGGCAAATCAAATCAGTGATAGCTGCTCGAATCAACGTTAATAATCAAGGAGAAATTGAAGAAGTCCATATTCTGGCGGGCTCTGGACGATCACCTAAGCAGATCGTCAGGGATGTTGAGTCAAGTCTGGCTGCTCAATTCGATTTACAAATTGACCATAAGAAGATCAGCGTAGCACAAGTGGACGATAATGAGGAAGGAACATTCGCGGTCGTCGAGTCAACGCGACCTAAATTGGTCGGAGTAACACTTAGAACCGTTAACGGGATGGCTGAAGTTAAGGTGGAGCTGTTAACAGGTGACAAGCTCATGGAGGGAGTTGCACAGGGACCATCTTCATCTCATAATAAATTGCGTCTATTCGTTGAGGCAACACTTAAGGCACTTGCGCCTCTAACCTTGGATCAATTTCACTTCGTCACTGAGGATGTTGGAATTACACACTTAGCAAAGCAGCAAGTTGCTTTGGTAGCCATAACTATGATTGTACCCTCAGGTGAACAATCCCTGACAGGATGTGCTTTAGTCAGAAACGACGATCGAGAAGCCGTGGTTAAGGCAACTCTTGACGCGGTTAATCGGAAACTTAAATTTCTTAGAAACAACCAAAAATAATGTGCTGACTTTGGCCGACCATATCACAATTAGATTTAGAGTAACCCTGTTTTAATCCCCTATAGCGAAGCGGAAAAACAGCGGAACGAAGAAAGAGCGAAGCGGTTAGACTGTCCCTTTGATACAAAAAATCAAGGAGGTTTACCGTATGAGCAAATTATTTAAGGCTATCACTGTTCTCGTTACTCTCGTTCTTGCCGGAGGCGCAAACTACAGAATCTGATTGTGAAAGTTGGTTGGCCAGAACATATATGAGGTGGGAAATGAAGAATCTGCCGAAGGCCTTTGTCCGGCTTTTTATTTTAATGACACTATTAGCTTTAATAATTTGGCTTAGGGCAATATGTCAAATGGAGTGGTCCTCAAAAGATATCTTTCATTTGCTGATTTTCGGCTTACTTGCAGCTGCCAGTGAATCTTTGCCAGTTTCATTACCCAGGGGTGGATTTGTGACTGTGGGCTTTGCTGTGTTCCTTAGTGTAGCCATTCTTTTCCCTTTAGGGGTTTCTTCATCCGTAGCCCTTATTGGCGGAATGTTGGTTTTTGGGAAGGAAGTACGGGGAGAACCATTTTTCAAAAGGGTGTTTAATGCTTCACAGTTTGTAGTATCGTTAGGCGTAGCAGGCGTGGTACTTAAGACTACAGGAACAGGTTTTAGCGTCGAACCTCAGGCCATTATTATTTATCTTTTGGCGGCATTGGCTTATATGCTAACAAATATGACAGTGGTGGCAATTGCCTTAGGTGGATTACAAACCAAATCCCCTTGGCACATTTGGCTGGGGAATATTCGCTGGTCAATTCCAAACTTTGTTGCTTTGGCACCTCTTGGTTTGCTTATGGCTTTGATTTATAATAATTACGGTTCAGTTGGGCTCTTCCTGCTCTTTATTCCATTATTAATTTCCCGTCATTCTTTTCAACTCTACATGGACATGAGAGAAAATTACCTTAACACGGTCCAAGCTTTGGTTCAGGCACTTGAAGCGAAAGATACGTACACAAGCGGACACTCCTCTAGAGTTGAGCAACTGGCAGTAATGATGGCCGAATCAATCGAAATGAGTGAAGACAAGATAGAACTTCTCAAATACGCAGCAGTTTTGCATGACGTAGGAAAGATAGGGGTTAGCGAGATAATCTTGAACAAAGAGGGGAAACTCCTGGACTCAGAGTGGGAATCAATTCGCAGTCATCCAATCATTGGTCAAAAGATTATTAAAAGCATTAAATTTATGTTCGATATCGGAAATGTGGTTCGCCATCACCACGAGCGTTATGATGGGAAGGGCTATCCAGATGGAATCAAAGGGGAAGAGATTCCACTAGATTCACGGATTATTGCCGTAGCAGACACATATGATGCGATCACTTCAGACCGTAGCTATCGCAAGGGGAATACGTATGACGAAGCTATTAAAGAGCTTAAAAGAGTTGCTGGAGCACAATTAGATCCAGCAATGGTTGAAGTCTTTTGTAAAGTGGTTACAAAGGAAACGTCAAGAGAGATGCTTAGTGCTGAACGAATACAGATCGCTTAGTTATTTTAAGATTTTAGAGGTAGAGTATGCTTATAGAAACGTTGATTCTTGGGGCGGCGTTTAGCCTTCTGAGAAAGGGCAAACTAAGTCGGCTAAGCCAGCTGGTCCTTCGGGAATTTTGGTTGGTCCCTTTGGCTTTATTGATACAGAGTGGCGTCTATTGGGCTGCTGTTAGAGGAGCGGAGATAGGTCTCAGTTGGTTCAGTCCAGTGCTCGATACGGTGTCCTATTTTTTATTGTTAATATTCGCTGTGCGTAATATATTACTACCCGGAATGCATTGGCTCACGTTAGGAATTTTGCTTAATACCCTCGTAATTGCTACAAACGGTGGAGTCATGCCAGTCGACCCCTTATTTCTTCCAGAGACCAGTCGTCATGCATTATTAGGGGGGCAAGGGACTCACGGGTTGATGACAGTGGCGACACACCTCAGCTTCTTGGCGGATCGCTTCTATTTGGATATCTTGGGGCTGAGAAAACAAGTGTTTAGTATCGGAGATTTGCTGATTGATATTGGTAGTTTTCTTCTGGTTTTCAGGACGATGACCAACAAGCTGGATAAAACAAATCATCGAATCATTGGGATGAATTTAAACAACTAAAATAGTCTGTAATAAACTCGTTTTTTAGTTTGTTACAGACTATTTTCATTTTGGAAACTCCAAGTTGAGATATTCACCACTTCTTATTCCAGTAAGAGATCCCGCACGACTTCCCCGGCTATCAGAAGTCCAACAACGGGTGGAACAAAGGAAATACTTCCTGGGACTTGGCGTTTTTCTGCACAGTGGGCATCCCCGCTTGGGCAGATACAGTTATTTTTACAATCTGCTTCTGTTGAGAGCGGAGGAAGTGGAAGATCAGGGGAAGATACCACTTTAATTCCCTGGGTAATTCCTTCTTTGCGAAGTAGTTTGCGCATGGCTTTGGCAAGCGGATCTCCACTCGTCTTAGAAATGTCTGTTACCCTGTAGTTCTCGGCTGTCAGGCGGTTTCCAGCCCCCATGCTAGAGATCAAGGGAATTTTGCGAAGTAAACATTCTTTCGCCAAATTTACTTTACTAGAAACGGTATCGATGGCATCGACAATATAGTCTAGTTTACGCTCAAGTAAACGGTCCGCATCAGCGGAAGTATAGAACTCTTTAATTGTTTCCACATTGGCCTTTGGATTAATCTCCAAAATCCGACGTTTCATGACTTCGACCTTGGCTTCGCCAACGGTGGAGTGGAGGGCATGTAATTGGCGGTTGATATTCGTTAAACAAATATCATCAAAGTCTACCAGGATTAAATGCCCGACACCTGCACGAGCCAGCGCTTCCACGGTGAAGGATCCCACCCCTCCGACCCCGAAAATCATGACCGTGCTCTTGCGAAGCTTGTCCAAACCAAAGTGTCCTATCAGAAGTTCAGTTCTTGAGAATTCGTGTTGCATCATTTCCTCCGCATAAAGTCTTATTATTGCTCTATTTTAGCACATCATTGCACAAAGCAACTATCTGCATTTAATCATTTTAATTTGTTAAGGACTAAATGATAACAAATAAACACTTGAAGAGAAGTCTAGGGTCTAAATAAGAAATAGGATAACCCAAAAAACTACCCTTTAATAAAGGGGTAGTCTTTTGGGCTAATTTTATATCTTTCTCCGCTGCGTAAAGCTGGTATGAAGTAATTTGTGCGCCTTTTCTCCGTAGGGTTCGCCAATGAAATCCTTGTAGAGAGCAAGGACAGCTGGGTTTTCATGCGATTTGCGCAAGGGTTTGGAGCGATCTTCTTGATAAATGGCAGCAGCTCGGGCCTTGAGAATTTCAAGGTTGCCATGGTGATAGGGCTGTCCACCACCCCCAATGCATCCCCCTGGGCAAGCCATAATTTCGATCGCGTCATAATGGGCATCCCCTGCTTGTATCTTTTCTAAAATAGTACGAGCATTACCTAGACCGTGTGTGACTGCAATCCGAAAGTCTCGCCCGCCGATGGGGATGACTGCTTCTTTTATCCCATCCATTCCCCTAAGAGATTCAAATTCGACATTTTCTAAGGGTTGACCAGTCAGCCATTCGTAGGCAGTCCGCAACGCCGCTTCGATTACTCCGCCGGTGGCTCCAAAAACCACGGCAGCACCGGTTGATTCTCCTAAGGGGTGATCAAACTCTTCATCTTTGAGGTGATCAAAATGAATGCCAGCTTCTCTAATCATGCGCGAAAGTTCTCGGGTAGTGATGACGATGTCCACATCCGGGGTGACGGGGTCTTGCCCTAACTCAGGGCGGGCTGCTTCGTATTTCTTGGCTACACATGGCATGATAGAGACAACGGTTATTTTATTAGGATCAATCCCATACTTTTCCGCATAGTAACTTTTAGCTAAGACCCCTAACATTTGATGGGGAGATTTACAGGTTGAAGGGATGTCTAGCAGATCTGGAAATTGGTGTTCAAAGAACTTGACCCAGGCCGGACAACAACTGGTGAGGATAGGCAGACGACCGCCGTGTTCTATGCGATGAATTAATTCCGTTGCTTCCTCCATAATCGTCACATCAGCCCCGAACTCAGTATCAAAGACACGGTCGAAGCCAAGTTTACGCAGGGCTGCAACCATTTTCCCCGTGACAATCGTCCCTGGTTCTAATCCAAAACCTTCTCCGAGGGCGACTCGTACAGCAGGTGCCGTTTCGACAATAACATAGCGTGTCGGATCGTTGAGAGCCTTCCACACTTTATCAACTTGGTCTAATTCCATTAAGGCGCCAGTGGGGCAGACCGCTAAACATTGTCCACAGAACGTACAAGACGTCTCGTGAAGCGGTAGATCAAAGGCCGTTTTGACAACAGTTTCAAAACCGCGCCCTACGGCAGAGTAAACGCCCACGGTCTGAACATCATCACACATCGTTTCACAGCGGCGGCAACGAATACATTTGTTTGGGTCACGAATGATTGCCAAACTGGATTTATCGATTTCAAACTCTGATTCTTCCCCTTCATAGGAGATGTTACGCACGCCTAAATCCGCTGCAAGCGACTGGAGGTCACAATCTAGATTTTTGGGACAGGTCAAACAGGATTTGGGATGGTCTGAAAGAAGGAGTTCAACCATGGTCCGTCTCGCCTGAATGGCTTGAAGCGTATCCGTTTTAACGACCATGCCACTGGAGACAGGGGTTGAACAGGAGGGGGCTAAAGTACGACGTCCCTCAACTTCGACCAAGCAGACTCGGCAGGAAGCGATGTGATTATTGAGTCTCATTTCGTGAAGGTTGAGATAGCATAAAGTTGGAATATCGATGTTTATGGTGCGAGCTGCATCTAAGATGGACATTCCTTCTGGTACAGTAACAGATACGTCGTTGATGGTAAGCTGAATATCCATACAGAGTCCTCCTTCAGGGTAGCTTAATGATGACTAATGGCACCGAAATGGCATTTCTCCATGCATGCTCCGCATTTTAAGCAACGTTCTTGGTCGATGATGTGACGATCTTTGGTTGATCCTGTGATGCAACCGGCGGGGCAGTGCTTGGCACAAAGTGTACATCCTTTGCATTTGTCTGTGATGTGATACCTAAGCAAGCTTTTGCAAACCCCGGCTGGACAGGTTTTATCAACGATATGGGCTAGATATTCGTCTCGGAAATACTCTATCGTGGAAAGAATCGGATTGGGTGCACTTTGCCCAAGCCCGCAGAGGGAAGAGACCTTGATCGTCTTGCACAGTTTTTCGAGCTTATCTAAATCATCTAAGGCCCCCTTGCCTTCCGTGATTTTGGTTAGAATTTCATGAAGACGTTTGGTGCCCACTCTGCAAGCGGTACAGCGCCCGCAGGATTCATCGACCGTAAACTCGAGGAAAAACTTAGCGATATTGACCATGCAATCCCCTTCATCCATGACGATGAGCCCCCCGGAGCCCATCATAGAGCCGATGGCAATTAGGGATTCATAATCAATGGGAGTATCCAGGTGTTTGGCTGGAATACACCCGCCAGAAGGACCTCCTGTCTGCGCGGCTTTAAATGATTTGTGGCGTTTGATTCCTCCGCCAATGTCAAAAATTATTTTTCGGAGGGTTGTCCCCATAGGGACTTCCACAAGTCCAACATTATTGACCTTACCAGCTAAAGCAAACACTTTGGTCCCTTTGCTTTTTTCTGTGCCGATTCCAGCATACCAGTCAGCGCCCTTTAAAATAATAGGGGGGATGTTAGCCAAGGTTTCCACATTGTTGACACAGGTAGGTTTTCCCCAGAGTCCTTGTTGGGCAGGGAAGGGGGGTTTAACCGAAGGCTCTCCTCGGGTTCCTTCTATGGAATGAATAAGTGCGGTCTCTTCCCCGCAGACAAAGGCACCGGCTCCGTATTTTATCTCAACGTCAAAGCAAAATTCACTGCCCAAGATCTTTTCCCCGAGTAATCCGTATTGTCGGGCTTGTTTAATTGCGATTTCTAAACGATGAATGGCTAAAGGGTATTCTGCTCGGATATAGATGAATCCGTGGGAAGCTCCGATCGAAGAACCCGCGATGAGCATGGCTTCCAAAACGCTATGAGGGTCGCCTTCTAAGATAGAGCGGTCCATAAAGGCGCCTGGATCCCCTTCATCCGCATTGCAAATGATATATCGTTGTTTAGCCTCATTTTGACGTGTTAATTCCCACTTCGTACCTGTAGGAAATCCTCCGCCACCACGCCCACGGAGTCCGCTTTTTTTAATCTCTTCTATGACTGAGGTTGGACTCATATTGAAAAGGACTTTAGATAAGGCTTGATAGCCGTCGGCGGCGATATATTCACGAATGTCTTCAGGAGCAATATAGCTGCAATTTCGTAGCGCAATGCGAAGCTGACTATGGTAAAAGGGGAGGTCAGACGCAAAACGCTTTTCGGTATTTGGATCGATATAGAGAAGGCGTTCCACTAGCTTCCCTTGAATGAAATGTTCTTCGACGATGTCAGCTACATCCTCGGTTGAAACTTCAACATAGAGGACATTATCGGGGTGAATCTCAAGAATGGGTCCCTTTTCGCAAAAACCAAAGCAACCCGTTTGAAGAACCTGAACCTTATCAGATAATCCGCGTCGTTGTAGTTCTTGAATGAGAAGTTTGGCTATTTCTGGACTGTTTGAGGCATGACAACCGGTTCCTCCACAGACCATAACGTGCCTTGGTCTGTCTTGCGATTCTGAAGTATTAGCAGAGTTATTAGGTACACGCCGATTTTCAAGAAGAACGAGGTTTTGGATTTTTAGGGCATTTAGTTCGTCTGTGTTTTTGAGCTTCATGATGGCTTCCCTTCCTTTAATGACGGTCTTACGTATTAAAGCGATTTAAGAGTGCTGTACCAGGGACCTATTCAGACGCTCTAATGTACGACGGTCTCTGAGATCTGATTCTCCGTTTCGTAGGTCGCTAAGATATGTTCAACTTCCTTAGGATCGTTAAGGCGCCCATAAACTTTTCCATCCACCGTCATGACTGGGGCAAGGCCACAGGCCCCAATGCAGCGCACAGAATCCAAAGAAAAGAGATGATCAGTCGTGGTTTGTCCCGTTTTAATTCCCAGTTGTTTTTCGACTTCTGCTTGTAGTTTCTCAGAGCCCCGCACAAAACAGGCCGTGCCCATGCAAACGTTGGCAACGTGTTTACCTCGAGGTTTCATAGTGAAAAAAGAATAAAAACTTACAACGCCGTAGACTTTAGCGGAAGGAATGTCCAGTTTCTGAGCGATATGCCATTGTACTTTATCGGGGAGGTATCCAAAGAGTGCTTGAGCTTGATGGAGGATAACAATTAGGTCTTCTTTTTTATAGGGGAGGCTATCAATATAGTCATCGAGCTGCTGAAAAAGATGATCGGTTGAGGGGTTGTCGCACATAGTAATCCTCCTTTTATTGAGAGATATGCTTTATACTTCCCACTTCTCCAAGATTTACGTACGAACTTGAAAAAATAAGTAAGAAGAAAGCAATGAATCTGGGCACTTATGAAAAAGGAAATCAATTACTTATTGACATAAACTATTTCATGAGCTTACAATCGAATTACAAAGAACCCTTGGAGTGTTCCTAACCACGAGAGTTACGATTAGGGAAAAGCGAGGCCTTTATGTGAGTAGCTAACTAAATTCAGGAGCGACAGTAGCGTATATTTTAAAGGAGTGATAACCTGTGATCGAAGAAAAAGAAGTTGCTCTCATGGAGGAGACAGACCTTCTATTTAGGAGTGTTTGGAAAAAGTACCAATGCTTCCTAATGCCTGAACATAGCGAATTATCCATGCACCAAATGATGTTTCTGAAATATTTGGAACGTAGAGAAACCTGTACACCCTCTGATATTGCACAACAGTTCGGGATTACGTTGGGAGCAGTCACTGGATTTGTGGATCGTCTTTATAAGTTAGGTCTCATCACACGAACTCGTAGCGAGGAAGACCGTCGAGTGGTCCTTATCCAACTCTCTCCACAGGGAATTGAGCCTTTAAATGCTTTTGAAAAGGAAAGAGAAACAAAGTTTATACAGATCTTTAAAAAGCTGGATGCCCTTCAAGTGGCGGAATTTAATAAGGCCTTAGAACAGTTGAACGCTGTTCTGGATAGTTTAGCATCAGATGAGAAATAATTGCTTTGAAATCCTTTGTTAATCAACGGGGTAAACAAAACGGAGAAATAGGAGTTTTTTATATGCGGAGAAAACCGATGGGTCCAATGGTGATCTTGCTAATTATACAGTTTTTGGTCATGGTGGGATTTGGTATCGTGATTCCCATCCTTCCATTCTTTGTGAATAAGTTAGGCGGGGGAGCACTTTCCCTAGGGATTTTTATGTCCGCCTATTCCATCATGCAGTTCTTTTTCGCACCCTTTTGGGGCAGACTGTCTGATCGTATTGGTAGACGACCGGTTATTCTTATAGGGTTGAGCGGGTATGGTCTAACCTTTCTAATGTTCGGGTTGGTAAACAACCTATATTTGCTGATTGGACTTCGTGCTTTGTCTGGAATGGTTTCATCGGCGACGCTTCCGACAGCGATGGCGTATTTAGCGGATATTACAGTAGGCGAGGAACGCTCGAAGGGGATGGGATTGATTGGAGCAGCGATGGGACTTGGCATGATCTTCGGTCCAGCCCTAGGCGGCTTGCTCGGTCACTACAGTTTCTCTTTGCCTTTCTTTGTGGCTGGAGGTTTGGCTTTATTGCTTCTGCCGTTCACGTGGGCATTCTTGCCGGAATCCCTGAAGCAACCGACCTCTAACCTTTCGGGCCGTAAAAGGCCTAGACTTACTTTAGCCGTGTTACAAGACCCTATGTTTGCACTTTTTGCTTTTAATTTTGTCTTGAGTTTTACTATGTCCATGTTTGAGAGTACGTTTGCTTTACTAGCAGCAGCGAAGGTGGGCTTCGGTCCTCGGGACATGGGGGTCACATTTGCCATTTTGGGTGTTTTCGCTGTGATTGTTCAGGGTGGACTTATCGGCAAATTGGTGAAGAAATTTGGAGATACTAAGCTCGTGAACACCGGTGCAGTCTTATGTGCAGTGGGCCTTCTACTTATCATCCTGTCCGCGGATTATAAGAACATCTTTTTTTTAGTAGCGTCCACCGTGATCTTCATGGTAGGTAATTCTTTGATGGTTCCAACAAGCTCCAGTCTCGTCACGAAACAAAGTACGCAAGGGCAAGGTGCCTCCCTAGGCCTTTTTCAGTCCTTTGCAAGTTTAGGGAGAATATTGGGTCCTGTGACCGGCGGAGCCCTTTTTGGAATAGGTATGGGTTTGCCATATGTCACTGGAGCCGCCCTATTGGGGCTGATCGTCTTATTCTTTGGGAGTAAAATTAGAGTGAACGCACGCCCTCCACTGGTACAAGAATAGAAAATAGACTAAAATAGGGAGGAAGTTTCTTAGCCCGTTCGCATACGTTCCATTGCTATTCGCTTGGCGACGAAGCTAAAACGCTAAACCTCTGGGCTATTCTGCATGTGAACCTCTAGCGTTTCTTAACGCTTCATTGCCTGCTCTCATTGACGCAATTCCACTAAAGTGCTCTCTAAGCTAAGAAACTTCCTCTGGCTCGAGATGACGGGGGATGTATGAGCAAATTGGAGTCCTGCGGCGCTGTTTGCGTGCTTTCTGAAGCGTTTGCGCATGGATATTTATTAATGTTTGATGTAGGTGGAAGAAATAATGGTGAAGAAAAGAAATAATACCCAGAGTGCTAATCTAACCCTTGGGGGAATTACCCTTGGATTTTTGTTAAGTTACCCATTTCATACTAGTTTTGTAGGTGGACTCATCTCTAGTGGTTGCACTGCTGGGATGATCGGGGGGCTTGCTGATTGGTTTGCAGTAACCGCGCTCTTTCGGCGTCCGCTGGGAATTCGACCGGGTAAGGTGCTACGGACGGAGATTATTCCGCAGAACAGGGAACGGATTTATGCGGCTTTGGCTGATATGGTACAGCATGAACTACTTTCGCAAGACGTACTTAAGCGTAAACTATCCGCCTGGAATCTTTCTGGAGTGCTGATCCGGATATTTGCAGAGCAGGACGTTCGTGAGGCTGTGAGTCTATTACTTGCCAATCTCGCGGAGGATATCGAACACCATGTTGAGCCGGACAAGCTTAAACAGCAGATTCGGAGCGTAGTTGAAGAAAACGTGCATAGCTTGAATCTCTCTCGAACTCTTGCTGAAATAGTCGAGTTTTCCCTGGCACATGGAGATGTTGATCAGGCGCTGACGGTTATTTGCCGGACATTTTATGAATTTATGGACCAACCTTTGGTGAGTGGTGCTTTAACGGAGATGATAGAGGCTGCCTTAATGCGATATGGGGATAATAATCCCACGCGTAAAATTATCGGAAAGTTCCTTCCCTCACCTGAGATTCTGGCGAAAGGACTCCAAGAAAAGGTTAAAATAACGTTACAGGATGGTACGGTCGAGCGGTGGTTGAAGGATTCATTGCTCCGCTTAACGTTAGAACTCAAAACTAATTCTTCGCTCCAAGAACGACTCAATGCCTTTATCATCCAGGCCCTGAATGGGAGCACTGTAAAGGCATTCGAGATACAAGCTTTAATTGAGAAGTTTTTTAGTAATTTAGAGGACAATTGGGATGGTTACCTCGAAAAACTAGAGCGTAATCTTGATCTGAGGCAGAAGATGGATGAAGGGATCAAACAAATTCTCGAAAAACAGATTGCCTATCACCACAATGCGATTGGACGTATGGTTCGTGAGGGGTTAGACCCTTTGACAGATGAAACGCTCGTTGAATTGATAGAGGACAAGGCCGGGAATGACCTGCAAATGATTCGGATCAATGGATCAGTCGTCGGTGGATTGGTCGGAGTATTGATCTACGTACTCGGGGTGGTGTTACGCTCATGAATTATCACAAAAAGGCAAATGTGATCTTGGCAGCCGTTTTCCTCTTTTTCTTGATTGCGGCACTGTTAGAACATTATTACCCTAATAACTTTGGAATCAGGCTGTTTTATTTCGTCTCAGAAGCAGCCTTAGTGGGTGGAATTGCCGATTGGTTTGCGGTCACTGCGATTTTCAAAAAGCCACTTGGTTGGGGCTATCATACTGCACTAATTCCCCGAAACCGGGAAAAGGTGATTGAAGCTGTGGCATCTATGGTTCAAAAAGAACTTTTGCGAATGGATGTGATTCGTAAAAAAATCGAAGGGATTCCTTTCGTTGTGGGTATCCAGCAATATGTGGAAAAGCAAGGCGGGTCAGCCTATCTAACAGGTGAGATTTCAGGTTATCTGCGGCGTTATGTCGAGAAACAGGATTCTGCCAACCTAGCAGAGAAGCTCGCCGTGTTCCTTCGCGACAAAGCCAAGGGGTGGAACCTGTCGTCGAAAGTACCTGCTTTGTGTGAGTGGGCTCTAGAACATGGATATATCGATGAAGGGCTAGATGGCTTAGCTGAAGGATTATGGGATAAAGCTGCAGAAGGGGAAACACGCCGGGCTATTTTGGATTATCTAGAGGAGATTAAAGAAGAGAAATTAGGCAATGGCGGGTCAATATTTCGTACTTTAATGGGATTCGTGGAAATGTCTGATGGGTTAAATCTTGATGATGCAGCCGACGCCTTGCAAGTGGAGTTGCTTCTAACCTTGCGTAAATTCAAAGAGCCCAAACATCCTTTACGTATAGCTCTGAAAAGCACCCTTTTGAATAAACTAGCCGAATCAGACCAGGATATTCGAATTGCTTTACAAGTTGAGCGTTGGAAAGAAGATCTCTTGGCCGAGCCTTTGTTTGAGGAATTCTTAGAAACGCTTATTCAGGAAGCAATAAACGTTGTGGTCTCTCCCGCAACTTCCTCAGAGCCGAATGCACTACATCGAACGTTGCATCCTTTTGTAGAAAGGTATTGGGACAGCCTTCAGGAAAATACGGCACTTCGAGAAAAGATTAATTCCTTCATAGTTGATACCTTATGCAAAGTGATTCAAAATGAACATGATCTGATCGGAAACATAGTTAGAGAGACGCTTTCAGCGTACACGGATCAAGATCTCAATCAATTTATTGAGGACAAGGCGGGTAATGATCTTCAATGGATCCGGATCAATGGTTCGATGATTGGCGGAGTAGTGGGGTTAATCCTATTCTTATTCTTAGATTTAATCTATGCCCCCTATATCGGGCCGGCCTTAATGACCGTGATGACGCAACTGTATCGTTAGGGTGGATATATGGACTTTTGGACTCATGGAAGGTATACAGGATTCAAGTAGAGAAAGTATTGCAGACAGTTAATTCCCGTGCTACAATACCAAACATAAGGTGTGCACAGCCGAAAACCCATGGGTTAGAAAAGAGATTACAGCAAAGCAAAGGCGCTTTGAGACTACTCGAAAGAGTACCTCAAAGCGCTTTTTAATTTAAGAGGAGGAATGATTATGGATACGGGAGATACAGGATTTATTTTGATTTCGACAGCTCTGGTTTTCCTGATGACACCGGGTTTAGCGCTCTTTTATGGAGGGATGGTACGTAAAAAGAATGTACTCAGTACCCTCATGCATAGTTGGATCATTATTGGTATTATGTCACTTCAGTGGATTGTTGTAGGATATACTTTAGCTTTTGGGCCAGACTTTCACGGTATCATTGGAAGTTTAAACTGGTTGGGTTTGAATGGAGTAGGAATAGATCCTAATCCAGATTACGCAGCGACCATTCCGGCGATTGTCTTTATGGCGTTTCAAATGATGTTTGCTGTTATCACTCCCGCTTTGATAAGCGGTTCCATTGCAGAACGAATGCGTTTTCCAGCATTTATTGCTTTCGTACTATTATGGGCAACCTTTGTTTACGATCCATTGGCCCATTGGGTCTGGGGTGTTGGTGGTTTCCTAAGAACTCTCGGAGCCTTAGACTTTGCAGGGGGAAATGTAGTGCATATTAGTTCGGGATACTCTGGATTAGTAGCGGCCCTGATGCTCGGAAAGCGTAAAGGACTAGGTAAAGA
Organism: Desulfosporosinus sp. Sb-LF; assembly: GCF_004766055.1. NCBI lineage: Bacteria > Bacillati > Bacillota > Clostridia > Eubacteriales > Desulfitobacteriaceae > Desulfosporosinus > Desulfosporosinus sp. Sb-LF. The sequence goes on along the minus strand of NZ_SPQR01000002.1, from coordinate 89,538 downwards.
CTCGATGGCACCACATCAGGTACCTATGACCGTCTTAGGAGCAGGACTACTATGGTTTGGTTGGTTCGGGTTTAATGCGGGAAGTGCCTTAGGAGCGAATGGTTTAGCTGGTATGGCCTTTGTGAATACAAATACTGCTGCAGCTGCAGCGGCTATAGCCTGGGCCGTTGTGGAACGCATTCACAGAGGAAAATCAACGATGCTCGGTGCTGCCAGTGGTGCAGTCGCAGGTTTAGTGGCCATAACACCAGGCGCAGGATTTGTGACCCCGCTTTCTTCGATATTTATTGGTTTTGTCGGTGGGGTAGTTTGCTATTATGGAATCAGTCTAATGAAAGCGAAATTCGGGTATGATGATGCTTTGGATGCTTTTGGATGTCATGGAATTGGCGGGACATGGGGAGCCTTGGCGACCGGAATCTTTGCCACAAAATCCATTAATTCAGCTGGAGCGGATGGATTATTCTACGGGAATATGTCACTCTTAGGGATTCAGGCTCTCAGTGTTTTGATCACAGTGGTGTTTGCCGTGGTAGGGACGTTCATAATTTTAAAAGCGGTAAGCTTGGTGACGAAACTTCGTGTTAGCGATGATGAGGAAGCAACTGGTTTGGATTTATCCTTGCATGGAGAAGAGGCTTATCCGGATTTCATTTAAGTTTTATACTCTTAGACTAAGTTGGAGCTATTCAGGGTTAATTGGGTTTAAGCTGAGTTAATTGAGTCAAGGTGAAAATTGATTGTACCAAGGTTAAATCTGAGTGGGAGGGTTCTAAATGAAGAAAATTGAGGCGATTATCCGTCCAGGAAAGCTGGACAATGTGAAAGATGCGTTAGGTAATCACGGTGTCAACGGTTTGACGGTGACTCAAGTAATTGGGTGTGGCAAACAAAAGGGGCACACGCAGATATATCGGGGTGTGGAGTATACAGTCCATCTCATCCCTAAGGTTAAGATTGAAATTGTTGTTATGGACCAATACGTAGAAGAGATAATCCAAGTAATTAGGCAAGAAGCACGAACAGGCGAGATTGGAGACGGAAAGATCTTTGTGTCCAACGTGGAAAATTGTTATACGATAAGAACTGGGGATAGTGGAGAAAAGGCGATATAGAAATTGATTTAAAGATGAGTAAAAAAAAGGATATGAATGAGTAAGAAGGATCGTTGCCCTAGATAGGGATAACGATCCTTCTTTACGCAGTGGGAGTAATTGGAATAATATGGAACAAATTAAGGGGCAAAACGTATACTGTATCAGAAGAGTGAAAGGGGGATTTAATATGGCATTCGGAGCTGGTGCAGCTTGTGGCGGTGGTGTTGGAGCTGGCATTGCGATAGTGGTTGTAATAATTTTACTCCTCATTGCAATGGGAATTGTATTCTAAACCCTCGTGACAGAATTCAAAATAGTCGATGACTAAAAAATGAAGGAGGTATAATATTATGTACGGATATGGTGGAGGTTGTGGTTGTCCGGTAGCTCCTCCTGTTGTTGGGACGGGTGTTGGCGTTGGAATTATTGCTATCGCAATATTAATCCTTATTGCCTTGGGAGTTATCTTTTAAACATCATCTGGCAAGGAGGGCTCCTGAGGGGGCTCTCTTCTTTTGTTATGAAATAAAAGAAAAACATTTGACCTTAACTGACCTTTGTAATAAAATAAAGTCATTCGGTAAGAATATACTAAGTTAAACGTAGTACCATTAATAAAGATGGAATAGGAGGAATTATAAATGGGTTATCTCGTCCCAATGGTTGTGGAACAAACAAATCGTGGGGAACGTTCCTACGATATTTATTCTCGGCTTCTCAAAGACCGTATTATTTTTCTCGGGGGAGCTATAGACGATGATGTTTCTAATCTTGTAGTTGCACAATTGCTCTTCCTCGAAGCAGAAGATCCTGAAAAAGATATCAATCTGTACATCAACAGTCCGGGTGGTTCAATCACAGCCGGAATGGCCATCTATGATACCATGCAATACATCCGTTCGGATGTTCGGACAATTTGTATTGGGATGGCAGCCAGCATGGGAGCATTCCTTCTAGCTGCTGGTGCGAAAGGGAAGCGGGTCGCTTTGCCTAATTCAGAAGTCTTAATTCATCAGCCGTTAATCGGTGGGCACGGGCTCTCTGGACAAGCGACGGAAATCGAAATTCATGCAAGGCAGTTGCTCAGAACTAAGGCCAAGATGAACAGAATTCTCTCGGAAAGAACAGGACAGCCACTTGAGCGGGTTGAAAAAGACACAGATCGTGACTATTACATGACGGCTGAAGAAGCCAAAGAATATGGTCTTGTGGACCAAGTCTTAGAAAAAGTAGAACTTGCTAAGGAAAGCAAAGAGTAAACAGTGAGTAAGACCACAAACGCAAGGACGATTTAATCGCTCTTGCGTTTTGTTTATGATGCTTAACCTTAACGTTTATCCACACCTTGCAGGAACAGACTTTTTTAAGTAAAATCCTTGTTCTAAATTAAATTTTTCAAAAGAAATATTTCACACAGGATATGCGTTCGTAGTGTAGAATTAATATATTTTAGATTATTCAGCGAAGACAGAGAAGGCGGATTTATTCAACAAGAGGAGTGACAGAATTGGGTCTAAAAAAACGGAGACTTGGATTCCAAGTAACGGCATTAATGCTATTTATTGCTTTAGCGGCGGGCGTCGTGGGTGCAATTGGGATTTATGGAATGTCTCAAATGCACAATACCTCGGATCAGGTCTATAAACAGGATGTCGTTCCCATGAACCTGCTCTCGGAAATGCATTTTCATGCCCAGGCCTATCGAACGAATGTAGCATTGGCGGTCAGCGCGCGTACGTCTGAAGAATTTCAGAAGTTTGTGGCTCAAGCCAATCAACAAGAGACCCAATTAGAAGAACATATGGCTGCATACGAAACCATTGCAAGATCGGTAGAAGAGGATGACTCTTGGAAAAAGTTTAAAGCCGCTTGGAAAGATTATTTAGAGGCGGCTCAAGTTACAATTAAAGCTTCAGATTTAGGCCGAGTGGACGAGGCTAAAGCCAATATGTTCGGGATAGCAGGAACGAAGAATCAGTTAGCTGGGGATATGCTCCAAAAGATGGTTGATACCAAATTGGAGAAGGTAGATACCAACAGCATGACAAAAATGAGTTTGATTTTCAAAAAATCATCCTCTATTTCTATTATTCTTGTTGTAATTGATGTTATAGTCAGCATTTTTATCGGCTGGGCCTTAAGTCGATCCCTCACTAAGATGATGAATCATTTACTGCAAAATGCCAACGAAATTGCGTTAGGAGACATAGCCCGCAAGAAAAAAGCTCCTTGGAAAGTTTGGAACCATGAAGAATTTGAACTGCAAAAGTCCTTTGGAGATATGGTGTTTTCTCTGAGAGATACCATGACGAAGGTAGCGGAAATGGCTAACGATTTAGCTAAAACGGCCCAAGAGATGCGTTTAGGTGCGGAACAATCCGCTCGGGCCGCTGAACAAGTGGCTACATCGGCAAGCGATATAGCTACTGACGCAGAAATTTCAGTCACAGAAATGACGGAAAACCATGAACGGATGACTCAAGTAATAGATCAACTGAATCAAACAGAACGGCATGCTGAAAAAGTAAGTCTTGCATCTGGGCGTTCCGCTGAGCTTTCGCGCAATGGAAATATTGCCTTGGGACAAGTGGTTCAGCAAATGAACGAAATAGAAAGTCAGGTTCACAGCCTAAGCCAAGTAATTGGAGATGTGGATGAAAAGTCAGAGGAGATCGCCCAGACGGTACAAATAATTGATAGCATTGCGCAACAAACAAACCTTTTAGCCTTAAACGCTGCCATCGAAGCGGCACGTGCAGGGGAAAACGGCCGTGGGTTTGCAGTGGTGGCAGAAGAAGTGCGTAAACTTGCAGAACAAGTCCAAACAAGCTTAGTCGATATTTCTCAGCGAGTACAGGAAATGCAACAGGCTTCTCGGAGCGCCCATCAAGGAATGAAAACGAGCGTAGATAGTGTGAACAAAGGAAGTTCCTACTTAAAGGAGATTTCTACCCAATTCACAGTAATTCTTGGCTCAGTAGAAGAAAGTGCTGAGTTAGCTCAGGATATAGAAAAGACTGTACGGAAAGTACAACAGGATGGAGAACATATAAAGGCTGGCATGCAAATGGTTGTAAATAAGGCCGAATCCACCTCCGCAGGTACCCAAACTACGGCCGCAGCGGCAGAACAACAAAACGCTTCAGTCGAGGAATTGTTTGCCTCGGCTGAAAGCTTAAATGAATTGGCAAGAAATTTAAAAGACTTAATCGGTTATTTCAAATTATAGTAAGAATTTTAAAATTAAGGACTTTTAAAAAACGAGGCTTCGCACCCTCGTTTTCCAATTCTATAGGGATTATTCTAGTTGGTGTAGCTAGTTCACTTACAACGATAAGAAAAAAAGAATTAGTAGGGTTGTTCGTAGATATACATAAGAGGTATTGGTGATATATATAAGGGGTAAATGATTGTTGTTAAAAAGGAGAGCTGAAGAATGCGTAAAATTCGTAAAGCAGTGATACCGGCAGCCGGGCTGGGAACCCGTTTTTTGCCAGCAACAAAGGCTCAACCAAAAGAAATGCTGCCCATTGTGGATAAACCAACGATTCAATACATTGTGGAAGAGGCCATTCGATCTGGAATTGAAGATATTATTATTGTTACAGGACGGAATAAACGGGCTATTGAAGACCACTTTGACCGCTCTATGGAATTAGAGGCGTTTTTGGAAAAGCACGCGAAGGATGAGCTTTTGGATTTGGTGCAGGATGTCGCAAGGATGGCAGATATATATTATGTGCGTCAAAAAGAAGCGCTAGGCTTGGGGCATGCAATCTATAGTGCCCGGAAATTTATAGGAAACGAACCCTTTGCAGTTCTTCTAGGGGATGATGTTATCTATTCAGAAGTGCCTGCGCTGGGGCAAATGATGAATCAATATGAGCGTTATGGAGCAAGCATGGTAGGGGTCCAAGAAGTTCCGCTTGAGGATACGTCTAAATATGGTATTGTCGATGGCGAAAAGTTTGCGGATCGGCTTTATCGAGCTAAGGATATGATAGAAAAACCTCGGTCAGAGGATGCACCGAAAACTCGCTTAGCCATTATGGGCCGATATATCCTAAATCCGGAGATTTTTGATATTTTGAGCATTCTTGAACCGGGCAAGGGTGGAGAGATTCAGCTCACAGATGGGATTAAGGAGCTGGGTCGCTATCAGGAAATTCTGGCCTATGAATTCGAAGGTCGGAGGTATGATGTCGGAGATAAACTGGGTTTTGTGGAAGCGACCATCGAGTATGCACTGCGTCGAGGGGACATTTCAGAGGATCTCATGAATTATTTGCGGGATTTAGTTCTAAGATCGGAAATTGATGAATAGACAGACTGGGGATTATTGTGGATAATGCTGCTTAATTTTCGCGAAATTTATAGACCAGAAGGAACCTTTTGGCATTTATCCGAAACAGAGGACGGAAAATGGGCCTAGCTCTACAGCAAAAGTGACACGCTTCTCTCCTGAAAATTGGTAAAATACTAACGTACCAAGACAAAAAAGATTTAAGGAGGGAAGAGACCAATGAGACCAATGGACAAAAAGAGGATTGCAACCTTAGCAGGAACGTTGGTTCTAGCTGGTGCTGTTGTTGCTGCGGGGGTATATGGCCCCAGTGTCTGGAAAGTTTTTAGGCAACAAAGCTCCATCACTGACCAGGTAGTCATTCAATCCCCAGTCGTCAATGGCACTAATGCAACGGACGGCACGAAGGCAATTGATGGTGCCAAGAGCACGTTGCCAGACAGTAAAGCTCCACCAGGAAATGCCACACCAACAACGACAGAACCCAGTACGATAACTACGCCTCCGCAAAGTGATACCGGCTCCAAGAGTAAATATAGGGAACCGGACACCAAATTGATAGACCTGGCACCGTCTATCTCCACGTTCTTCGGTGAGAACGCATTAAGTAATGATACCAAAACATTAGCGTTCGGCACCGCGTGGAATATCCACGAATATGTAGATGGGTATCTCTTCGGGCCAGCAGCTGGTCCACAGTTGAATGAACAGGATATTAAGAAATATATCTTGTTCCATAAAACACTATTGGACAAGCAACTCAAAAATGAAGCGAATGCCTCCAAAGCAGTCGCCTTTACCAATTACTTAGATGTTCTGTTAAATACAGGAATGGATGCCTTCGATTCGAAGGATAAAGCGAGAATCGAACAATTCCACCAAGGAATTCATGATTTAGATGCGCATATCATGCGTAATGATGTAAATTCAAAGATCTACGGTGCGACGCCATTTGCAACCAAGCGGTAATAATTTAAGCCATCAGATCAAGCAATGGAAGTAAGAATGAATTGTAGCTTAGTCAGAGTAATGTAGATGACAACAAAAACACCGAATTATATCCCGGGTGCACAATGGCTCTTATTGTTTGGATTTTAGAATAAATGACACATTAGGCTTGAACAGTGCTTAATCAGAGCATGAACCCGAACTTGATATAAATTTGTTATAATCACATAACAATTTGTAAAGCGCAGGATGTAGTTGCGATATTCACGTGAAGAGCTAATTTAAATTCAAAGGAATGATTTTATAAGATAGTAAGTAATCTTTTTCATAATTGAATAAACAACTTATTTCATTAGACTGTAACCTTGTTTTACAAGGTTGAAAACTGAAGTTAGTTGTTGCATATTTCAGTCGTAAAAATTGAATAAAAGCGCAAGGTCTGCCCTAAAGGGACAGACCTTGCGCTTTTTAGTGACCAAGTCAACATACTTATGAATGCAAATTAGCGCTGGTTCTATGTCTAAACTCCCTTTTTACTGGTCAGACTAGTACTAAAATCCACAAGAAGGAGATTTTGGTACTTATGCGTAAAATGAATTATTTATTTGGGGCTTTAGCCTTAGGTCTTGGCGTACTGGTGGGGACCCTAGGTATGTCTTTGCTCACGAATTCAAGTTCCCCAGCGTCTTTTATTTCCAAACTGCGGGGCCAGGACAAGATCCAAACGGTATCTGGGGCGATTAGTGATTCAGCAAAAACCTCTCCAACCCTAAACACGGCAGGAGGTATTAGTGATAATAACGCCACCTTAAATAAAGGTAAACTAGATCCGACGACAAATCTGGTAGCACAACAAATTATTACAGACTATAAGCAAGATATTGGGATGTTTTTTGGAGCCTGGAAGTCCGCGGATATGGCCACCTTTAGAACCAAATTGTCCAAAGCCTATACTGGGGACTTGTTTGAAAAGCATGCTAGGCGAGCGGAAGAGTTTTTGGTTCAAGGCATAGGATTAGATGTTAGTCAAATAACCTTTGACCAGGTTGATATTGAAAGCGCCGATGATAATACCGCAACACTTCAGGTTAATTATCGATATACCGCTAAGGATTATAACTTGACTGATTCCGCCCCAGTCGGAGAAGAGCATGAACAAATCGTGCATATGCGCGTTAATCTATTAAAACAAAATTCGCGTTGGTTGATTACTGGAGAGAGTGTGATCCAGTAGTTGTTTGGAGGACTACCATAAATGTGATATGGTAGTCCTTTTCTTCGTATAAGAGACAGGTGCACAAGCACTCCAAGCTAGACGAAGACCTTACTATTAGTTGTCCTTAAATCATGATATACTAAATTGAAAGTGAGATATTAATAAAGGTGAGCTAGATTATGCTGTTTAATTCCTACTCGTTTATTTTCTTGTTTTTGCCGACTACTATGGTAGTCTTTTTTGTGTTAGCCCGTTGGCGTCTTCTACCGCTAGCAACAGGGGCATTAGTAATAGCTTCTATCTTTTTCTATGCTTATTGGGATGTGCGAAATCTACCGGTTTTGATTAGCTCAATGATATTTAACTTTATAGTGACCAGACTCTTGCAGGTCCGACGTAGCAAATCGTTATTGATTGTCACTGTTGCGGTCGATCTAATGACATTGGGCTATTTTAAATACACTGGTTTTATTGTCAGTAATTTAAATAATTTTTTTCACACAGGGCTCAATGTTCCCGAAATAATGCTCCCTTTGGGACTGTCCTTTTTTACATTTACTCAGATTGCTTTCGTGGTGGATGCCTATCGCGGTGAGACTAAAGGTTGCGATTTGCTCACTTACAGCCTTTTTGTTACCTTCTTTCCCCACTTGATTGCTGGACCGATTCTCTACCACAAGGACATCATTCCCCAGTTTAAGAGCTTACGTAGCCGGATTTTTTCCCATAAGAACCTAGCAATAGGATTAAGCATTTTCGTTATTGGTCTAAGCAAGAAAGTAATCATTGCTGACCATTTATCGGCTTGGGTTACACCAGTATTTGCCCAGCCAGACCATAGTTCGTTCTTGGAGGCATGGGCTGGTGCATTGGCTTATACCCTGCAATTGTATTTTGATTTCTCTGGGTATTCCGAAATGGCCTTAGGATTAGGCAAAATGTTCAATATTAATTTACCTGTAAATTTCCTTTCTCCCTATAAGTCCGTTTCTATTATCGAATTTTGGAGACGTTGGCACATATCCTTATCCACTTTCTTAAGAAACTATCTCTACATTCCCCTTGGCGGCAATCGCCGAGGTGAAATTCGAAGATTTTTGAATTTATGGCTCACTATGTTGTTGGGCGGCATCTGGCACGGTGCAGGCTGGACATTTATTATTTGGGGCGGATTACATGGAACATTTCTCGTTATAAACCATCTGTGGCGTAAGCTCAAGATTCAACTGCCAAAGTTGTTAGCTTGGTCCATAACCTTTGTGGCAGTGGTGGTTGCCTGGGTCTTTTTTAGGGCAAACTCAATGCACACCGCTAAGAGCATTGTGCTTGGAATGGTTGGTTTCAATGGAATTGTTTTGCCAGGAGTCAACGGATCTGTACTGGGATTTAGTTTGAATTTTGGAAAACTACCATTATTGCCCGGGGGAGGTAAGGAGCTACTCGTTTTGCTTGGACTAGTGTTATTTGTAGTATTAATGCCTAATGTGCCAGAAATTCATACAACGCGATTCCGCCCTTCCTTGCGCTGGGCCCTTTTAGGAGGGTTCTTGTTTACAATATGCCTGCTCCAGTTGGGGCATGTCGCTGAATTTCTATACTTTCAATTTTAGAGAAATGGGTAAGGTGGAATGAACAAAAACCAGAAAATGAAGGGTAGAGGAACAAAGTATCGAAGGTTTAACATCGTTGTTTTGTTAATTCCTCTTGTTTTAGTGGGTTCAATTGGACTCAGTAATATGTTGATCGATCCATATGGAATCTGGAAGTTGACTAATTTTAGCTTAAACAATCAAAAAATCGAGAAATATAATCATCAACGCCTATTTAAAGCTGAAGATATCATTGATTTAAAACCGAAGGTAGTATTATTGGGGTCTTCACGGACTTTCTTTGGTCTGAATCCTGATTACTATGAAAAAATCACTGGACAAAAGGCTTATAATGCTGGCTTTAGTGCCGCCAATACCGAGGAAGAGTTGGCCTATTTAAGGCATGCTTTGGCAAATCAGTCGGATATACAACAGGTTATTATCGGACTAGACTTTTATTCATTTAACGAACATAATACGGGGCGGAAAGATTTCACCTTAGATAGGCTAGGAAAAGATCATATTAATTGGAGCGATTTTACGAATATTCTTTTTTCTCAGGATGGGGTTCAGGCTTCTCTAAATACAATTAAGTTTAACCTAAATAATAAACTTCCTGAACCGCTGATATTTCCAAATGGACATATTAGTGCAAGTGGAATTAAGCAGTTTCACATATTAGGGGTTGATGGCAAAGAAGCATTTGAACGGGAATTGAAGGTCTACATCAATTCTGGTGAGTTTTATTACAACTATAAGTATTCAGCTCAGCGGCTCCAAGATGTTCGGACTATGATTGAGTTGTGCAAAGAAAGAAAAATTGATGTAAAAGTCTTTATTTCCCCGTCTCATGCTACCCAATGGGAAGCAATTAGGACGTCTGGGCTTTGGGGACAATTTGAGCAGTGGAAGAGAGATATTTCAGCGATAACTCCAGTATGGGACTTTTCGGGATACAATAGCATTACGACAGAAACAATCAGTAATACTATGCAATACTATTGGGACAACTCTCACTACACAGAAAAGACGGGTGAATTAATAGTTGATCGTTTGCTAAATCACGATGTCGCTTCGATACCGAAGGATTTTGGTCGACTCTTAAAACCAGAGACTGTTAACCAAGCAATAAAGGAAATCAATTCCGAAAGAGTCACGTGGTTGCAGAATAATAAAAAAACAATTGATTTTGTGGAGAAACTTAAAGAACATAATTAAAACTAGCCAAAGCATAGATATAGATCCTACTTGCATTCGAGCAAGGGTTAGCTGCTCTTAAGGGTATTTAGATATGATAGTGGGTTCTTAGAAGAAGGGAATAGTATTATGTATGGATATGAATAGGATCAGTCAGGCGAAATTGAGCCCAATTAAGGAAATTCATTTATTAAGAGGCTTTGGTGTCTTAGCAGTCATTGCTATCCATACGTCTGGCTATTTTACAGAAATACCACGCTTTAATACCTTAGTTTTAGTAAATTTATGGACAGACATATTTTCTCAGTTTGCTGTGCCCTTATTTGTCTTCATTTCCGGTTTTGTGTTAACCAGGAATTATTCGTCTAATTTCTTATTAAGCGAGTTTTATCAAAAGAGAGTGCGCTCGATTGTTCCTCAATACCTCATTTTTTCAGTGGCTTATACTGTCTTTAACAATTGGGAAGTGATGCAAAGTAACCTAATCAAAGAAAATGGCGCTCTCTTATTTAAAAATATCTTGCATTCCGATGCATCCTACCACTTATGGTTTTTCTCAATCATAATTCAATTTTATATTGTCTACCCACTGATCCTTAGAATATATAATTTTTTTAAACAGCAAAATAGGGTAGAGCTCTTGTTAGCCGTTTTTTTGATACTTCAAACTCTTTGGATGGAAGGGCTACATACCAATTATTTCGGAGTTTTGAAAATTAACTTCATCGCTTATCTGTTTTATTTCGGAATGGGGATGTATAGCTCTAACCACTTTGAGCGATTAAGGAACTCATTGAAGGGTTTAACCCCTATCTTCTTAACAATATCGTTAGTTTTAACCATAGGGGTAAGCTTTTTTATAATTATTGGTTTAAAAATGGGCTATCGATACAATGAAATCCCTGCTTATTTTTTAATGGGCGCGGAACTCATTTTCCCGATTCTTAGAATTTCAACCTTTTTGCTTTTGTTTAACCTAGCAAGGAATCTGGTGGGGAAACGGAATAGTTTAGAAAAGGCTATTTACAAATTAGGAGATTACTCCTTTGGAATATACCTTATTCACATCTTTTTTAACCAGTATGCAATTAGAATTTTAAGAAACCATTCTATAGGTTATAGCAACTGGATTTTTTACCCACTCGTATTTTCCGTGACACTGATCATAAGTTATTTGGCGGTGAGACTCATCAGTTATCTTCCTATTAGCTATTACGTTATTGGTCATCGGGTCAAGTTGCCGACGAATAAGAAGATCCAATAGAATACGACAGTTAATGTCTCTATTCGATAGAATGGTTGTAAAGGCACGTAAATTGTAGTAAACTTTGAACGATAAAGTTTACGCAGGTTATTTTAAAGGGGCTGAGCAAGTGTCATTACGCAAACGAATACTAATTCTTATGCTGATTGATGTTATGTTAATCAACTTAGCAGCTTTCGGCAGTTTTTATCTCCGATTCGAAGGAGGTATTCCATTAGAATATTATCAAACGTATTATCATACAGCAGTAGCCTCAACCATCCTTTATATTACGGTTTTTTACGTTTTTGGATTATATAATCGGCTTTGGCAATATGCCAGTACAGGGGAATTAGTTTCCATTATTTACGCTGTAACCGTCGGAACAGGCGGAACAGTCGCTGTGGTTTATTTCTATGGCCTGGCTAAAGCAGCGACACTCCCGTTTAGACTACCACATACTGCTGCTGTACTTTTATGGCTCGCTATGGTGTTTTTAGTGGGGGGCTCACGATTTATTTGGCGGATCGTACAAGAAAATACGTTTGTTAGGCATGTTCCAGGATCGCAAAAGCAAGTACTTATTGTTGGAGCTGGTGATGCAGGCGTGTTAGCAGCGCGAGAGTTAAAAAATCGCAATTATCGGGATGGACGACCGATTGGTTTTATCGATGATGATCGTGCAAAGCAGAAATTGCATTTACTTGGAATCCCGGTTTTGGGTACGCGTAAGGATATCGCGCGCATTGCAAAAGGGCATAATGTGGATGAAGTTATTATTGCTATGCCTTCAGCTTCAGGTGAATCTGTGCGGGAAATAGTTCAAATCTGTGAGAAATCCGGGGTTGAGTTAAAGATTATGCCTGGTGTCTATGACATCATTAGTGGAGATATTAATGTCAATGCTATAAGACAGGTTCAAGTCGAAGATTTACTAGGACGAGACCCTGTTTCCGTTGACCTGGAAGAAGTAGCAGGATATGTGACAGGTGAAACAGTCTTTATTACTGGAGCAGGTGGTTCCATTGGCTCGGAAATTAGCCGTCAGATTGCGAAGTTTAATCCGGAGAAGCTTGTTTTACTTGGGCATGGCGAAAATAGTATTTTTGACATCGAACAGGAATTAAGGTCTGAGTATCCCAGAATCGACTACATTACAGAAATAGTGGATATCAAAGATCGAGAGAAAGTGTTTCTAATCTTTGAACGATACAAGCCGGGCGTTGTTTTCCACGCAGCGGCGCATAAACATGTTCCGCTAATGGAACGCAATCCCGAAGAAGCATTAAAAAACAATGTCATTGGGACACAGAATCTGTCTGAAGCGGCGGATAAAGTCAAGGTAAAAACGTTTGTTTCTATCTCTACAGATAAGGCAGTTAACCCTACAAGTGTCATGGGGGCAACCAAACGAACGGTGGAAATGCTTATCCAAAGTCTTGATCGTCGTTCACAAACAAAGTTTGTAGCGGTAAGGTTTGGAAATGTCTTAGGGAGTAGAGGGAGTGTTATCCCTACGTTTAAGAGACAAATAGCTCAAGGTGGACCAGTAACGGTCACCCATCCTGATATGGTGCGGTATTTTATGACGATACCAGAAGCAGCCCAGTTAGTCATTCAAGCGGGGGCTATGGCGAAGGGCGGAGAAATATTTATCTTGGATATGGGGAAACCTGTAAAAATTGTGGATCTAGCCAAAGACTTAATTCGGCTTTCGGGTTTCGAGCCTGATGTTGATATTAAGATACAATTCACGGGAATTCGACCGGGCGAAAAACTCTTTGAAGAATTATTAACCGCGGAAGAAGGAACAACCTCAACGAAGCACAGCCGGATTTTTGTAGCTAAACCCAACGTGATTGACGTTGAACGTCTTGAAGAACTGACACATATTGTTCGAGAACGGGGTAGTTACTTAAAGAGAGATGAAGTTATTGAATTGTTGCAAACGGTTATACCGACCTTTCGCAAGAAAACGCCTAAGGCTTTAGCCAATCATTAAGGAGGAAATAAATAAGATGATCACCGTAAAGAACGTTATTACTTGTGACGATGTTGTTGCTCAGACCCTTAAAGAGAAAATCGAGAAACACGTTGCACAAATTGGAGTAATTGGTTTAGGGTATGTAGGACTCCCTTTAGCTGTTGAAAAGGGTAAAGTGGGATTTCCAGTCCTTGGTTTTGATATAAACCCAGCCCGCGTTGATAAGGTTAATGCTGCTGACAACTATATCGGGGATGTCAAAGACGAGGATCTCCAAAATTTAGTGCACGAGGGATTGCTCGTAGCGACCACGGATTTTACTCGTTTAGCTGAATGTGATGTCGTGATCATCTGCGTGCCTACTCCCTTGACAATTACCCGTGATCCAGATATTTCGTACATCCAAGCTTCGACAGAGGAGATTGTGAAAAGCCTTCGACCAGGACAGATCATTACCTTAGAGAGTACAACCTATCCCGGAACTACGGAAGAGGTCATTCTTCCTCTCTTGGAAAAGACGGGACTTAAGGTAGGTAAAGATTTCTTCCTCGCGTTCTCTCCGGAACGTGTAGATCCGGGTAATAAACGTTTTAGTACAAAAAACACCTCTAAAGTGGTTGGAGGTATGACCCCCATTTGCTTGGAGATTGCCTACACACTTTACGTTCAAACCATTGCCAATGTTGTTCCTGTGTCTTCACCTGCTGCTGCCGAGTTGACAAAAGTCTTTGAAAATACTTATCGGGCGGTTAACATAGCGATGGTGAACGAATTGATGATGCTCTGCGATCGCATGGGAATTGATATTTGGGAAGTTGTTGAAGCGGCTGGAACAAAACCGTTTGGTATTCAAACGTTTTATCCAGGGCCTGGCGTCGGTGGTCACTGTATTCCCATCGATCCATTCTACCTGACTTGGAAAGCGCGTGAATACGACTTCCATACCCGCTTTATAGAACTTGCTGGCGAAGTTAATGTAGAAGTGTCCTATTATGTTGTCAATAAAGTGGTTAGAGCTTTGAATAATGTGAATAAAAGTTTGAAAGACGCCGAAATCTTGCTCCTTGGAGTAGCTTACAAAAAAGATATTGACGACATGCGTGAGTCACCTGCTTTGAAAATCATCGAACTTTTGCGCAAACAGGGCGCTAAGATCACGTATCATGACCCTTATATTCCAGTCATCGAGCCGCACGGCGGAAGTACTCTCCACCTAGAGAGCGTTCCATTAACTGATGAGGCGCTTACGGGTGCAGATGGTGTGTTGATCTTAACAGATCATACTGCGGTTGATTATGAACGAGTGGTTGGAAAGGCCAAACTTGTGGTGGATACTCGTAATGCCACGAAAGAGGTTCAAGAAAACCGTGAGAAGATCCTGAAAATCTAATATTTTAATTAGGGATATGATTCTGCTGCAAAAACTCCAATTGCGGGTCAAGCACTATTGAACGATACGGGAGAGATTATACGCGATATAGGTTTAAGGGGAATCGACAGATTCCCCTTAAACCTATATAAATAAACTATATGCCCTCCATTTGACCAAGTAGATGTTTATCGACATCAAGTCAATGTCATCATCGTCAACCATAGACAACCACGAATTGCATGGTCAAGGGACTATTGCAGTGAAATAATAACGCAAAGAAAAGAGCTGTTGTATTATGATGGAAGAGAAAAAGATTCGATTTGGGATTATAGGATGTGGGCGAATTGCCCCGAAACATGCTGAGTCCATTATGGCGCTTCCAGAAGCAGAGCTAGTCGCCGTATGTGATGTTGTACCGGAGCAGGCCCAGGCCTTTGCTGATAAATACGGTGCAGAGCCCTATACGGATTATTTGGAAATGCTGAAAAGGGATGACATTGATGTTATTACAATAGCGACTCCAAGTGGTTTACATGCCGAAATTGGGATTGCTGCAGCTGAGGCAGGTAAGCATATCCTAGTGGAAAAACCTATGGCCATGACCTTGAAAACTGCAGATGCTATGATTGCTGCCTGCAGCAAAGCAGGGGTTAAATTAGCCGTTATTCATCAAAACCGCTTTAATGATTCGATTAAACTTCTTCGCAAGGCCTTAGAAGATGGCCGTTTTGGTAAGTTGACCCATGGACAAGCTTCTGTGCGTTGGAATCGGAACGATAATTATTACACTCAAGCACCTTGGCGCGGGACAAAACTCCAAGACGGTGGGGTCCTTATGAATCAATCCATTCATAACATTGACCTTCTTCAATGGACATTTGGGCCAGTAGAATCTGTTTTTGGATATACAGCGACCTTTATGCGCAAAATTGAAATGGAAGACATGGGTGCAGCTGTTATCAAGTTTAAAAGCGGCGCCATCGGCATCATTGAGGCAGCTTCAACCATCTATCCTAAAAATATCGAAGAGACCTTGAACGTCTTTGGAGAGACAGGCTCGGTCATCGTCGGTGGGATCGCCGTCAATCGAATCGAGGTCTGGGAATTACCGGATAGTGTAGAAGAGAAAAAGGCGATCTTCGACAGCCAGGAAGGGGATCCCCCTACGGTCTACGGCTTTGGGCACAGGGAACTCATACTGGATCTAATTCAAGCAATTCGAGAAGATAGAGAACCAGCTATTCCAGGGGAAGAAGGACGAAAAGCGTTGGAAATCATTTTGGCGATTTACAAGTGCCAGGAGACGAAGGAACCGGTCGTGTTCCCGATGGTGGTAGAATAACGGGGGAGATTTTGATTTACGACAAGTGCGCCCTCTAACGTGAGTAGTCCACCAAACTTAGGCCAACCGACACTTTTATCCAGCAGGTTTGCCTTAGTTTGGTCTGCGAGCGGAGGGACGGAGCGGCTGTAACTCGACTCTCCTGAAAAGAGGTAGAATCAATGACAGAAAACAACATGCCACGCCAAATCTTCGCCAGTGCCACCGTACCTTCAAGCGTAACGGTCGGGCCGTTTTGTGTGATCAGTGAAAATGTCGTGCTGGGTGAAAATGTAGTCTTGGGAGTTGGGTGTGTTCTC
The DNA here is from genome assembly GCF_004766055.1 of Desulfosporosinus sp. Sb-LF. NCBI lineage: Bacteria > Bacillati > Bacillota > Clostridia > Eubacteriales > Desulfitobacteriaceae > Desulfosporosinus > Desulfosporosinus sp. Sb-LF. The sequence goes on along the minus strand of NZ_SPQR01000002.1, from coordinate 72,948 downwards.
GGCGAAGGAGCTAGCATTGGAGCCGGATGCGATCTTGGCAACTATGTTACAGTCGGGACTGGGGGAACCATAGGGGCTCGCACTCGCATAGGGGATCACACTACGATTTACTCAAAAGCAGAGCTTGGAGAGGATGGCTTTATTGGTAGCAACTCTTCGATCGGGCGTTTGCCTAAAGCGGCTGCGACAAGTACGGTGAAGGCGCAAGCAGATTTGCCTCCTCTCAGGATAGGAAATGGCTACACAATCGGGTGCTCTGCAGTCCTCTATGCTGGGACAAGCTACGCTGATAAGGCCTTCGTTGGTGATGGAGCTGTGGTACGGGAGAGATGCTCGATTGGCGAGAGCGTTGTTATTGGTAGTGGAGTAGCGGTTGAAAATGACACAAAAATAGGCGCTTTTACTAAAATCCAGACAGGCTCATATATTACGGCCTATATGGAAATCGAAGAGCGAGTGTTTATAGCTCCCATGGTGACAACGACCAATGATAACTTCATGGGTCGCACCGAAAAGCGGTTCAAGTCTATCAAGGGCGCGACAATTCGGAGGGGAGCCCGAATCGGCGGAGGGGTAATCCTTTTGCCAGGTGTCGATGTTGCACCAGAAACATTTGTGGCTGCGGGAGCTTTGGTTACTAAGAGCACGGGGGAAAAACGTGTGATTAAAGGGTTTCCGGCTAAGGATGTTCGAGAGGTTCCAGGGGATGAACTCCTGCAAAAATAATTCGTAACGAAAGGGAAGATTAACTATGCGTATTCCGCTGTTAGATCTTAAAGCCCAATATTTAACGATAAAAGAAGAGATTGATCGGGCCATCTTTGATGTGCTGGATTCCTCTGTATTTATTTTGGGTCCACAAATGAAGACATTAGAAAAGGAAATCGCGGCTTATTGCGGGACGGAGGAAGCTGTAGCGGTAGGCAATGGTACTGATGCGTTGGTACTCACGCTTAAGGCCTTCGGCATCGGACCGGGGGACGAGGTGATCACGACGCCGTTTACGTTTTTCGCGTCGGCAGAGACGATCGCGCAAGTTGGGGCAACCCCTGTATTTGTGGATGTTGACCCGATAACTCTTAACATGGACCCTGCACTGCTAGAGAAGAAGATAACCTCTCGCACGAAAGCGATTATCCCGGTACATATTTTCGGTCAAATGCTGGATGTTGAGAGAATCATGGAAATTGCTGCGCGCTACGACTTAAAAGTTATAGAAGACGCGGCCCAAGCCATTGGGGCAGAGTATCAGGGCAAGAAAGCTGGTTCCATCGGACATGCCGCAACGTTTAGCTTCTTTCCGACGAAGAACTTAGGGGCTTATGGTGATGGCGGAATGATCGTCACTAATGATAAAGACCTAGCCTCACAACTTCGGATGCTCCGATTTCATGGATGTAAAATAAAATATTATCACGATGAAATCGGCTATAATAGTCGTTTGGATGAAATGCAAGCGGCAATTCTTAGGGTCAAGCTACGTTATTTGGACACTTGGAATGAAGGTCGCCGAGAAAAGGCTAAGGTTTATGATGAATTATTGAAAGATTCACCGATCAAACTACCCGGTCGTGACCCGTCGGCCAAACCCATCTATCATCTTTACGTACTGCGCTCCTCGCGTCGAAAAGAGCTTATGGAAGCCCTCAATGAGGCGGGCATCGCTAGTGCCATATATTATCCAGTCCCCTTACATTTACAGCACGCCTTCGATAACTTAGGTTATCATGAGGGTGACTTCCCCGTTGCGGAGAAGGCCTGTCAAGAAGCCCTCGCAATTCCTTGTTATCCAGAACTGTCTCGGGCAGAGCAAGAAGAAATTATCCGTGTAATTGAAGGGGTACATCGTGGAAAATAAAGTCAGGAAATTAGGGGTGTTTCGCCCGAGTAATTTTATCCTGATTGGCTTCTTTATAGTAGTACTGCTGGGGATCTTTATGGCATACGCGCAAGTCAAAGGGCCATTTACGGAAACTGAGATCCGAAAAGCACAAAGTGGAGCTACCCGCTTTGTTAACGGAGAATTGAAGATCAGTCAGGGACAGCTAATTGATGTAAAACATTACTTCTTCGTTGGAACGGTTTACATTGTTGAAACCTCTAAGGGTAGAGATAGTCTAATTTCCTTTATCACCCCATTAACCACCCCGACCCCTGGACAAAGGGTAGAATGGGTAGGGGTGGATAATTACGCTTCAGCCGTCACACCCGTCTTTCCAGAGGAAAAAACGATGGATGGAGAGATCATTTCCTTAGAACGTATTTCTCCGAAAAACAATGAAGAATTTTACTGTGTAGTTCACTCCTTGAAGGACGATACCGTCCAACGTTTTATTGTAGACGCCACTCAGTTGGCAAGTCTTAGGACGCTAAATAGTGTCCACGTAGACTATCACTCTTCAGGGGAGAGTCATGTTGAACTAGTTGCCAATACCCAAAAAGTGGCTAAGGGCTATATAAGTGATCTCTGGTTAACGACGATGGTCAAAGGATTAGAATTGGAACGTGATTTTGACTTTGACAAATATCCTTCGTATATCACGGTGTCTCCTGGCCCAAATGCAAAATACACTTGGACGTTTTATCTTACGAAAGAGCAAAGGGCTCAAGTGAAGCTTGGAAATGTCGTTGAAGTTCACTATTCCTCCGTATTCCCTTCCAGTATTACCATTGTAAGTCCAACCGTAGATCCGGCCGCTCTGGTGGACAAACCAGCAAATGGAGTAAACCCATGAGCTTTATTCGAAATAGTTTTTTAACACTTTTTGGAACAATTGCTCGAGTTCTGCTTTCCATGGGGAGCCAAATCATCATTACCCGAGTATTGGGACCTGCCGGCAAGGGATTGTATGCCTTTCTTGTTCAGATTCCTACAGTACTTGTTCCACTGAGCAGTTTGGGATTAAATTATGCCAATACATACTATATCGCCAAAAATCCTGAAGATGGAAAAAAAGCTGTGGGAAGTTCACTAGCCATGGCTATTATCTTGGGCGGAGTAATGGTGCTAGGCGTCGGAATAAGTTACCTCTTCTTGAGGAATGGTTATATGCAGGCAGTAACGCCAGTGCAACTTCGACTTATTCTTCTGGCAATTCCGTTCGGATTGCTTAATCTGTACTGGTTGAGCGTGCTTTGGGGAATGGATTCAATTGGGAAATATAACCTAGCCTTGATGGTTCAATTCATCGTGCTCTCTTTTGGGGTCGCGGTGGCAGCGGCAATGCATCGTCTAACCGTGACCACGGGTTTTGGAATCTGGGTAGTCGGGAATATTTTGACCACACTTTACATGCTCCCAGATATGGCGAAGATTGTTCGTTGGCGTTTTCAAACGTTTAGCACCTCTTACATACGCCAAACTCTGAGCTACGGAGCTAAGTCTTACTTAGCCAATGTTATGATGGTCATTAACTATCGCCTCGATCTTTTTATTATCACTGGCTTTTTACCGTTGACTCAGGTGGGCCTTTACGCCACCGCGGTGACCCTCGCCGAAATGGTTGGGTATATGGGCAATGCCGTTAATACGGCGCTTATTCCAAAACTGGCTTCAGGAAAAGATAGCCTGACCTTCTCTATGACACCGAAAGTAACTCGGTTAACCCTATTGCTCACCTTGCTTGCAGCGCTAGGGATGGCCTTAATTGCTTACCCCCTAATACTTCTCTTCTTTGGAGCTCGATTTAGTGCGTCTTTTTATCCCTTGCTTTTACTACTGCCCGGAATTGTCGCACTCAGCGGGTCTTCTGTGCTTTCGGGTGACTTAATGGCCCGAGGAAAACCCATTTATACTAGTATCTCCTCAGGTATTACGGTCGGATTGACAGTGATCCTTGATTTCACACTCATTCCACTTTGGGGCATACTGGGAGCGTCCATCGCTTCAAGTTTGGTATATCTATCCCTCTTTGCTCTGAATTACGTCTTTTATCGTCGTGAAAGCGGAGAAAGCTTGAGAACTGTCTTGATTTTTACCTGGGAGGATACTAGAGAGATGATGTTATTTGTTAAGAAAGCTCGCTTTAAATGGGCATCGAGGAGGGAGGAAGGGTAAAGATGAAGACAACAGATATGAAAGAGACGAGAGCAAAGGGAGGCAGTTGCAAGGACAGAGAAAACCATTTGCTTGTAATTCTCGAAGTCCTTGTCACTCTATTATGGGTTTATATGGTTGTTCGATGGATTTATTATCCCTCGACCTTGATAACCTTGGGCTATTTATGGGGACTTGTCTGGGTCGCTGTCAAACATCCTAGATGGCTACCAGTTGTCCTAGTCGTCACTGTACCTCTGGAGGTTTCGAAAGAGTTTATTCCAGCTTATAGCTTGTCTGAGCGGGTTGCTGGGTACAACGTCTCCATTTTAGATTTCTTCCGCATCGCCCAGCTCGCGATTTCTCTTCGTTGGTTAAGTGATCTCTGGCAGGGCCGAAAGCTTGCAAAGGATAAAATCCGGGTGTGGATAAGAGTTAAGAAGGACGCCCTACTTTGGCTACCTATCTTGCTTTTAGGCGTTTACCTACTATCGACAGTTTTTTCCGTTTCTCCCAAACATTCATTAACTGAAACTGTACGGTTGTTTTCCTTGCTCATCACGTTCTATTTTGCTGTAGCCTATATCCGAGATGAGAAGGACTTGCAGCGTTTGGGATATACCCTGATTGGGGTAGGAAGTGTTCTCGGTTTGATTGCCATTGGAGAGTATTTCACGGGGCATTTCTTTTTCAGTGCCACGCCAGCTGTCGTTATTAACCGTCGCGCCAACGCCACATTCGCTGATCCCAATATTCTGGGTCGTTTTCTCGTTGTCACCTTCTTATTTTCTGTTGCAGAACTTGAACGGCGTGCCTTCTGGAAGAAACGCCTTTTACCGCTCGTAGCTATTCTCTTGCAAGGAGCGGGCTTGGGAATCACAGGATCACGTGGTGGAATTCTAGCTTTGGCAGTTTCCACAGTTATCTTTGTGGTCTTAATCCCACGCCGTAAATTAACGCTTTCCGCACTGGTTCTAATGGTGCTTGCTATTATTGCCGCAGCCGTTTTGAATCCTGTCATCATGGCTCGTTTTGAAAGCTTACGCACAGGTTTGTTAAGTGCTTCAGGAGGTATTCGAGAATACTTGTGGCGATCCGGAATAGCCATGGTTAGGGATCATCCACTGTTCGGCGTTGGAGTGGGAGCGTTTGGGTTCTCATTTACCACAATCTATCCCTACTTTAATCCCTACTCCACCTTTTATGTCTCTTTGTCCCATACTGCGATACTTACCGTTTTAGCAGAAACGGGTTTTCTCGGATTCACCATGCTATATTTCCTTTTTGGTAAGACAATCCAAAGAGGGTGGGATATTTCTCGCCTAGTAAGCCATGAACGCCTACGCTTTTTAAGTACCAGTACAGTGGCCGGGGTTATTGCGATCTTCGTCAGCGCACAAGGGGAAGGACGTTTATATGAGGAACCTTTACTCTGGATACTCTGGGCAATGCTTGTCTCAGTCTCTCGTCTAACTAACGAGAAAATCGGAAAGGATAGTTTATAACTATGAAAATAGCAACGGTCATAGGGGCAAGACCCCAATTTATAAAAGCTGCAGCGGTCTCCCGGGTATTAAGAACTCAGCATCAGGAAATTCTGATCCATACGGGGCAACACTATGATCCCAACATGTCCGATATTTTTTTTGAGGAATTGCATATTCCACGACCCGATTTTAATTTGGGAATCGGATCAGGACGGCATGGCGCGCAAACTGGGGCAATTCTAGAACAGGTTGAGGAAGTACTAATAAATGAAATTCCAGATGCTCTTTTGGTCTATGGAGACACGAACTCCACATTGGCGGGGGCCTTGGCCGCATCGAAACTACATATCCCAGTGATTCATATTGAAGCGGGACTCCGAAGTTTCAATCGCAGAATGCCGGAAGAGATTAACCGTGTGCTAACAGACCATCTCTCCCGTTGGCTTTTCTGTCCCACTGAAACAGCTGTCAAGAACCTGACAGCAGAGGGGATTACGGAGGGAGTCTATAAAAACGGAGATGTCATGTTCGATGCCTTCCTTTATAACCTCGAGCTGGCTAAGGAAAAATCCAATATTATGAGAAAACTTGGATTAACATCCAAATCCTTTATCCTCTGTACCATTCATCGTGCAGAAAATACCGATGACCCAGCACGATTGACACAAATTCTTAAAGCCGTATCTCGAATTTCCCTACCCGTCGTCCTACCACTACATCCGCGAACCCGAAAAATTGCACAACAGATGGGGCTTAATTCCCTTCTAGAGCAGGTTAAGGTTATCGAACCCGTCGGTTATCTCGACATGATTACCCTTGAAGCGCACGCCTTAAAGCTAGTTACCGATTCCGGTGGGGTTCAGAAAGAGGCCTACTTTGCCGGCGTACCTTGTATCACGATGCGGGATGAAACAGAGTGGGTCGAAACGGTTGAAGTGGGTTGGAACCGCCTAACCGGCGCAGATGAAGGGAAAATTCTAGACGCAGTAGAGTCATTTAATCCGCCTGAAAGTCACCCAGATATCTTCGGAGATGGTCATTCCGCAGAGCAATTTTTAACCATACTAAAACAATAAGAACCAAGTCGAAGAAAGCGGGGCAATTATGAATTGCCCCCCATATTTTCCAATAACGTCGTTCCACCTCCCGTCGACCCAAGCCAGAGGAAGTTTCTCTGCTTAGAGAGCACTTTAGCGGAATTGCGCCAATGAGTGCAGAAGCCCAGAGGTTTTGCGTTTTAGCCTTAGCGACAAGAGAATAGCAATGGAACGTGTGCGAACGTGCTAAGAAACCGACTCTTAACTAAAAAGGAAAGGAGGGCAAATAATGCGGTTTTTGATCTTGACCCAATATTTCCCCCCGGAAACAGGGGCTGCCCAGGTGCGGCTCAAAGAACTGGCGAAAGGCTTACAGCGACAGGGGCATGAGGTTGTCGTCGTCACTGCATTTCCTAATCATCCCTCCGGGGTTATTCCGCCGAAGTATCGAGGATACTGGTCTATGAAGGATGAAGTCGAAGGATTACCTGTCTACCGGACATGGGTTTATCCCGTGCAACGGGGACATTTTTGGAAACGCCTGTTAAATTACTTTTCATTTACCTTTTCTTCGTTATGGGGAATTTTAAAGGCAGGCCCCTGTGATGTCCTTTTCGTAGAATCACCCCCACTATTTTTGGGGATGACCGCCGTACTTGGAAGTTGGATCAAACGGGCCCATCTTGTGTTTAATGTCTCAGACCTCTGGCCTGAATCTGCCGTTGCACTAGGCCTGGTTACCAATAAGACAATGATTCGTATGACAGAAGCCTTAGAAACTTGGCTCTACAATCGTTCCTGGAAACTTTCTGCGGTGACGTTAGGAATTCGGGATACTTGGTTAAAACGGGGAATACCGGCCAAGAAGATCTCCTTTTTACCGAATGGGGTCAACCTTGAACTTTTTCGCTTACTACCTCCAGATGAGGATTTGAAAGAAAAGTTGGGGCTTTCGGGCAAATTTGTGTTGGTCTATACAGGCACGATGGGTTATGCCCAGGGACTTGAAACATTATTAGAGGCGGCAAAGCTTTTGGGTTCCGAGCCACAGTATCATTTTCTCTTTCTAGGAGACGGGACTGAAAAACCGAAACTCGAGGCGATGGCTGCAGAGATGAAGTTGACGAACGTGCAATTCCTTGGCTTTCAACCGGTTACAGACATGCCGCGCTATTTATCCTTAGCTGCCGCGAGTATCATTCCGCTAAAGAAGCTAAAGCTCTTTGAAGGGGCTCGTCCGTCAAAAATGTTTCCTGCGATGGGCTGTGCAGTTCCAGTGATCTATAGCGGAGAAGGGGAAGCTGTAGAACTAATCCAAAAGGCCGGAGCAGGACTTACGGTTGAACCAGAAAATCCGAAAGAGATGGCTCAAGCGATCCGTTCCCTTTATGAACTAAGTGACCAGGGAAGGTCTATGGGTGAAAATGGACGGCGTTATGTCGAAGAACATTATTCCTGGGATAAAATTGTTAGCCGATGGCTTCAGGAACTTAAATAGTCCATTCGAAGCGAGTCACCATTAAAAGCAGTTTCAAATTGGAGAGGAAGTGACGGGTGTGAAAAAGTGGGGAGGTTGGATTATTCCCCTGTTTTTTGCCCTGGTGCCTTGGGATATCAGCAAAGTATTGTTTCCCCCATATCAAAGTGGTTCGGAAACGCAAACTACCTTGACCTTTCTACGTATTGGTATGGTTATTTTAATTGCCTGGGGAGCATGGCAATTTGCCCAGGGAGGGATCAGAAAGACGTTTCGACGAATGGTGGGGGCCCCATTAATCTGGGCTGTTATTCCTTTGTTTATCGCAATCCTTGTTTCACTGACAACGTCCCTGCAACCACGGACAACAATGGTAGAAGGGATGCGCTTAGTTCTTCTCTTCGCTGTCGGAGTTAGCATGGCTTTGGGCGCGGACCGAAAGGTAGTTTTCGAACGCATATTTAAGGTGATCTTTGTAATGGCCACCCTTACTGCGGTTATAGGGCTGATACAATACCTGAGCGGTCAATGGATCTGGGGAGGAGGCATCAATATCCTTGGAGTACGGAGGGTGAATGCAACCTTTATGGATCCCAATATTTTCGCCCGTTATCTTGACGTCTCTATCCTAGGAACGTTAGTCCTTCTCCTAAGGCGTGAATGGTATTTGAGGATAGGGATAGCCCTATCACTTATTATCCAAGTAGTGGCCTTGGGGGTTACTTTTTCGCGAACAGGCTGGATCATTTTACTCTTAGGGCTCATTATATTGGCTATCGGAGCTGCAGAACACGGGAGAACGCGTTGGAGTATGCTGGGGATTGGGACGTTGGGATTAGCTGTTCTTATCATAATCCCTAGTATTCGTGCCCGATTTGAAACACTCTTCACGGGTATCGGTGCGCTTGGACAGCGTCAACACCTGCTAAAGGGCGGTTGGGCTATGTTTATCGAACACCCACTGACGGGAGTCGGGTTGGGAAACTTTCAGTGGGCCTTGGAAAATCCGTACCATTATCTTGTGCCTTGGAGTGATGCAGTCACTCGATCACATACCAGCCTGGTTACGGTGGCTGCTGAGATGGGGATTTTAGGGGTTATCGGCATGGCTTCTTTTCTTCTTCTTTTAACGGGTATGAATTTGCGAGTGACGAATCAAATGAACGCTTTTGCACAAGTAGTGTTGATTAGTGTGTTCGTAGTTTGGCTCAGTTCCCAGGGGGAAGGTCGGTTTTTTGAAGACCCTATGGTTTGGGCCTTTTGGGGATTGAGCCTAGCTATTCAGTGGAAGCCATGGGGGGAGGACTGGGATGGCTAAACTTTGCTTATTAGCCAATGCAGCCAGCACTCACACAGAGAAATGGGCCATTGCTCTGTCAGAACGAGGGTGGGAGATAGATATCCTAAGTTTTCTGCCCGCTGAATTTCCTCATGTCAAGGTTCATGTGATTCCCCGTTTGGCCGGAGGAAAGGCGGATGCGATATTACGTCAGGCATGGGTAAGGAAAAAGATCAAAGAGATTCGACCGGATTTGATCCATGCCCACTACGCGACGAGCTTTGGACTGCTCGGAGCCTTGGCTCGTAGGCATCCGCTCGTCATTTCCGCCTGGGGCAGTGACATTTTTTCTTTCCCCCGAATTTCTTTTTTACATCAAAGTCTGTTAAAATGGATTCTGGGTCATGCGGACGTATTGTGTTCGAGCAGCAACATTATGGCACAGGAAATGCACCGTTATATTGGTACCGAACAAGCCGTTGAAATCATTCCGTTTGGAGTAGATATGACTCGTTTTTCTCCCTCGCAAGGGGAAAATGGCCCTGGGGAGTGCGCCTATCCGAAAAGCGGTGGACTAGAGGCTCCCGTTGTGTTCGGAGTAGCTAAAGGCCTTCATCAAGTGTATGGGTTAGATCTTTTGATAAAGGCATTTGCCCTGGTACATGATCGTTTTCCTCAGACACTTCTTCGGATCGCCGGGGACGGTCCAGAACGAAACACACTGGAGGATTTATCAAAAAAGTTGTGTGTTAACGAATATGTTGAGTGGTTGGGGCGACTTCCCAATACGAACGTCGCTGATTTCTATCGAAGTGTCGATGTGGTGGTTGTCCCTTCCCGTGAAGAAAGTTTTGGCGTGACTGCGGTAGAAGGATCGGCCTGTGCCCGACCGGTGATTGCCAGCAGAGTTGGAGGACTAACGGAGGTTATCGTAGAGGGCGAAACCGGTTTTCTTTTCCCTTCCGAAAATATCTCCGAGTTAGGCAAGGTTATGGAGCGTCTAATCGAAAATCCCACCCTGAGGGATACGATGGGTCAACGCGGAAGATCGCATGTGCTTAAACACTATGACTGGCAAAAAAATGTAACCCAAATGGAACTTGTCTATGAACGAGTGCTCCATTCTCATAATTGAAGGCTTCGAAGCAAGAGTAGTAGCATCTGAATGTTTGAAAGGAGTATATAATCTTATGCGTAAAGAATTCTTAACCTACGGGTTGCCTCTCATTGAAGAGGACGACATAGCCGAAGTGGTGGATAGTCTTAAATCAAATTGGATTGCAAAAGGACCTAAAACCAATCTGTTTGAAACAAAGTTTGCAGAGTATGTCGGAGCTAAACATGCAATTGCTGTGAACTCTTGTACAGCAGGGTTACACCTCTCACTGGTCGCTGCCGGACTGGGTGAAGGAGATGAAGTGATCACGACACCGATGACCTTTGCGGCTTCAGCGAATGTGATCATTCATACTGGGGCAACACCGGTCTTCGCAGACATCGATCCTATTACCATGAACATTGATGTAAACGAAATTCGTAAAAAGATAACCCCCCGTACCAAGGCGATTATTCCAGTGCATGTGGCCGGTCATCCTTGTGAAATGGATGAGATTATGGACATAGCCCGGGAACACAACCTCTTTGTCCTTGAGGATGCGGCCCATGCCGTTTATACTCAGTACAAAGGGAAATTAATCGGCTCGATCGCAAATGCAACGGCATTTTCCTTCTACGCCACGAAAAACTTGGCGACCGGAGAAGGTGGGATGGTCACTACGAACGATGATGTCCTAGCTGAGAAAATAAGAATTATGTGTACACACGGTATGAGTCGGAACGCTTGGAACCGCTATTCGGCCTCGGGTTCATGGTACTATGAAATTCTTTATCCCGGGTTTAAATATAATATGTCTGATATCCAAGCATCTCTCGGTATAACTCAGCTTGCTAAGCTCGATCGCATGCAGGGGATCCGTCAAGAAATAGCCGAACGATTCAACGAAGAGTTTGGCAAAATGCCCGAGCTAGAAATTCCAGTCGAAAAAGAATATGCTCGCCATGCCTGGCACTTGTATATCTTGAAACTAAATCTGGAGAAACTATCCATAGACCGAACGGAGTTTATTGAAGAATTAAAGAAGGAACAAATTGGAACGAGTGTGCACTTCATCCCCGTACCAATGCACCCCTACTATAGAGATACCTTTGATTTCAAAAAAGGGGACTTTCCACAAGCGGAAACGACGTTTGAACGTATTATATCCTTGCCGCTTTATCCGAAGATGAGTAAGCAAGATACTGAAGATGTCATTGAAGCTGTGAAGCGAATTGTGGAGCGTTCACGCAAGTAAGAACGGGGGGGTTGTTTGAGACGAAGTTTGGCTACTGCTTACGCAAGTCATACATTTGTTGTGAACGACCCCCTTCTTTTACGAGGTGAACGCAAGCTTAGTGACGGAAAGGAGATAAACGGATGGGTCAGAGATCTACTGTATTCTCAGAAAGTAAAGAACTTGAATATCCTCAGTGGCAACTTGTTTCGAAACGGTTGCTTGATCTTTTAGTTGCCGCTGTTCTCCTTGTGATCGTATCTCCGCTGTGGCTTTTCATTGTCCTGTGGATTCGCATGGATTCTTCGGGATCGGCCATTTTCACACAAACACGTGTGGGACGCGGAGGCAAGCCCTATACCATATATAAGTTCCGCACGATGATTCAGAATGCCGATGATTTAATGAAGTCAAAACTGAAAAAAGTGACGGACCTAGAAAACTTCGTTTTCCAAGAGAAGGATGATCCTCGGATAACACGCAGTGGGAAGTTTTTGCGTAAAACCAGTTTGGACGAATTGCCACAGCTCCTTAATATTCTTCTTGGGAATATGAGCCTTGTAGGGCCTCGCCCTGAAGTCCCGGATATTGCCAAACACTACACACCGGAACAACGCCTTCGTCTTAATGTCTTGCCTGGAGTTACTGGATTAGCTCAGGTGAACGGACGGAGTGAGTTAACCTTGGGGGAAACGCTGGCTTATGATGTCGAATACGTCAGACGTTGGGATTTCTGGTTAGATCTAGTGATCCTATGGAAAACTTTCTCTGTCGTATTCTCCGGTAAAGGCGCGTACTAGATGAATAAACAATCGACGGAACAATTAAAAGGAATTGCAATCCTTTTGGTTGTTTTAGGACATCTTTTTGTGACAAAATTCATAAATTGCTCGAGCTTGGCCTTTGGTTACCTAGGAGCTCAGGGCGTTGCCATTTTCTTAGTCCTCTCGGGCTATGGATTGACAACATCCTTTTTAAAAAATGGAATAGATAAGGGCTTCCTCGTGCGGCGTTTGCGCGCCGTGTTGCTTCCGTATTCTCTAGTGACCATGCTCTGGTTTATGGTTGATTATTTTTTCAAGGGCAAAATGTATCCCATAAAGACAATCGTACTTTCATTAATAGGCTTCGATTTTCAACTCACAATGGATGCGACGATGTGGTATATCACCTTTATCCTGATGTGGTACCTAATTTACTATGTAATATTTAGTCTTAAGCTCCCTAATATTCTGAGAGTGGGGCTATTGTTTGGGTTAGCCTATCTTTTCCGCTATCATTCGAGGGTAAACTTCACAGAACTCGTTTATTGGCAATGGGGCCTTCACGCTATTATGTTCCCGCTGGGAGCACTCTTCGCCCTCGTCCGTTATCCACGTTTAAGTGATAAAACCGTAAACCTTGGGCTTGGCTTATTTGGAATTGTAGGCTTGGGATTTTATATCATAAACCTTAAAGACAATGGCCTAGGGTTAGGCCCTTACATGCTCTCTAATTTCGCCTTCTCCGCAGCGACGATATCCTTGATGATCCTTTTGGAGCGGTGTGGCCTTTATTCACGGCTACTGCGGTTTATTGGTTCAATTTCCTATGAGATTTATTTACTTGAGGCCGTTTTTATGTACAAGCTCAACCTCCCCTATGTTTTCCCAAACAAAGTGCTTTCTCTTTGTCTCTATATCGCAGTCTTGGTAGGATCAAGCCTGTTACTGAAAAAGGGCATGATGTTATCGCTTAAGTTATTCTCGCGCAGCCAACGCATGAATCGAGAAGATGCCTGGGGAGAAGGAATTTCAGGTTGAGGGTTAGAATCAACGGATTTCTTGTCTTTGGTGTCTTGGCCGAACTAGCTTCCCCGGGTTACCTTATGGGGTAACTGGGGAGGCTTTTTAATATTATTCAGGCCCCCATGCCATTGCTTAGTACAATTAATATGAAACATTAAAGCAAAGAGGGTAAAATATCCAATTTTAGGTTATGCTATTTCGTAAATCTGGGCAGGAACTATTTTCCTTTCTGTCGAATAGAATGGGACGGACCGTGAACAAGTTAAAACGCAACTCAAGAACGTCTTTACATGCACGCCAACTTGCATCAAGAGAGGAGGAGAAAACGTGATAAGAGGGAAAATCCTTGATATTCTAACCGATATTTGTGGTACGGATGAAATAGAGCGGAACCCGGATCTAGAATTGTTCAAGAATGGATTGCTCGATTCCTTTGGAATCATTGAATTATTTGTGGCTATTCACGAGCAGCTCGACATTGAAGTGGCTCCAACAGAAATGGAACGTGAGGAATGGGACACCGCCAATAAAATCATTGCGTACCTGGAAGAGCGTAGGGCTTAATGATCATTCGACGTCGTCTAGGGCCAATGCTTATTGCCATTATTCTTTTCGCGCTAACTATAGTTTGGATGAGCTCACTGACCCAACTGGTTGTAGGCCATTTTTGGCTTAAACCAGGCGTTACCCAAACCATCGGCGGCTCACAGACTCCTGTAACTTATCAGGGCACGATCTTGCAGGAAAAAGCCATGGAATCGCCGGATATTCTCCCGATTTATGGATCTTCGGAGTTTTCATCCGTCTCAGAATTTCACCCGTCACGTCTTTTTGAGGGAGAACCCACCGGGTTTGCCCCTTTTCTTGTGGGAAGAGGGGGGACTCAGGACATCATCCATGCTTTAAATATGGCTGCTCTGGGACAGTCCCTTAAAGATAAAAAAATTGCTATTATACTTTCAGCGCAGTGGTTTACTCCAGAAGGAATTGGCCTGGCGTACTTTAAACAGAATTTTTCTCCGCTGCACGCCTACCGGATGTTTTTTAACTTATCTTTGTCCGCACAGACTAAAAATCAATTGATAAAACGTCTCTTGGCTTTTCCCGGGGCCTTTGATGAGGAGCCTACTTTACATGCGCTTCTTAGTCAAAGCTTACTTGCAGGCCAGACCTCGACATTCCAGAGCGTGAGATTAGCAGGTAAGGGAAGGGTTGAGATGGCGGCGCTTGAAGTCCAAGACGCGCTAAGGACCATCGCCTATACACGGCTGATCGATGAGAGAGGTTCTGCGATTAATGCTACTACAACGGCGCCGCCGCTTTCTTCGTGGCTAGAACTGAAAAATAAAGCAGCCGGGCAGGGAAAAACAATGGCCCATAATCGGTTTAATATATTGGATGCCTACTATGCAGCGAATGTAAAACCTAAGCTCGCCGAGAACAGGGGTTCAGCTGCAAAGGCGGGATTCTATCCGTCTCCCGAATATCAAGATCTAGAACTCTTATTGAAGTTACTCCAAGAGACTAAAGCCCATCCGATGTTCATTATTGTGCCAGTCAATGGACTTTGGTATGACTATACTGGGTTTCCGATAGAGGAACGTAAAGCGTATTATGAACGAATCGAGAAGCTGGTCAGGGACACGGGCTTTGAAGTTGCAAATTTCGGAGACCATGAATATGATTCCTACTTCTTGCAGGATACTATGCACTTGGGGTGGAAAGGATGGGTGAATGTCGATGAAGCACTGGACCGATTTTATCACGAGGGGGCCTAAGAAATGGAGTTCAACCCTTACTTGGTTGAGTCGAGTTGCCTATTACTACCTTATCTTGCTGGGGTTGTTTATTCTCTATTTTGTACAGAAACAGCATATCCCGGCTCCGTTTATTTACAATAACTTTTAGGCAAATGGGGAATGTGTTTTTATGCTTAGTGAAAAACTCCATGATTGGGCCATAATATGTCCAGAACGAGTGGCACATCGACATGCAGATACCGTTTTAACCTATGCGGCCTTGGAAAGTGAGTCTAATTCTGCGGCGCTTTGGCTTCACGAGATGAATCAAAGACATAGTATAGTCCGTCAAACGCCGATCGTCGTATATGGACATAAAGAAAATGAAATGCTGGTGTTATTTATTGCCTGTATCAAAGCAGGCCATCCCTATATACCTGTGGATTCGTCCGTGCCGACGGAGCGTCTTCGGCAAATCACTGAGGCTTCCGGTGCACGGGTTATCCTTTCCCCGCAACATGTTCCTGAAGGGATTGCCTTCACCGGGGTTATTATCGAAGAAATGATTTCTCTAGGTGGGCCGGACAGTATTCTTAATGGATATCGTTTGGAGGTTCCGCTTTCTAATTGGCATGTGCAGCTTGATGAAGTGTACTATATTATCTATACCTCCGGCAGTACCGGCGTGCCTAAAGGGGTTCAAATTACTTTGCGCGCCCTAGAAAGTTTCCTCAATTGGGTCAACTCAACCTACGAACCTGAGGAATGTAACGAGGTTTTTCTCAATCAAGCCCCGTTTTCCTTTGACCTTTCGGTAATGGATTTATATATGTCCTTAAGCACGGGGGGGACACTTTGGAGTGTGGACAAGGACCAAATTGCCAACTCTAAAAAGCTCTTCGCCTCCTTGGATGCTTCTGGGATCAGTCACTGGGTATCAACCCCTTCGTTTGCCGAAGTGTGTCTGATGGATCCCAGTTTTAAGGATACCCTTCTGCCAAGGGTCAAGCGGTTTCTCTTCTGTGGAGAAATCCTGACTCATGATTGTGCGACTAAGCTTACTCAACGATTTCCACGAGCCAAAGTGGAGAATCTCTACGGGCCGACCGAGGCCACGGTGGCGGTAACCACTCTAACGATTACCCCGGACATTCTGAAGGCGTTCAATCCACTTCCGGTGGGACGGGTTAAACCAGATGCTATGGTCCTGATCTGTGATTCCGATCAACTTACTGCAGCGATTGCCTCTGGGAAAGGGATTTTGCCCCAAAGACCTGAGGCGTTGTTAGAGGGAGAAGTGGGGGAACTGATAATCGCAGGTCCCAACGTCAGTGTGGGTTACCTTAACAATTTAGAGCAAACAGCGAAGGCCTTTTTTAACTGGCAAGACCAAGGCGTGACTTGGAATGCTTACCGGACGGGGGATGCCGGGCTGCTTAAAGACGGGCTCCTCTTCTACCAAGGCAGGTTGGATTTTCAAGTTAAACTCCATGGCTACCGGATCGAATTAGGAGAAATTGAGGAAAATCTCAGACGAATCCCGATGGTCGATAATGCCGTGGTTTTACCCATTGAGCGCCGGGGTAAAGTAGACTATTTGCAGGCCTTTATCACGGTGGGTATGACGCCTGTGGGGGATGAATTCCAGGCAGTTCTTGCCCTGCGGGAGGATTTGCGCGAACACCTGCCGGAGTACATGATCCCGCGCCGGTTTAAGTTCCTGGGGAAAATGCCTATGACTCCAAATGGTAAGGTGGATCGACGTGCTTTATTAGGAGGGCAATAATGACGCCTTATGAGGACTTCTCTTACTTCTTATATTTACTTATTCCGCTAGTACCTGCAGTCTTACTTGGAATCTTGGGATTTTCAGGTAGAGTTCGAGCCGTATGGGTCTTCCTTTCCACGCTGGGTATGCTTCTCTTCATCGCGCGTCCACTGAGCGTGCTCTATCAGATTGCGGGTTATCTCCTGTTTCAATGGATCATAGTACGCTTTTATTTGCACTATAGGACGAGACCTCTCGGAAAAAATCGAGCCGATGTCTTTTATCTAATGATTTTCTTATCAATTTTGCCGCTGGTGGGTGTGAAATTAAACCCCAGTGTTATAGCTCTGGGGTTTTGGCAAACTGTGATCGGTTTTATAGGAATCTCGTATTTAACCTTCCGTACGGTAGGGATCATTATAGAAATCCGCGATGGGTTGATTAAAGACGTTCATTTATTGGATTTCATCAGTTTTGTTCTCTTTTTCCCTACTCTTTCATCCGGTCCGATCGACCGCTACCGACGTTTCGTCACGGATCTCGATAAATCCCTCACACGGCAGGAATACGGAGAATTAGCCGCTCATGGAATGGACTACATTTTCCGTGGCTTTCTGTATAAATTTATTCTCGCCTATCTAATCAACAAGATAGGGCTTGACCCGCTGAATCATGCCTTTGGATTCCGGCCAACGCTTCAATACATGTACGCCTATAGTCTTTATCTCTTCTTTGACTTTGCAGGGTATAGTGCCTTTGCCATTGGTGTCAGCTATCTCTTAGGCATCAAAACCCCCGAGAATTTTGACAGACCGTTCATTTCGAAAAATATTAAGGATTTTTGGAATCGCTGGCATATCTCGCTATCGTTTTGGTTCCGGGATTACATCTATATGCGCTTTGTCCTCGATTCAGCCAAGAAAAAGCGCTTTCGAAACCGCTATACAGCTTCTTACGTGGGATATTTCCTGCTTTTTGGCGTCATGGGAGTATGGCACGGAACCCAACTCCGTTACATCTTATATGGACTCTATCATGCAGGGCTTATGATTGGCTTTGACTTTCTGGATCGCAAGAACAGAACCTGGAAGTTTTGGGGAAAGGGACCGGTGTGGGATCTGTTCGCCATCGTAGTTACTTTGCATTTTGTCATGTTCGGTTTCTTGATTTTCTCTGGAAGATTAGGGTAACTTCAGTAAAGTCATGGTTCTAAAATAGCTTCTCTAGGTAGCCCTTTAGGGTTAACTTAGAGGGGCTTTTGTAGTTTCGTGGAGGTCTATGAATAGTTTTTGAGAAGGATTCTTTCCTAACGTGTCGAATAAGGAATGGATATAGTCTATGACTTAGGGTACAGAAAGGAAGAGTTAGGAAGTATGAGGACACATTACTACAATAAAATCATCACAGTATTGATCATTGGACTCATCTTAATGCAGCTAATCCCGGCTAGACCAGTTATGGCTGCCTTTGATCAAAAGGCTTACTATACAGAGATAAGTAAAAAGCTAGAGGATATGGCCAATAAGTACAACATACCTCCGGTACTCCTAAAAGCCATTGTCTGGATGGAGAGCGGGTGGAAGCAATATGAACTAGATGCGACGACAGGACTCCCCTTAACCGATAAGCCCCTAATCGGGCGTGACGGTATAGGGATTGGGATAATGCAGATCTCCTCTTATAATTCCACTGACACGGCGACAATCGAGAGACTAAAAAACGATATAGATTATAATATCGAAGTGGGTTGCCAGATGCTTAACCAAAAGTGGCGAGCTTACCCCAAGATTGGAAACGGGGATCGCAACGTTTTGGAAAACTGGTATTTTGCCGTGTGGGGCTATAATAGCTGGGATTCCAGGAATAACCCGAATTTCATTACGGGTAAATCCGCTTATCAAGATTCAGTCTTTAGCCTTATGGGGCAGAAATACAATAGCGCAATTACCTTCGCACCTGGAGCCACAAAGCTTTCGAAATCCCTTTTACCTCCTGTAAATCCTCCCAGTCTCGCTAGTTGCTGGAGTACGCCGACTTCGGTTCATTTAGGGGATCTGGTGATCAATGAAAGTTCGCTGATTTCCTCCGGCGGAGGTCCCAGCGCAGATGCCGCTAATGGAGATTACTGGTACAACTATGCACGTTGGGGTTCGTATTATGCCTTAGGATTTTATATAACAGCTTATAGTAGCCCTTTAGTGACTGATAAGACGATTCTCTCGCAGAAAATCCTTAGTTCCTATGGTAAACTCCTAGCTGAAGCGGACACTTTGGCATGTGAGAGTAAAGATTCTTCATACGCAACTGCGGCTAAATACTACTGGACCGTTCTGCAGGGGCCGAGTTTGGATGCTAGCATCTCAGGACGGGCTAACACTGGCTATCTGAGTGCCTCGGGCAAGCTCTTAGCAGAAGCAGATAAGTTGGCCCTTGACGGAACAGGACCCTCTCTCAAGAGCGCTGTTCAAGATTATTCTACGATTCTTCAAGGCGAGAGTTTGAATGGGGACCTTGGGGAAAAGGCTAAAAAAGGCCTACTTGGGGTTTATAACAAGCTTTTAGATGAAGCGGATAAATTAGCGCTTTTGGGCACAGACTCCTCAAACGCGAATGCTGCAAAGGACTATTTGATAGTTCAACAAGGGCCAATGTTGGATGCTACACTCACAGAACGGGCTAAAATCGGATATCAAAAAACTAATGGAGCCGTCTCGAATCCCGATCCAGTGCCGACACCAATACCAACTCCGACTCCGACTCCGACTCCTACGCCAACACCTCAACCAGTGGTCCCGAGTATCATACGTCTATCAGGGATACGAGCAGAGGACACAGCGATCAACATCTCCCAGGCGGGTTGGGCCGACAACTCTTCCCCCGTTGTGCTCCTTGCTCGGGTAGATCGTTTTCAGGATGCCTTAGCAGCCGCCCCACTAGCCAAGAAACTTAAAGCGCCCTTGCTCTTGACATCACCTTATCAGCTCGACACTGCCGTTTTGCAAGAAATGAAACGCCTTGGCTCGGGGAGCAAGGTTTATGTCATTGGGGGAGAGGGCGCTATCAAAAAGACAGTCACAAATGCGCTTACAGCAGCAAATCTGCCCTTTGAGCGAATTTCCGGGGACACAGCCGCCGATACTGCAGCAGAGATTGCAAGGAAGATGGGTCCAAGTACTCAGGTAATTCTTGCTTCCAGTACCAGTTTTCCTGATGCCCTATCAGCGTCTGCTCCGGCAGCTACTCTGGGGATTCCTATCTTGCTCACAGAAAAGAACACATTGCCTGACTCCACCCAAAGAATACTGAAAGATTTCTCGGTGACTAAGACGATCGTCGTCGGTGGGAAATTTGCCATATCGACTGCGTTTGACAGCAAAGGTGGCGCTCTGGAGAGCTACGGGCCGCTGCGCTTGGCTGGAAATACAAAATATGATACGATGTTACAAATTGTTAAGCATTTTGATCAGGATCCCACGTCAATCGTCATTGTCACGGGGGAAAACTTCCCAGATGGTTTATCCGGGGGTGCTTTTGCTGCTTTAACGGGGAGCCCAATGCTTTTAATACCTAAAGACGGCTTAAATGACGATACAAAAACTTATCTAGGGAGTCTGTGTGGCAAGACGACTAAAATGTATGTTTTAGGGGGAACTGGGGTCATCGGTACTGCTAATGAAACGTTGATTAGTGAATTACTAACAAAGTAATTTTCAGCATCGTATTTATTAGCTTAATTAGTTCAAATCGGTTTCTAGTGGCTCTGTGCTCTTAAAAATGAACGAAGGATGGACATCATTGGATAAACAGTATAAAAAAGCACTAGAATTCGAATCTCGTGCCTCGAACATCGAACCTCGAACAGGGCTGTGGATTACAGGACTCTTGTTTCTTATCGCCTTGGGTATAGAGCTGCTTTATATCAAATCGTATAGTGTGCACTATCTTATTTCTCCGGATGGACTACACTACTCCAACATTGCCGAGAATTTTCTTCAAGGGCGAGGTCTCGTGAATACCGCGAATTTCGTACAGGGGGCTGACGGTGTCGTGAGGGAGGTGGCTCAGACCCGCGAGTATGTGGTTGGGCCGATTTATCCCTTGCTCTTAGCCTTAATCTATGGGATCTTTGGATTCAAAAGCTATGGAATGGTGATTGCTGTTCTGCACGCCACACTTGGAGCGGCCAGTGCGGTACTAGCTTATAAGACAGGAGAAATCCTATTTGGCAAGAAGTATGCTTGGATCCCCTATGGGTTGACTCTGGGATACCCTTTGTATGCTTTTTGGGGGATGTACGTTCTTACAGAAACTACCTACATTTTTACGATCACACTGTTTCTTTATCTTTCGGCCTGTTATTCCAAACAGATCGAAAAGCCTAAGCTCCAGACCCTCTTGATATTAGGAGCTGCGATCGGAATTTCGAATCTCGTTCGCCCGTTACTCTTACTTTATTTCCCGGTCTTGGGAATTTGGATCCTGTGGATGAAACGCTGGCATTTAAAAACGGCAATCAGAGATTTCAGCATCATCGTATTGATGACGATTCTGGTTATGAGTCCTTGGTGGATTCGTAACGCGTTCAAATATCATCAATTTATTGCGGTGTCCAATTACGGTTCTTATGAATTTTACCTAGGGAACAATCCTTTGACAGTGACGAACAGCTATTTCTATTTTACCCAACCGAGCTATGACCCCGATGTGAAAGCCCGTATTGAAAAACTGCCGATTCCGGAACAAGAAAAGGACTATAAACAACTGGCAGAAACTTATATTCTTCGACACCCCGTGCTGTTTCTGCAGCGCACGTTGGATAAAGAAATAAACCTGTTCTGGCAACCAGTGACTCCCGCTGACGGCCAAGCCTACAAGATGAAGGGGTATTCGCTCGATAAAGGGTATCTCCTGTTAGGGCTTGCTGGTGTGCTTCTTAGTTTCTTTCGTCTGAAAAAATACAGCTTTCTATTGCTGTTTACCGTTTATTATAGCTTTGTTGTGTCCATGATTACGGTGGTTTCCGGCGCTCGCTACCGTCTGCCGGTGATGCCTGCGCTGATTCTCTTAGGGTCCTTGGTATTGGTTATTGCCCTCGAAGGAATAGAAAAACTTTCAAAAGCGAATCTCCGAACAGGAAGAAGGGTATAGATGTCGCGTATTCAGATAGCCGCTCTTATAACCAGCCTAATTGTCACAGGATTTGTCGTGGAGCAAGTTCGAAGGAGGCGCTTGGCAGTTGAATACTCTCTCATCTGGATTGTATCGGGTTTAGGCATGATCTTCTTTTCTCTTTGGAGAAATGGGATTGAGTACCTAGCAGGCTTAATGGGGATTTATTATGCCCCTTCAGCACTTTTTGTAGTTTTTGGGGCTTTAGTGTTTGTTTTATGCATTCATTTTTCCCTAGCAATTTCGAAGTTGAGTTCAAACAATCGGGTCTTAATACAACGGATTGCTCTTCTCGAAGATGAAATAAAAGTGATGGAATTCTTGGGTAAGGACGGTTTAACGAAACACTATGAAACGAACTTTAGCGATCGTTCCGGCCTTAAATGAGGCTGAAAATATCGGCTCGGTGGTCAGAAATCTAAAAACCACGTCTCCTTGGCTTGATGTGCTCGTGATTGACGACGGGTCAACCGATCAAACAGCTGAGGTTGCTCGTAGACAGGGAGCGAAGGTAATTTCTTTGCCCGTGAACCTGGGTATTGGAGGAGCTGTCCAAACCGGGTTTCTTTATGCTGTGAAGAATCATTATGACGTGGCTTTACAAGTGGATGGGGATGGGCAACACCGAGCAGAAGAAATCAAGAAGTTGATTGACCCGATACTTCTTGGGAAAGCGGATGTTACGATTGGATCACGCTTTTTAGCAAAAACATCGTACAAATCGGCTTTACCTCGGCGCCTAGGGATTTATATCCTAAGTAAAACAATTCAGTCTGTCGTTCGCAAAACTTATACGGACCCTACCTCAGGATTCCGAGCCTATAACCAAAAGGCGTTGAGGGTAGTGTCCACCCATTATTCTACAGATTATCCGGAACCGGATTCAATCGTAACCTTGGTTAAGAATGGGTTGCGGGTGATGGAAGTTTCAGTGGAAATGGATGCACGGTTGTCCGGCAATTCGTCGATCACCCCGTTTAAGAGCGGGTATTATATGTTTAAGGTCAGCTTGGCGATTATTCTTAATTCGATGATGAGTAGGATTTGGCCGGAGTAGAACGAGGGGAGGAGTGCTTTTCTGCACGCGTCTGCACGTTACGCCGCAATGCTTAAAATCTATAGATAAAACACTTTGAATTAACACGAGACCGTAGGGGTAAAAATCCTACGGTCTCGTGTTAATTAATATTATTCCTAATTGTATAGTCTAAAGTCTTGATCAGCAGAATTTCCAATGTGGCACGATGGTAGAACTCTAAAGCCCATAGTACTCCTCAATGGAAGTAAACTCGAACTTTTTTAAGATGCGTATCAACTTCTGCTCGCACCCGCTAATCCCGTAGTAATGGATAAGACTTTCTTTTAGACTGAGGGTGAGACGAGGCTGGCCGGGGTCGATCTCACGGGGGTGGAGGTAGACGATGGCCGGGTGGCCTTCTTTATTTACCGTTTTGATGCACTGCGCGATCATAGCATAGGGTAGTGCACGGAAATAAAAGCCGCCGGCAAAAGGAATATTCTTATTTAAGATTTGCACGGTCGAGGAAGGAACTTCAAGAAGGTTTAGGGTCCTTCCATTGTATTGAGGGTGGTAGGGAAAACGGGGAGAAGAGGGCAGGCCATAAAGATACGTTTCGATCGGAAAGACGCTGGCATCGTAGACAAATCCTAAGTCCTCAAGAATATCCCAGGCCCAGAGAGACTTTGATGTGATGGACCAAGAAGGGGCCCTGTATCCTTTGACGCTTTTGCCGATGATATCTTCAACGCGTTTTTTGGCCTGACTAACATCTTCTTTAAACACCGCTGGGGTTTGTTGGTAAACAAGCTGATGAGCATACCCATGGGTAGCAATTTCATGTCCTGCTGCTGCAATTTTGCGGATCAGCTGGGGGTGTTGTTCTGCAACGTAGCCAAGGACGAAGAAGGTTGCTTTAGCTTTATGTTCGGAAAAGAGGGCTAAAAGACGTTCGGTGTTTTGGACAATGCGCACTTCATACGTTTTTTGGGGATCAAATACATCATCATGATAATTGGCATGAAACCATTCTTCTAAGTCGATGGTTAATATATTCTTCATAGCCTGAACCCTGCTTTCGTCACCTGAACAATTTTTTATTACATAATTTCTCAAACGAATTATTTAATCTTCATCTGTAATGGTTGATTATGAAGTAAAATTTTTACGAGATCACTTTAGAGGACAAAACTGTGATTAAGGAGCTTCTTTAGAGCTAAATAGCATCGTAATCACCCATGGTTAAGAACCAGTGATTGAGTTGAAGGAATGGATCTTCCTCTTGAGGTATGAGCCTACGGTAAATAACTGGGAAGGGCTGCGGTTCTAAGGCCTTGGGACAGGTGAAGAACCCATTGGCTTTGAGAATATGAGATTCTTCAGTGTGGGGCAGCATCAGCGAACCAGCCAAATCCATGTTGTTATCAACAAAAAAGCGTAAGAGACGATTAATGAGTAAGTTCCCTGCGTCGGTAACGTTTGGATCAACTAGAAAGTCGACGATCATACCAGAAGCCATACCTTCCACTTCAGTGCATCGTCCCACTATATAACCGCTAAGCTCTGAGCTGTTTTTTTTATGAATGCCGTAGATTTGGTAGTCTCGATAGGGATTCTCGAAATACCGCCAGCGGAGATAGGCAGCATCTCGGATTCCCATGATCGGGTATTTGTGTTGTAGTTTAGCCCAGAAGACATCTACAGCGGAGAGATCGAAGGCGGTGAGCGGATAAACTTCATAGCGGTCATCAAAGCGGTCTTTAACGTTATAAAAGAGCTGGAATGGAAGCACCAAAGATCCAATTAAGGAACCGAATTTTTGTGTGGCCAAAGCCTTGGTATTTAAAGGCCTGAGCAAGAGTGGGACACTCCCGAGGTCGGTAAAGCCTAGCTTTTTCGTGAATCCTGGGTAGGAATTCGGATTGGGAAATCCATAACAAAACTCCATCCCTTGTTCGGCGCAGTCCTGATAGACGGTTTTTGCTAATCCAGTGAAAATCCCTTGACCAGTGAAGATTTGGCGAGTAAGAGTGTTTAAGGAGAGGATTCCGTTAAACGTTTTGTCATAGGCTTTGAAACGCATCGGAATCACGACATATTGGCCGGCAAGCTGATCCGCTTTCACATCTCGGGCCAATTGGATCATCGCCGGGCCAGCCGGATTGGCTTCATACTGCCATTTCAAGTAACTGGTGTCGGAAATCCAGGATTCTCCGTAATACTCTCGCGCCATATCGATTGTTTCTGCTAAATTCTCAGGCAAATATTTAACGGCTTTCCACATTATGCAGCCTACTTTCGTGTGATAATGATAACCCCAAGGCAAATCACTAAGACCCCGATGACCTTCGTGGGAGTCAGATGTTCTTTGAAGATTGTAGTACCAATAATAAGCGCAAAAATAAAAGCGGTACTCTGAATCGGGTAAACATAGCTCAATTCGCCTTTATTTAAAATATAAATCCATAGGACAGAGGCAAATGCGTATACCATGAGGCCGGCAAGGACAAAAGGGCTGAGAAAAAGGCGGAGGAGCTGACCCAAGCTATGAATCTCCTTGCCCGTGGCTCCAAGCTTCCAAAGAGTTTGCCCCGTCACCATGAGTACGGAATTAAAAATCGTCAGTAATACTAACAAAAAAGGCCACCTCATAATTCTCTATTTTAGCTTTCATAATATTATACAATCTGAGGGTTTATAAGCAAGCCTAAGAGATCATTATCCTAGATGTTGTTAACATAAAACCCTAACAAAGTTCTGGTTGATGGATGAATATTAGAGCAAAATTAGGGAAGTCGTTCACTGCTATTTTAGTCAGTGAACGACTTCCCTAATTAGTTTTCACTTTTATTGAAAGACCTGAGATTGATGAAAAGGAGAAGTTGAAGCTTTTATCTCAAGTACTGCTTCAAAAGCGGGAAGATCGCACTTGCGCTTACAGGGTTCTGAGTCCAATTCAGGGACCATGCTCCGACTCCGCCAAGGCTATATTGATTGAGCAATGATAATTTGGCATTCCAGCTTTGCGCATCGTCGAAATAGACGGTGTGAGTACCTATTGAATCGGTGTAATTGAAGTAAGGTACCTGCGATGAATCCCGTTGCACTGGCCCATTGGCTAAGGCCAAAAGTTCAGCCATCCCGCCCGCGCGTCGTTCATAAGTCGGATTAGCCCCCGTGTTAGTTGTCCACCAGTCATTCCCATAGTAAGGGATTCCCAGTAGAACCTTATGCATGTCTACCCCTTGTCCACGTGTATAGCTTAGTACTTTTTCCATCCAAGTCAGTGGGGCGAGAGGCCCTGGAATTGATTTGCTGTAATCATAGGTCATAATGTGCAAGTAATCAACATATTGGCTCAAGGCATGGTAGTCAAACTCATCGTACCA
Organism: Desulfosporosinus sp. Sb-LF; assembly: GCF_004766055.1. Classification (NCBI taxonomy): domain Bacteria; kingdom Bacillati; phylum Bacillota; class Clostridia; order Eubacteriales; family Desulfitobacteriaceae; genus Desulfosporosinus; species Desulfosporosinus sp. Sb-LF. Next base: position 46,432 of record NZ_SPQR01000002.1, on the reverse strand, counting down.
AGTCTCTGAACCAGTTCTAGACATAACGGCTTCGATGACTAACTTATTCAAGGGATGAAGTTGAGCGTATAGTTCTTTCATGAACTGGGTGAGATAGGGCCCTGTAGCATTGCTCATCAGTTCAAAATCGATCACGATGCCGTCTGAGTTTGTGCTTTGGATTCGCTCGATGAGTTGGCTTTCTAGTTTAGCACGAGCAGGATCGGAGGCAAGTACAGTATCTACGGTTTTGGGACTTGCCCAAGTAGATTGAATAACCGGAAGGACTTTTAAGTTGCGGGAATGAGCAGCCGCTGTGAGCTTGGCGTAATCACCAGTGCTCGAATCCCAGCCCCCAGTTACATTCCCATCTGCGGTATCATCAAGATATAACCAGCTTGGGGCAATAATGTCGGCGTAATCCGTAGCCGGTGTAGGAATGGATTGAACCTGGTTAAGCATTCCCTGAGTACTACCTTGGGTATATTGGAGGGAAATTCGTGATTGAATAACCCCAGTGCGAACAATACTTTCTAGTTTATAGTTGATAATGCCCCACCCCCCAAAAATAGTAAAGGCTGAGCCGGAGGCTCGTTGAAGATTGAGATAAGTCGTTGTTGACGCACTTAATTGCGCATGGGGTAACAAAACAATCGGCGCCTTGTCCTTAGCAGCCAGAGCAGCACCTGCAAGGGCATCCGGGAAGTTTTCTCCCGTCGCTACATAAACTTTAGAAGTCTCAAATGCTAATTGATTTAAAACGGTCGTGTTAGTTTCGTATTGATCGTATCCTGCATATCTCGCGGTAACCTTAATAGGCTGAGGCAGTTTGCTAAGCTGTTCTTCAATGGTGTCCTTAATCACGGCCGTACCGCCAATTAGCGTCACGTTCTGAACCCCCATTTGGGTGAGGGCCGTAGCGGTTTCTGTCGGCAGCGAATCACTCCGTGTGAGTAAAATAGGAATTCCTTGGGCAGCCGCATAAGACGAGATACTCAGAGCATCCGCAAAATGTTCGCCATTGACTAAGAAAGCCTGAGTAGAGCTCGGGGTGGCCCTCCCAGCAATGGTGGCGGCTGTTCCATACTGGTCCCAGCCTGCAAGACGCCGAGGCAAGATCCCTTGATCTTTGAGCGCCTGCTCGATCCCATCATTCAAGGCGGCTGTCCCGCCCAGGAGGTACACTTCTTGCGTACCGAGCCGTTTGAGTTCTTCGGAAACAGTGGGAGTTAAATGATCCGATTCAGTGAGCAGTAAGGGTCCATTTACTTTATGCGCTAGAACAGTTCCGGTGAGAGCATCTGGAAAGTTTCCTCCGGTCGCTAGCACCGCGACAGGCGCATTATCCCAACCTTTTTTAGAAATCTCTACGGCTGTATCATATTGCGTATTTCCATAAATACGGTTTGTTACAGATTCGCTGGGATCTGCTTGTACACTGAGCGGTTGGAAGTGTATAACACTAACTAGAATGGCTAGACCACAGATAATACTCAGAGTCTTTTTAGTTAAAACGTTCATTAATAACCTCCAGTTTTTAATTTTTCATTTAGCTAAAACATTCATATCGCTATCTAACCAGACTTGGAGTTTATTCCTAAGATATTCTTTTTAAAGAGTCGAAATCCTCCCCATGATAGCTTCCAAATTCATACAGTAAACCGTGCCCATAAGATCTTCACATTTATGCAGGCACAAATAGGGAGGGAAAATGGCATTAATTGTCGAATGACATTGTATGGAATTTCTCAAAGGCATATCTAAAGAAAAAAATCTAAGGATTCGAACAAAGTGACAGAAAAGACCCAACGAAAGTGACGTGAAAGAGATGTCTATTAGAAGAAAATTAATGGATCAGACCAAAATTAGGATAGTTTCCTGGGTGATTATGGGGATGGTGGTTCTAAACATTGGGCTAGCTCCACCGGTGTTAGCTCAACCCCAATCCCAACTCTTTCAAGTCATCGTTTCCTTAGCCCCCGGGGTTGATGTCGACAACGTGGCTCACGACTTAGGGGCAAACGTTGTGCGTCGGGGGCCGCTTCATTATGCGACCTTAGAATTCAAGGAATCTAATAACGTGCTACAGGTCATAGCAGAACTGAAGAGTACCCCTGGAATTTTGGGGGCAGAGCAAAACTATCGACGCACTATAGCAACAAAAGCAACAACCACCACTTCTGTTTCAACTTCAGTCTCAACGATACCCTCACCCGAATCAACTACTCCGAAGGATCCCCTTTTCCAAGACCAATGGTCAATAGTCAACGGCAACGTTCAAGCAGCCTGGGACATAGGGGCTACCGGTCAGGGAATAACCATTGCTGTGGTCGATACGGGGGTCGCTCTTCAACACCCGGATTTAAAGGATAATTTAGTCCCTGGCTATAATTCCATTACCAAGAGTGAAGCCCTGGGCGCGAATCAGGATAATAATGGACACGGAACCCACGTATCCGGGATCGCTGCCGCAGAACGAAACAATGCTGGAATAGTCGGAGTAGCGTACAAGGCCAAGATTATGCCAATCAAGGTCATGGATTCCGTGGGGGAAGGCTATGACGACGCTATTGCCGACGGAATTGTCTGGGCTACAGATCATGGAGCACAGATTATCAATCTTAGCATTGGCTTGGAGAATGGTTCGGCACCCTCGGATATTTTAGGGGAAGCTATTGCTTATGCCTATAATAAGGGGTGCTTATTGGTCGCGGCCGCAGGAAATTATGACCCTCAGACGGAAGGGAATCCCGGGGTGAGCTACCCAGCCTCCAACCCAGATGTTCTGGCCGTGGCAGCAACTGACAAAAACAACAACGTGGCAGATTACTCCGTCTCAGGCCCAGAAGTTGATCTAGCCGCCCCTGGGGACTCCATCACCAGTGACTGGTGGAGCAAAACCACGGGCGCAGGATACGCTGATGCGAGCGGGACCTCCATGGCCGCTCCGTTTGTGTCGGGAGAAGCTGCCCTAATATGGAGTCGGCACCCGGATTGGTCCAGAGATCAAGTTATTCAGGTCCTTGAAGCGGGGGTAAAAGATTTAGGCTCTCAAGGACGAGACGATAGCTACGGTTACGGACTTGTGGACGTGAAACTAGCCTTAACTCTCGCTAATAAAACGCTAGATAAGTTACCATCCTCGGCTTCAGTCAATGAACTGGGTGGAATTGTTCAAGCCACAGCGGGCACAACCCAGCTGGCCTTAACGATCCCTGAACAGGCGTTTGACAGCTCCACCAACGTCTCTGCACAAACAATCCAATCCCCTGCCAGTTTACCAAACGGTGCCAACTTCTTAACTTCAGCCTTTCAGATCGACTGGGGAAGTGCCGCTCCACAAAAAATGCTTTCCTTGACCTTGAACGATTCCTCACTTAAAACGGACTCTGGAGCGACAGCTAATGTCTATCGTTGGGATGGTTCGCGTTGGATCTCATTGGGTGGAGATATCATCAATGGTGAAGCCAGGCTTGGCCTTTATAAAGGTGGAATCTATGCGGTAGGGACCCCTCAATCAATGACAGTGGGTAACCGCTTTGCGGGGGTTACGGCTGAGGGGACTGCCGTCAAGATCTCGCAAGCAACCTTTACAACCGGAGCAGATACTGTGATTCTCGCCCAAGCCAATCAGTTCCCAGATGCTCTGGCAGGAGCCCCTCTGGCCTATAAATTGCAAGCCCCGATTTTACTCTCTCCAAGCTCAGGACTCACGGAGGAGGTTCGAGCGGAGCTAGTCAGACTAGCTCCCAAGACTGTTTATCTCCTTGGGGGCACAGCTGCCCTGTCTGGGACGATTGAAGCAGAACTTCGGCAGAAGTATGACGTCAAACGTCTGTCCGGTTACACAGCAGAAGGGACAGCAGTAGCGATTGCCCGAGAACTCGGTACCAAAGGAAAGGCCATCGTGGCCAGCGTGCGTTACTTTCAGGACGCTTTAGTCATATCAGCTTGGGCTGCTCGCCAGGGTATCCCCATTTTACTCACAGAACCTTCAACATTATCTGAAGATGCCCAAACTGTTCTAAGGGAGCTCAATGTAACCCAAACCATCGTCATCGGAGGGACAGCTGTGGTAGGCGCTAACGTAATGAACAGCCTTCCCTCCCCCAACCGGATTAGCGGGGAGACAGCTTACGACACCGCGGCCGCCGTCTTAAAAACCTATCCTCCTATATCAGCCAAACTAGAAATGGCAACAGGAGAGAATTACCCAGATGCCCTCACTGGAGCCGTCCGGGCCGCCTTCTACGGAACAATGGTCGTCTTAGTTCCGACGAACTCTGATATTCCTTCTAGTTTGGCCACACTCTTAAATTCTTGGCAAGGAAAGCAGGTGGAGGAGTTTGGCGGTGTTTTAGCACTGCCGGAAAACGTCGTACAGACCGTAGAAAGCTGGGTTCAATAATAGATTGGGACGAAAGTCCCTTTTCTTTTTGGCAGGACATCAGGGAATTATGTCGAATTTTATAAGGCATCAAGTTTAGGGAGGGGATTACAGTGTGGCAAATTTAAAATGGGGACTCATCGGAATATTGGTCTTAGTATTTTGGTTGGGATTACAGAATCCTGCGAACGCTTCTCCCTTAGCCTTAGAGACGTCAAGGATATCCGGAGAGCGTCAAATAGATACTGCCATCGAAGTTTCTAAAACAGGGTGGCAGCATGCAAATACTGTCTTATTGGCCAATTGCGATCATTTTCCAGATGCTCTCGTTGCAGCGCCCCTTTCCCATCAATTGGACGCCCCTATTCTCCTCACCCCAGCAGGGGGAGTTGATGCGAAAGTAATGGAAGAAATTAAACGGTTGGGCGCACAGCAAGTTATCCTTTTAGGTGGGGAAGTAGCCTTAAGCCCAAAAGTTGAGGCGGATATCCAAAACGCGGGACTAGGCAAACCAGAACGCATTGCAGGGTATGACCAATATGAAACAGCCCAAAAGGTAGCCGAACGTGTCGGAACTAAGGGGCAAGTCATCCTGGCCAATGGAGAACAATTTCCGGATGCCCTTGCGATATCAGCTTATGCGGGGGTGACAGAGACCCCAATTCTTCTGACTAATGCCAAGAAGATGCCTGCCTCGACTCAACAAGAGCTTAACAGTCTACAGCAAAAAGGAGATCTCGACACCATCGTCGTCGGGGGAGAAGCAGTAGTATCCAGTACGATACTGAGCGGCTTGAACAGTGTTCAACGGATTGCCGGGAATGACCGCTATGAGACCGCAGCAGCTGTCTATGAATTTGCCATGGATGCCTTGCCTGCTCAAACGACGTACCTTGTCACTGGCGAGAACTTCCCCGATGCACTCGCAGCGGGAGGGCTAGCAGCCAAGCAACAAGCCCAAATCGTCATGGCTCAAACATCAACCTTGCCGGGATCAACTTACTCCGTATTGTCTAGACCAACCGAAAGTCCTATGAATGTGGTGATCGTCGGAGGCTTGGCGGTTATTACAGATCAAGTCAAGGCCATGATCCAAGGAGACGTACAGCCTTCCTACCTCTTAGCAGGAGTAACCGTTGTCGTAGACCCCGGGCACGGGGGACCTGACACAGGCGCGATTGGGGCAAAAGGGACCTATGAAAAAAACAATACCTTGGCTGTGGGCCTCGATCTTGCAGGATTATTGCGCTCGGCTGGGGCACGAGTCGTCTTGACGCGTAGCACGGATATCTCGCCCGTAACCGGAACGTATTCAGAGCTATCGGACCTTCAGGCTCGCACCAAAATCGCGAACGACCTAAAGGCGGATCTCTATATCAGCCTACACAACGATTCGTTCAGCAATCCGGAAGCAAGTGGGACAACGACCTACTATAGTTCGGCTAGTCCAGTGACTACCCAGTCGAAGAACCTAGCGGATAGCATCCAGAGCGAGTTAGTAAAAGTGATATCCTTACCCAGCCGTGGCACAAAGGACGCAGCCTTCTACGTGATCAAGAACACAAAGATGCCCGCAGTCTTGGTAGAAATCGGTTTCATATCTAACCCGACTGAAGAAACCCTCTTAGGATCTCCAGATTTCCAACAAAAAGCAGCGCTCGGCATCTACAGAGGAGTCCTGAAATATAAAGGCTATTAGCATGTTCTAAAAACTGGGCATTGATTCCAAACGCATTTCGTGCTAAATTTGTGCAGTACTAGTTATTCAATTCTATGAGCTTTTCAAAAGAAAGTTTAACAACTTGTAAATTGAAAGCCCACAAAATATTAACATTTAGGTTCAATCATTGTGCTATACTTCAATTATTCCATTTGAAGTCGGTATAATATTGACTAAAAGGTGGAAAACTAGTAGGTTTTAGTGTAAACTAGAAAAGTATCGATGGGAACCTGTCCGATTGCAATAAATCCCTTAAAGGTCTTTATAAAAAAAAATCGGACAGTGAGCAGGAATATTGACTATTATGTAGAATACATATAGCCAATACAGACCCTTTTTTATGGGTTCCTCATTCTTATGCGGTTCTAAAGGGTACGCCACAGGAGGGATGACCAAGTCATCCTTAGGGGGGACGCTCCCACTATATCCTGCGGAATACTTTTAGATATTGCGCAATGTCTAAAGATTGTGCTACACATTTTAAGGGGGTGAGGGACGACTCAAAAACGTCCTAGAAAAAAGAGAAAAAGTTCACCAAAGAGATCCAAAAGTTGAGAGGAGAAATTTACTACATGAAAAAAACTAAAAAAGCCTTAGCTTCTTTAGCTATCGCAAGTATGGCTCTAACTTCAATTCCTTTTAATGCATTTGCAGCTGGTACAGTTCCTACTCGTATTGCTGGTGGAACTGCTGCACAAACTGCAGTAGCCATTGCTGAACAAACAGGCTGGACCGGCACAGCAATCCTCGCATCTTCAGCATCTTACGGTATGGTTGATGCATTGACATCTGGACCACTCGCTACTTTCTTAAAAGCTCCTATCCTTTTGCAAGAGCCTGGAGCAGTATTAAATGCTGACACCAAAGCTGAGCTCACCAAACTAAATGTTAAGAAAGTATATGTAACCAGCGGATCAGCTGTCATCAGCCAAGCAGTGCTTGACCAATTGACAGGTATGGGTATCGCTGTTGAGTCCCTCGGCGGTGCTGATCGCTTCGAAACTTCCGTAAATATCGCTAAGAAAATGGTTGCTCTCGGCGCTCCAGTATCCAAAGTAGCTGTTGCTTATGGCTGGTTGAACCAAGACGCACTCTCGATCGCATCAATCGCTTCTGCTTCCAATTCCCCTATACTCTTAACTGAGAAAGATGCAGTTCCTGCTAGCGTAAAAGCTTTCTTGGCTGCTAACGCTAGTATTACATCCTCCGATGTTATTGGTGGAACGGGCGTTATCAGTGAAGCTGTTAAAGCAGCATTGCCTAACGCAACCCGTCATGCTGGCAACACGGCTTATGACACCAATAACCAAGTTATCCAAGACTTCAGCTCTTCACTCACATATGGCAATGTATACGTTGCTAGTGGCGTGACCGGTATTGATGCTCTTGCTGGTGCACCACTCGCAGCTGCTTCTAAATCAGCTATCGTGCTCACAAACGGAACAGTTCCTGCTGCGGCTTCTTTCGTACACGGCAAACTCGCTGCTGACAGTGTTGTTACTGCTCTCGGTGGTTCAGCTGTTGTCCCTGAAACTGTACGTGCTGGTGTTGTTAGCGGAGTAGTTACACCACCTACTGGTAACTTGTCAGTTACTTCTGTAAGTGCTGTTAGCGCTACAGACTTCAAAGTAGTGTTTAACCAAGCGCCTGCTGATACTTCAAAGGTTACATTTGATGTTAAAACCGGAACAACTCCTGTAACTGTAACAGCAACTTGGAATGCGGCTAAGACTGAAGCTATCTTGACTAACTCAGCAAATTTTCCAGAAGCAACCTATACAGTTGGTGTTAAGAATGACACAACGGATCTTGGAACTTCAACAGTTGCTGTAGTTCAACAAAAAATTGCTTCGATTAATATCACTTCAACCAAATTAGGGGTTGTTAGCACTACTGTAGCTGGTGCCACGAAACAAACCGGATATGCAACTTACAATGTATTGGATCAATATGGAAATGATATTACAACTGGAGCTCTTGCTAATAGTTTAACATTCCAAAGTGGTGTTGGTACAGTTGAAGCAAAAGATGGATTACTCACATTAGACTCAAACGTTCAGAATCTGATGCAGTTTGCTACAGTAGTAATAACTGGATATGATTCAACTTCTGGTGTTTCAGTGAGTGCTACATTGACGACATCAACACAAATTGGAACATTAAGTGATTTCCAATTTGGTGCTTTAACAAATGTTGATGGTAAAGTTTTAACTGATGGAGATACCAGTGAATTCTATGCTAGCTTTACCGCTACAGATATCAGTGGAAATCCTACAAACAATTATGATATGATTTACGGTGGCTTAATCTTACATTCTGATAATAGTGGCAATGATAATCTTCTAACCACATCAAATTCATATGTAACAGCTACTGTTGAAAAGGATCCAAGTGATTCTTCAAAAGCGGTCATTAAAGTAGTTGCAAGTAATTCTGGCAATTCTCTTACGATGGATATGCCGACAGTTATCACTGCCATGACTTGGACCGGAAAAACTTCCTCGCTCAATACAACCTTGAAGAAAGCGTCAAAGGTAGATACATTTACGCTAATGTCTCCATCGTATAGCATTGCTGTTAACGAAGGAAAAGCAATTCCATTTACAGCATTGGATCAAAATGGAGTGGCACTCACCAAATATTCCGATTTAAAGACAGCTGACCTCACTATATCTAACGCGTATCTCACCGAAAATACCGATGGAACTGCTACTTTGATAGCTGGAAAAGACGACGGTACTGGATTTGCAAATGACGGACAACAAGTTATCACTGCAACAACAACAACCGGTAAGTACAGCTCTTTAACTCTCAATATTCAGAAGTATGCCAAAGCTGACGAATTAGCTTTAGACTCCTCGGTATTGTTATCTAACATGCAAAGTGGTTCAAGTCAAGGCGTTGACTTTGGTTGGAACTATGGCGGTTTCACTGTAAAAGATCAATATGGACGAGTTTTTGACATGGTAGGTAAAGCTGCAGGCGCAGCAATTAATAGTACCCCAGCTTATAATTATGAAGTTCTAGCAACTACTTCGGGAGCTGTTAGCGTAGTTGGTAATGATCGTACTGAAACAGTCACAAACGGTGCTCCAATCGCTTATGGTGCAAATGGTATTAGAATTCAAGCAAATAGTGGTTTAACAACAACGGGAGGGACAGGAACAGTTACCTTCAAGTTGGTTAATACACTTGATGGTCATGCTGGTACTGTAGCAGATCCGTATACTGTAATTGATTCGAAATCAGTAACAATCCAAGTCCTGAAAAATACTGATATTAAAGATTACACAATGGATACAGTAGCAAAACCAATCTTTGCTGACGCTTCTACTTCTACTACTTCTGGAGCTATAGCTGCCAGAACCGACTTTGGCAGACTCGATGACTATGCTGCTAATCCATACGTTTATGGTAAATCAGCAAGTGGATCAAAAGTAGTATTAGCAGACGGTTCAGTACTTGCCGCAAATGTTGATAGTTCTGACTTTGTTGTCACTGATGCGAGCAGCTACTCACCATTTGGCTATAAGAATGTAGCTGTGTATGCCAAAACATTAGGCGATAATGTGACAACATCAAGCACTACCTTAAGTGTAACGATTATGGGTGCTGATGGTTTAGTACATTCAGTAACAACACCTGTTACGTCTTCAACTGCGTCATCAGTACCTACTAAAATCCAAGCTGCTGTAAACACCTTCATGCCGGGTGTTACACTCAATGACGTAGGAGACGTTGCTCACGTTAGTCAAACCTATCTTTCTACTGGAAAACTTCTTGCTAGAACAGATACAAGTGGATCTAACGCTAATCGCTCATTAGGACTTTATATCAGGGCCATAGATCAGTATGGTTCGAAAGCTGCTCCTTTATCTCAGCTCATAGTTGTTTCCAAGACCCACGCAGATGGAACAGCCTCTGACTTTGCTGTAGGTTCAGACTTCAGGATCAGCAGTGCTGCTCCACAAGTTGGTGATGTAATTACACTTAGTGGTGTTAGCTCTAACGGATTAGTAAAAACCATTAAGATTATTGTCACCGCTCCATTAAGCTAATAGTCGCAACAACATTTAAACTGTATGAATAACTAAATACCGTAGTAGGGGAGGACAGTTTTATAATTGTCCTCCCCGTTTTTCTGCTCAGCTCCTTCCCTCGGGGTACAACTCCTATACAATTTAGACACAATGCACTCTTTTCGTTTCCGGTCAGCAGAGGGCAATACATAAAATAATTAACACCTCACAGAATAGTAATTCGCAGCTTGATGACCATGATTGCAAATCAGAAAATATACCACCTAGTCCTTATTCGCTCTTCTGTATTTGCTTTATCGTCCTTACTGGTTGGTGGTGTATGTTATATTTATAAATTGAAAAAGGGGAAACGATTTTAATGAAGAAGATATTAATGTCTTTTTTTCTAATTATCTTAATCACATTATCATCTGCGTTATCGACATTAGCTGCGACTAGCACAACAATACAAGAACCGGATCAAGGACAGGTTATTACAGTAAGCCATGTGAGTGTTGTTAATGTAACTACTACAGCCGGAACTGCTCCGGTTTTACCTGGTACAGTGATTGCTACAATGAGTGATGGGACAACTAAAATGGTTAATGTCAATTGGGCGACCATGGAATTAAGTCGACGAACAAGTGCAGAAACTTTTATTGTTATTGGTACAATTGCTGAATCGGTTACAGTTAAAGCAATAGCTACAGTTACAGTTGCAGATGTGAATCCGGTTGCTATTTCGACAATTCAACAAGTGCAACAAGACATTTTAGGGACATGGAAGACTTCTGATGAAAGATATACCCTGGAATTTCATAATGATGGTACATTAGAAGAAACTGAATTGCGCGATGGATATACTACTATTTATAAAGATAATTATTCATTCAGTAATCCCAACTGGATTAGAATAGTAAATTCCAGTGAGGCTAAAGATTACAATTTTGTATTAAATAAGAATCGTTTAGAAATTTACAATATGGGTATTTCCTATATTACTGGTAATTCCAGTTATTTTAGTAATCAGAGTAATTTCATTAATCCCACTTTCAGTGAATCCAGTAATTCCTATAATTATGTATTCAGAAAGGTAAATTAAAAGTTTATTAATTAATCAATTTGATCTCTAATTTAGGGGTCAAAGATGTTATCCCTCCTACCATTAAGGTAGGAGGGATTTGCTATGTTAATCTATGCAGATTGTTGAACCTGATCGACAACTGGTTGTTGTTCTACCGTCAATGATTGGTCCGACAGTAGTTCGGCAACTCTGGATCAGGCCTTTGCTTCGTAACATACACTGCAGCATCAGCAGTACTCCTTTAATTCAGGTGTCTCGGCAAGTCAACTCAATCATATCTACAGCATATTGGGTAGCCTGTTCTTTGCGTAAATCAGGAGGAAGTTGACCTCTATATTATAGAGTTGTTGGGCTTTATCCGCTCAATTCTTCTTTACCCTGGACGAGGGGGTTCTAAACTAACCTCGACTAAAAGATGAATTATGAAAACTGAATAATTAAATAGACAAAATTAAATATATATTATGAATATTCAGAAGGATAAAACAAATAGACGTAGAATAACATATGAAGAAGATCTTAGTAGACTAATCCACATGTTGGATATCAACAAAATTAGCACTAGAATCAGATGCATAGTTTTCAAAGATATAGCGTACCACCGGAGGAAAATGAATCTGCATTTTTGGGAGGACGCTTCCATAAAATCCGGTGGCTTTTTTGAATACTGCTCATAATAGACGGAATATTAAGTAATTTAAGGGGGTGGTGGACGACTACAGGACGTCCTAGGCCGAGAAAAAAAGATCAAATTCACCCCAAAAAATGAAAGTGATCTAAATTGAGAGGAGATATTCATTAATGAAAAAAACTAAAAAAGCCTTAGCATCATTAGCTATGGTTGGTATGGCGTTGTCAATGGTTCCATTTAATGTACTTGCTGCTGGTACAGTTCCAACTAGGTTGGCAGGTACAACTGCAGCTCGAACTGCAGTTGCAATAGCAGATCAAACAGGTTGGACTGGCACAGCAATTCTGGCTTCATCAGCTTCCTATGGTATGGTGGATGCTCTCACGGCTGCCCCACTCGCTTCTTACTTGAAAGCTCCTATCCTTCTAACTGGAGCTGGAAACACACTCGACGCTGACACCGAAGCCGAACTCACTAAACTCGCTGTTAAGACTGTTTATGTTACCAGTGGAACGGCTGTTATTAGCCAAGCAGTTCTCGATCAAATCTCCAAAATGGGTACCACAGTTGTTCCCCTTGGGGGAGTAGACCGTTCTGCAACCTCCGTTAATATTGCTAAAAGAATGACTGGCGTAACCAAAGTTGCAGTTGCTAACGGCTTGCAAGATGCGCTCTCCATCGCAGCTGTCGCTTCTGCTGCTAATGAGCCAATTCTCTTAACAGACAAAGGGGCACTTTCTGCAAGCGTTTCAGCTTACATAGCCGCCAACCCAGGAATCACTTCTTCCGATGTTATCGGCGGAACAGGCGTCATCAGCGATGCTGTAAAAGAGGCACTTCCTGGCGCAACCCGTCATGCTGGTACCTCGGCTTATGATACCAACAATCAAGTTATCCAAGACTTCAACTCTTCCCTTACCTATGGCAATGTCTATGTGGCTAACGGCGTAACTGGTATTGATGCTCTCGCAGGTGCACCACTTGCAGCCCAAACTAAATCAGCTATCGTCCTCACAGACGGAACCGTTCCTGCTGCAGCTACTTTCGTGTACAGTAAACTCGCTTCTGACAGTGTTGTCACTGCTCTTGGTGGTACAGCTGTTGTTCCTGAGACTGTCCGTAGTGGGGTTGCTACTGGCGTAGTTACACCACCTGCTGGCGCTTTGTCAGTAACATCCGTAAGTTCTATTAGCTCTAGTGACTTCAAAGTAGTTTTTAACCAAGCACCTGCTGATACTTCAAAAGTTAAATTTACAGTTATGAACATATTAACTCCTGTGACTGTAAACGCGACTTGGAATGCTGCTAAGACTGAAGCTACCTTGACTAACTCGGTAAATTTTCCAGAAGGAACGTATACAGTTGCTGTGAAGAATGACGCAACGGATCTTGGAAGTTCAACGGTAGCAGTAGTCCAACAAAAGATTGCTTCAATAAATATCACTTCAACTAAATTAGGGGTTGTTAGCACCACTACTTCAGGTGGTATTAGTACTCAGACTGGATATGCAACCTATAATGTATTAGATCAATATGGAAACGATATTACAGCCGGGGCTCTTGCTAATAGTTTAACATTCCAAAGTGGTGTCGGTACGGTTACGGCAAAAGATGGGTTGCTCACGTTAGACTCAAATGTTCAGAATCTAATGCAGTTTGCGACAGTGGTAATAACTGGCTATGATTCAACTACTGGAGTTTCGGTGAGTGCTACATTAACGACATCAACACAAATTGGAACATTAAGTGATTTCAAACTTGGTGCTTTAACAAATGCCGAGGGTAAAGTTTTAACTGATGGAGATACTAGTGAATTCTATGCAAGCTATACTGCAACGGATATCAGTGGTAATCCTACAACGAACTATGATTTGATTAAGGGTGGATTAATATTACATTCCGATAATGCCGGTAATGGTAATGTGTTAACCACTTCAAACTCAAATGTAACAGCTACTGTTGAAGAAGATCCAAGTGATTCTACAAAAGCAGTCATTAAAGTAATTGCTAATAATACATCTAGTAATGCTCTTACGATGGATATGCCAACAGTAATTACTGCCATGACTTGGACCGGAAAAACTTCATCAATCAATACAACCTTAAAGAAAGCATCATCAGTAAATACATTTACCTTAATGTCTCCATCGAATAGTATTGCTGTTAATGAAGGAAAAGCAATTCCATTCACGGCATTAGATCAAAATGGAGTGGCACTAACAAAATATGTTGATTTAAAAACTAACAATCTTACTATAAGTAACGCGAAGCTTTTTGAAAATACTGATGGAACTGCTAGTTTATTAGCTGGTCAAGACGGAAATGGATTTGCAACAGACGGACAACAAGTTATAACAGCAACGACAACAACTGGCAAATACAGCACCCTAACTATAAACATTCAGAAGTATGCCAAAGCTGACACGTTATATTTAGACTCCAAGATATTGTTAAGTAACATGCAAAGTGCTTCAAATCAAAGCGTAGACTTTGGATACAACTATGGTGGTTTCCAAGTTAAAGATCAATATGGAAGAGTTTTCGACATGGTAGGCAAAGCTAAGGGTATTGCTGTTGGAAGTGCCCCAGCTTATAATTATGAAATTCTAGCAACTACTTCTGGCGCTATTGCAGTAAGTGGAACTGATAAAGATAAAAAGGATACGGTAACTAAAGAACCTATAGCATTTGGCGCAAATGGTATTAAGATTACAGCAAAAGATGGCTTAGAAGCCCTAGGAGGGACGGGAACAGTTACGTTCAGATTGGTTAATACACTTGAGGGTACTGTGAATGGTGTTATACATGATGGCACTGACGCTCACCCATATACCGTGATTGATTCGAAATCAGTGACATTCTCAATTCTTAAAAATACTGATATTAAAGATTACTCAATGGATACAGTAGCAAAACCTATATACGCTGATGTTACTACTTCTGGAGCAATAACTAAAAGAACCACTGCTTTTGCTGGTAATCCATACGTTTATGGTAAAACAGGAAGTGGATCAAAAGTAATATTAGCAGGAACTCCAATAATCGGAGCAAATATTGATAGTTCAGACTTTATTGCTAGTACAGTTAAATCTGATGGAACTTACGATGTTATTCCTGCTTCCGGAGTTGATTATCAGAGTGTATATGTTGCTGCAAAAACGTTAGCAAATAATATGACAACATCAAGCACTACCTTAAATGTAACGTTTCGGGGTGCTGATGGTTTAGTACATGCATTAACGACACCTATTAAATCTTCAACTGAAGTACCAAAAGCTCTGGCTATTGTTGCTGCTGTAGGTACCTTCATGCCGGGTGTTACACTAAATGATGCAGGCGATCAAGCTAACGTTAGCGTTCGGTATCTGCAACCTGGTACAATTATGGCAAGAATGGATGTAGCTGGAAGTAGTGTAGGCCGAGGAGTACTATATTTCTTAACAGTAGATCAGTATGGTACGAAAGCTGCTCCTTTAGCTCAAATCGTAGAAGTTACATCTACAGGAACCAATCTCGACGGTACTAGCACCTTTAAATTAGATCCGAGTACTAATAGGATCGCTGTAGCTCCACATGTTAATGATACGATTACACTTAGTGGTATTTCGACTAATGGATTAGTAAAAACCATTAAGATTACTGTCACCAATTAAGCTAATAGCGGGTAATCAAAATGGTACAAAAGCAATGCCTATTGTTGAAAGATTCAAAAAAACAATTGACAACTTAGATAAAAGAAAGTATATTAGAAACCGTAATGAATAACCGTTCAAACATCTTTCTGTGAATTGGACCTTCCACGAGCGATAACTTAAAAACGCGTAGGAAAACGTAAGGAAGGCATACACCGTATATAGTTGCTACTACTAAAAGGTGTGATAGTATTCTCAGTAAGATACTTAGAGATTAAGGGATTAAGAGGGTTAAAACTCTCTTTTCTTTTACCAAGTAAGTAACTAACTAGTTACTTACTTGGTAAAAGACTTCGTGGAAAAATTTCTACAAATAATATACAACTTATTCAGTTGTAGTAAAGGGGTGAAGAAGTGGTGAAAGGCAAATCAACACATTTAAGTGATCCCGAAAGGGACCGCGAACTCTCTCGCTCTGAGGACAGCAAATTACGAATTCTCATGGCGGCGACATCAATTTTCGCAAAAAAAGGACTCGACGGTTCGAGAGTGGATGAGATAGCTAGTGCTGCACACATTAACAAGCGAATGATCTATCATTACTTTGAGAGTAAAGAAAATCTATATTTAGAAGTGCTTCGTCATAACTATAACAAACTTTACACGATAGGAACATGCGTTATTCAGCCAGGAACGAACCCTCAAAAAGTAATCATGCAAGTGGTTCGAGAATACTTTTACTTCTTAGCTGAGCATGACGAGTTTGTACGTCTCGTAAGTTGGGAGGCCTTAAATGATCAAAAATATTCTAACAAAGTTCTTCCGCAATTTCTAGATCTCGCGGAGCCTATGCTCCGGGGAATCTTGACGGAGGGCCAACGCACGGGTGTTTTGCGTGATAATCTAGATATACGTCATCTTCTGGTGAGTATTAATGCAGTATGCTTAGGTTATTTTTCGCGTAGGGAGACACTTAAGACTTACTGGTTAGAGGATTTGTTGTCCCCCGCTATGCTTGAAGAACGCTTCAAGCACATTGTGGATCTTATTTGTAACGGCATTATCAAACATGGGGAGGAATAAAATTGAACTATCTACGAAACATAACGAGGTTAGTCGCTCCAATGATCCTGATAACACTGCTCACCGGTTGTAATTATGTTCTGCCGACAAGTACTGCGATGGCGAATGGTGAAGAAATTAAGACAGATCTTACGGGAAATGTGGAAGCACAAGAGGTAAGTATTAATACGAAAATTCCAGGACGAGTCGTCAAATTGATTGTTAAGGAGGGTCAACAGGTTAAGGCCGGGGAAATAATGGCTAAGATTGATGATAGCGATCTTAAAGCTAAGGAAGAACAGGTTCTGGCTGCGGTAAAAGCTACTCAAGGGGACATAGTTAAAGCAACTGCTGCGCGAGAAGCCACTGATAGAACGACCTCAGCCACAATTCAAAAGGCTGAAGTAGGCGTTGGGAAGGCAAAAACGGATTCGGAATTAGCGACTAAGACCTATCAACGGATGCAAGAACTACATACTGCGAAGGCTATTTCAGATCAGGATATGGATGGAGTGGAAAACAAATACAAATTATCCTTGGTTGGCATAGAGGCAGCAACAGCAGACTTAGAAATGGCTCAGGCGACACGCACTCAGCTGAATGTGTACGAAGCTGACATTCAGAGGGCGCAGGCCGCGAAGGAGGCGGCAGAAGGGCAATTGAAGGAAATCCAAAATAACGTTGCCGAGACTCAAATCAAAGCCCCTTGTGATGGGACGGTGACGTCACTTAATGTAAAAGAAGGTGAGATGGTTTCCCAGGGTTTACCTCTGCTGAGTGTTACGAATTACTTGGATAACTGGGTTAATGTCAAGGTAAGTGAAAGTATGTTGGCCAGACTGAAGTTGGATCAGGAAGTTTCCATCTATATATCAAGTCAGAAGGATAAAAAACTCATTGGTAAGATTGTGGATATAAGCCGTAAACCGGAATTTGCAACGTCACGAGCTACCAATGATAGGGGAGAGAAAGATATCGTCTCCTATAATATAAAAATCCAGGTAAATTCACCAGACTTGCGTCCGGGTATGGAGGTTAGTGTGAAATTTAATTAAGGTAAGGAGTCTTTAAAATGGGCATTCTGAAAATAGCTTTACGGGAGATTAAGTATATTATTGGAAACAAGAGGATGATGATTGTCATGTGCTTTATTCCTCTACTCTATATCACTATTTTTGGGGTAATGTATTCCTACCATGCCGTAAAAAACATTAAAACAGTAGTACTGGACTATAATAAAACAGCCAGTAGTCGGGCCATCACGCAAGGGTTTAAGGATTCTGAAAAGTTTCAAGTCGTCGGAGAAGTTATGAACGAAGCTAAGATGCGTTCAATGATGGAAAATCGCGAGATAACGGCAGGCATCGTGATACCTGAAGATCTCGATGCGAAGGTGAAAACGGGGGAAGGCAGCACGGTTTTGGTGGTCGTAAACGGTACGAATATGCTTTTCAGTAATGCAGTCCTTTCTGCCGCCAACGAAATTGTTGGCACCTTTTCTGCCGGGGCAAGCATAAAGAGCCTTGAAAATGCGAACAACCTTCTTCCTGGTAAAGCCGTACCAGCTGCAATACCTATCCGATATGCACTCAGGGTGTGGTATAACCCAACCTTCAACTATACGAACTTCTTGTTGTTAGGTTTGGCCGGTACAGTAGCCCAGCAGATTGCATTACTTTATGTGGCGACTGCCTTAACTAGAGAAAGAGAGTTAGGGACGATCAAAGAACTGACCCATTATAATGCATTTGAGGTGGTCTTGGGTAAATTAACGGTCCATTTCTTCATTAATATGTTGAGCGCGAATTTGGTCTATTATCTCTGCTTTAACTATTTCCAGGTTCCATTCCACGGGAGTATCTTGACGTTTGAAATTCTTCTTGCCGCCTTCCTCTTAACCATAATGTCCTTGGGAGTTCTACTTTCGATCATTTGTAAGAATGAACTTGAAGCCACTCAAATAGCGATGCTAATCGCGGTACCTTCCTTCCTGGTTTCAGGGTTTACTTGGCCCCTTCAGGCGATGCCTCATTCAGTACAGATCCTTTCCAGTGTTCTCCCACTTACATATTTTGTCTCGGAAGTCAGGGATGTAGCCTTAATGGGTATTAATTTAAACCAGGTCTTGCCTAACCTTTACACGGTGCTAACGATGTCAGCAATCTTTCTCCCGGTGGCCGTGCTGCTTTTTCACCGCCAGCTCAAAAAGGAAACGCTGCAACTTGTAGTAGAGGCTCCAAAGAACTGTTTATAATAATACAATTATATATTGGGTAACTCAAAGACTCAGAGGGAAATGACTCTTCTGGGTCTTTGTCTTTGACTTTTTGAAATAACTTTTCCCAAAAGAGTAAAAGAGGAAAATTAGGAATAACGTAGAAACTATAAAATAGTAGAGATTACACGGGAGGGCTGTCTTATCTTAAATAAGGATTATCTAAATATGAAAGATCATCGGTTTATATGGAAATATACATCGCTTCTGCTGATAATTTTCGCAGTTATCTTTCAGATGGCGTTTGCTCGCAATGTTATCGCCTCAACCTTGACTCATCGCATATCAGGTTATAACCAGTATGATACTTCTTCGGATATCGCCAAAGAAGGCTGGCCACAGTCTGATTATGCAATTTTGGCCTATGGAGAAAATTTCCCGGATGCAATAGCCGCAGCACCTTTAGCCAAAAAGTACAATGCCCCTATCTTACTGACGGAAGCTCAGATTTTAACACCCATAACAAGGAAAACTATGCAAGATCTTAAAGTAAAGAGCGTGTATTTAGTGGGCGGAACTGCAGTGGTATCCTTGACCGTTGAAAACCAAGTAAAAGATCTTGGGATCAATGTAACACGTTTGGCAGGAGAAGATAGGTATGATACCGCTATAGAAATTGCTAAAGAGCTAGGAGACGTGCAAGAATTATCCGTGGTTAGCGGTGATGATTATGCAGATGCCTTATCAATCTCCCCAATAGCCGCACAAAAGAATGCACCTATTATATTAGTGCCTAGTGATCATTTGACAAATAGTATTAAAAGTTATCTGAATTCAAGTAACATATCTCATACATACTTAGTGGGTACTGCGGCGCAAATCAATGAGTCTGTATCAACCCAATTTGCTAATGTTGAAAGAATAACTGGAGGTGATAAGTACGTTCGAAATGTTGCTCTGGTAGATAGATTTAATAGTAACTTCGATTTGAGTAAAATCTTTCTTGCGACAGGAAACGGCTTTGCAGATGCTCTAGCAGGAAGTGCTTATGCTGCTAGTTGCGCTGCGCCAATTTTGCTTATCGATTATGACTATAATCAGACGACCGGAGATTATCTTAACTCCAAGAGTAGTAAAATTACGCAAATAGATATTCTTGGTGGAGAAGTTATTATGCCTTCGGCATTAGTACAAAAATATGTAAATCCATCTTCACAGATAACCCCACCGGTCTTATCCTATACTGCAAGCGAAATTGCCAAAAGGCTTAGTCCTTCAATTGTTAACATTGAAGTTAGCGATTCAAATGGCATACCCATTGCGAGCGGGAGCGGGTATATTATTGATTCCACTGGTAAAATTGCTACGAATTATCACATAATCAAAGGCGCGTATAATGCAAAAGTCAAAACTAACGATGGAAAGATCTATGATGTCTCAAAGATCTTGGCTTATGATTCTAAGCAGGATTTGGCCTTGCTTAAAATAGATGCATCAGGTTTACAACCAGTTACGCTCGGGGATTCAGACAAGATTGGCACAGGAGATAAAATTTATACCATCGGAAACCCCTCAGGCAAAGATGACACAATGAGTGATGGAATAATTAGCACCAAATCGGAAATAATCGCTGGAGCATCCTATATCCAAATTTCAGCCTTAATCTCTACAGGGACAAGTGGCGGAGTGTTAGTGAATGAACAGGCTGAAGTAATAGGAACGACCACTGTAGATGTGACTAATGGACAGAATTTATACTTGTCGATACCTATTAATCTGGCTAAGCCCATGTTAACGCAGGATATTAATCAAACACTGGGGCAGCTGCCGCGCGAAGGCTCAACACTACCCAAAGAGGTGATAGTGACAAATCAAGAACTTACTGATCCTTTGAACTATCTTAACTCAACAAGCAATTTGAAAAACCTAAAGACTGCTTATAGTGTAATGACCATAGCCGGAAAGAGTGTTCACTTCATTTGGAAAGTCAATGATTATCAATCTGGCTCAAGTGATATAAGCATTCATGGAATCATGGATCCTAGGGATTATGGAAATTGGGTTCAAATACTAAATGCTAACGAAAAAGGAAGTATAATGGCTTACTTTGCACAGTTAAACAATGATATCGCCGAAAATTACCCTGGGAAGAGTTTTTTGGGAAGTGTACTCTATCAAGATTATTACCCATACTTCGCCAGTCCTCAATTTCCGTCTAATGATGTCACGTTTGCCGGTGATGGAAAGTGGTTGGTAAAACATACTGTCGTATCTTTTTATGATCTATATAAATCGAATACGCCCGATCCAAGGGTAAATGTTCCGGACTAATGAATGGCGAAACATTTATTAAGCAATGGAAACCCTCATCTATACACGATTCCAAATCAGAAATTTATATCTAATGGATACGACGTTTTTAGCACCTAGCCCTTAGTAAGATTCTTCCGATACATGGCATAGTCTACGTTTGATTAGAATGAAACTAGATTCCTGACTAAACTAATACAAAAATCCCATAAATATACTTAAATAACCATACATTCACATATATAAGAGAAGGATATATGTGAAAGGCGTCGAATAATAAGATCTATTAGAAATTCAGTTATGCTAAGTTTTTTAACAACAGTGGAGGTTATATAAATTGTTGCACTCTGGAAGAGTAGCCCGACTAAGTATCCAGTTCTTTATCTCTGATATAATGGTCTATACCATTAGTGGCCTCTTAGTAGGGTATATGAAATTCTTGAATGATATATCAGTCATAAGTATAAACGCATATTTAATAATGTTAGCGATGATTGGTATTATCTTTTTGGGCTTATTATATCTATCAGGGAATTATGAGACATCGGAGTTATTAAAAGTTAGGCCACAGATTTATTTCCGCTCACTAATATATAGTGCTGCATTTTTTTACGTTTTGTCCTTTTACTTGCGTAATGTGAGCTATTCTCGGATTTATTTTACTGTCTTTTTTGTGGTTAATTTTTCCTTGGCTATTATAGTAAGGTATTTTCTGGCGAAAGTTTATAAGTTGAAATTGGGAGATGAGGCTAAACTTCCACTAGTGGCTATTGGCTTCGAATCATGTGCCGATAACCTTCTAGAGAAACTTGCCAGAGATATGGGACTCAGGGTAGTAGCAAAGACAGCCCTAAACATGAAAATTGAGGATATCGTAAAAAATCATCTCGAATTAGCAAGCGCTTTGCGCGTAGTAAGCCCAAGGGATCTGGGCATGTTAGTGTATGAAGAACGTGTTGGTCAACTAGAGCCACTTATAGCCTACTGCGAACTTAATTACATCCCACTATATATTGTACCGTCTGTTAGCAGGTTATTATCGATACCCCTAAAGACAATCAACTACAAAGGGATTCTTATTTTTGGACCTCAAGACTTAATTGTTGATGGTGTCTCAAAACGGTTAAAAAGGGTGATGGATGTTATCCTGGCTGCCGTCGGAATAATCCTTATCTCTTGGCTATTGGTGCTTGTTTGGATAATGGTAAAGCTCAGTTCGGTCGGACCCGTCATATTTACCCAAGAAAGATTAGGGCTAGATGGAAAGAAAGTACGAATTTATAAGTTCAGGACCATGGTTGTGGACTCGGATAAACAACTTGCAGCTTTGCTTGAAAATGAGGAGATCAATAAAGATTATCATGATAATTACAAGATAGATAATGACCCGAGAATAACCCTACTGGGTAAATATCTGAGAAAGCTTAGCTTGGATGAATTGCCACAGTTGTTCAATATTCTAAAAGGTGACCTAAGTTTTGTCGGACCTCGTCCCATTGTGCCAGCAGAAATCGCTAGGTATGGTACACATGGAAAGATGATCCTTAGAGTGAAACCAGGTCTTACGGGTTTATGGCAAGTGAGTGGGCGCAACGACGTGAGTTATGAAGATCGGATTCAAATGGACCTCTTTTATATTCATAACTGGTCACTCGCTTTTGACTTGAAGATAATCTTCCGGACTGTCCCTGTTGTGCTACTTGGTAAAGGAGCAATGTAGGATTGGAAGATTTATCAAGCATAAAGGATTAAAAGGATTTTCTGGAGGTGGCATATTAATGAAAATTCTCATAACTGGAGGTGCCGGATATATCGGCAGCACAATTGCCTCGGCATTGGAGGACAGTGGACATGTGCCAGTATTACTCGATTCACTTGTAAATGGGCGAATCGAGTTCACACGCAATCGGATATTCTATCAAGGGGATATTGCTGATGCCAAATTGCTTGCAAGGATTTTTAGCGAAAATATAGACATTACTTGTGCAATACACTGCGCAGCGTTAGTAAATGTAGCAGATTCGGTGAATAGTCCATATAACTACTACAAGGAAAACGTAGCGAAGTCCATTGAACTTTTCAAAAACTTGCATGGTGTTGGCTGCATCAATATTGTTTTCAGTTCGTCTGCGTCGGTATATGACGACGTGCCTAATTTTATGGTGACTGAGAGTTCGCCGTTAAATCCAAGAAGCCCTTATGCCAGTACCAAATATATGGTGGAAGTAGTCTTAAGGGATTTCTGTCAAGCCCACGGTATGCGGAGTATCGCGTTGCGCTACTTTAACCCCATCGGAGCAGACATGAAGATGCGTTCAGGTATCTATGCTAGAAATCCGTCCCATGTGCTTGGTAAGCTGGTTAGCGTGGCGTTGGGACGTGAGCAAGTGTTCAAGATTACTGGAGTAGACTGGGAGACCCGTGATGGCTCTGGTGTGCGTGACTATATTCACGTATGGGATTTGGCTATTGCTCATGTCAAAGCAGTCGAGAATATACATAAGATATTTCAAATGGTTGACAACTCTTTCGCTGTGCTGAACCTTGGAACAGGTAAAGGTGTTACGGTGTTTGAGCTTGTGGAAGCATTCGAACGAGTATATGGTAAAGTAGTAAAAAAGGAGATTGCTCTAGCGCGTCCCGGGGATGTTGCGGGTGCATATGCAAATGCAGAAACGGCCCTTAAACTAATAGGCTGGAGGGCTGAAAAATCAATTGACGAAGGTATTGCAGACGCACTCAAATGGGATTTATTACGAGAAACAATAATAAAACCTTAAGAAGGTATCGTCTTTTTAGACTAGAATGTGAGAGTTTAAATGAAAAAAAAAGTTTTGTACTGTGCTTCCAATGATATCCATATAAAGAACTTTCATATACCGTATTTGAAATTTTTCAAGGATAATGGGTTTGAGGTACACCTTGCGTCGCATGGAGGCATGAGCTTTCCGTATGTTGATATGAAATGGGATATTGCGTTTGAAAAAAACATTTTAAGTGCAAAGAATTTGCTCGCGATCAACACTGTCAAGAATATTCTTGAGCAAAATCACTTCGAGATCATCAGTATACACACTACATTGGCAGGTGCAATAGTGCGGGCAGCTATAATTCTTGCTGGTAAGAGGAATACAAGAGTCATATATACGTCTCACGGTTATTTTTTTTGGAACGGTGGGCCGTTTGCAAACTGGATCAAGTACCTGCCTCCCGAGAAAATCTGTGCGGGCGTAACAGATTGTGTAATTGCAATGAATTATGAGGATTTTGCCCTTGCTCAAAAATACAAGCTTTGCTCGGGTGACGTAGAGCTGATACCAGGCATGGGAGTTGATTTGGAACGCTATAAACCGTACGATAACGTTAAGAAACGACGTATGAGGCAGTGCTACGGAATTCATGAGAATGATTTCTTAGTCATATATCCTGCTGAAATGAGCAGGAGGAAAAACCACAGAGAGCTATTAAAAGCATTTGCGATTTTTCTAAATCATGTACCGAGCGGACGTCTTTTACTACCTGGAGACGGTTTGCTTTTAAAAGAAAATTTAGCCCTCGCAGAAGAACTCGAAATACTAGAAAGAGTTATGTTTCCTGGGCACATAGACGGAATGGAAGAGGTTTATCCGATGTGTGACATGGCGGTAAGCAGTTCCATAAGTGAGGGCTTGCCACTAAATATTATTGAGGCAATGGCCTGCGGTTTGCCTATTGTCGCTTCACGAATACGTGGACATATTGAGTTAATTGACGACAAAAGAAATAACTGTCTGTATTTGCCGGGGGATGCGGAAGGTCTTGCACGCGCAATGTATGACATATTTAGGTCCAAGGACACACTTAAGACAATATCTATAAAGAATATTGAAAAAGCGGAGCAGTATTCTCTTGAAAAGGCGAAAGAACGGATTTGCGCTATTTATTATAAAA
The DNA here is from genome assembly GCF_004766055.1 of Desulfosporosinus sp. Sb-LF. Classification (NCBI taxonomy): domain Bacteria; kingdom Bacillati; phylum Bacillota; class Clostridia; order Eubacteriales; family Desulfitobacteriaceae; genus Desulfosporosinus; species Desulfosporosinus sp. Sb-LF. Next base: position 21,463 of record NZ_SPQR01000002.1, on the reverse strand, counting down.
ACATGTAATGATCCTCGGAAATAAGGTAGATGGACGTCAATTGCCAAGCAGGAGATACGGCTGTCAAACCAAATTACTATATGGAGGATATATCGAGGTTGCATTGTAGACCAGTTGCGTATGAAAAAATAAATATGGTGACGGCATAACGAAAATAAAGTTGTAAAAGGTCAACATGGTCGTCAATTAAGTTCAGAAAACCGTAATAATATTATAATTATTTTAGTGAGGAACTATATGGTCGAGGTTTCTGTAGTTATGGGCTTGTATAATTGTGAAAAAACACTTGGAATAGCAATAGAAGCTATTCTTGCACAAACTTTTTCTAATTGGGAGCTTATTATGTGTGATGATGGTTCTGCGGATGACACAGTTGAACTTGTCCGGCGCTATAGGGAAAAGGACAGCAGGATTGTGCTTTTGAAAAATGACTGCAATCATGGACTTGCCTATAGCTTGAATCGATGCATTGAAATCGCAAATGGAAAATACATAGTAAGGCAGGACGCGGACGACAGTTGCGATCCTGCGAGATTTGCAAAACAAATCCTTTTTTTAAGAGAACATCCTGAAATTGATTTTGTAGGAACGAGAGGAAGAATTTTTAAAGTTTCTGCCGATGAAGACAGCGGAAGTTATTGGTTTTGCTCTTGTCCGCAAAAGAAAGATTTCTTGATGACATTGCCGTTCGTGCATGCATCCATAATGTTTCGTAAAGACCTGTTAATAAGGGTGGGAGGATATAACGCAAAGAGAGCATATTTGCGCTCGGAGGACTATGAACTTTTTATGCGAATATATGCGGCGGGATATCAGGGCGCTAATATAAATGAGCCTCTGTATTTTATTAGGGAAGATGACGGAACCTATCAGCGTAGAAAATACCGTTATCGCTGGAATGAGTTTATTGTTAAATTTGAGGGGTTTCGTAGATTGGAGCTAATGCCTATGGGCCTCTTTTATGCGGTGAAGCCTTTAATAGTAGGTTTAATCCCTATTAAGTTTTTGAAAAGCTTAAAAGCAGTATACTATAAAGATAAATGATTGGAATTGGGAATTATGATTAAATTAAAAGTTATGTTTTCTGGCTTTGTTAAGTATCAAGATTTACTTTATGAACTGGTTGTAAGAGATATCAAAATTCGGTATCGTCGTTCGTTTTTGGGTCTTTTATGGACGCTGTTGAACCCGATTCTAATGATGGCAGTAATAACATTGGTGTTTTCGCATCTATTCCGGTTCGACATTGAAAATTTTGCCATTTACTTTTTTACGGGAAACATTTTATTTGCATTTGTTGCTGAGTCTACTACAAACGCGCTCTATTCTATCACTGGAAGCGGAAATTTGATTAAAAAGGTTTATATTCCTAAATATTTGTTCCCAATGTCAAAAGTTTTATCGAGCGTAGTAAATCTTTTTTTCTCATATATTGCTATGATGTTAGTTATGGTTTTTACGGGCGTTTCATTTCATGTAACAATGATATTGTCAATAATAGTAATGGCATATATTATTATGTTTGCTCTTGGTCTGGGCCTTATTCTTGCCACGGTTATGGTCTTTTTTCGGGATACCGCGCATCTCTATGGTGTGGTTACGCTTGCTTGGATGTATTTGACACCGATTTTTTATCCGATATCCATGTTGCAAGGAAAGCTTGATATCGTTTTAAAAATAAATCCTATGGTGTACTTTATTACGTATCTGCGAAATGTCGTACTATATAATATGGTTCCTTCAATGGGGGAGAACCTCACTTGTTTTGGGATAGGTGTGGGCTTCTTAATTGTTGGATTATTTGTTTTCTACCGCAATCAGGATAAATTTATTTTATATATTTAGGAGGAGGCGACTATGGAGGGGAATATGATAGAAGTCGACCGTGTTTCCATGATGTATAATCGGAGCTCCGAGCGCGTCGATAATATAAAAGAATACGTGGTAAAGTTATTAAAAAGGCAGCTGATGTTTGAAGAATTTTGGGCGTTAAGGGATGTTACTTTTAATGTGAAAAAAGGAGAGGCGGTTGGAATTGTTGGACTAAATGGTTCCGGTAAAAGTACTTTGTTGAAACTAATTGCGCAGATCATGAAACCAACAAAGGGTGCTGTGAGCATTTATGGCACGGTAGCACCGCTAATTGAATTAGGTGCCGGGTTTGACATGGATTTATCGGCCCGAGAAAATATTTTTTTAAATGGCACTGTGCTTGGATATAGCAGACGTCAAATAAGAGGAATGTTTGAAGGAATCATGGATTTCTCAGAATTATGGGATTTCGTTGATTCACCTTTAAAGAACTATTCCTCTGGTATGGTGGCTCGTTTGGGGTTTGCTATTGCAACCGCAAGTTTGCCAGATATTTTAATTGTAGATGAAATCCTTGGTGTCGGAGATTATAAATTTCAGGAAAAATGTCAGAAGCGCATGAACGAAATAATTGGAAACGGTGCGACAGTCTTGTTTGTGTCCCATTCCATTAAGCAGGTTCGAGAATTATGTACAAGAGTTATTTGGTTGGAAAAAGGACGGATAGTAATGAACGATATGGTTGATGTGGTTTGTAAAAAGTACATGGAAGAGTAGAAGTGGTTCTAACAGCATAACGTTTGTTGAAAAATGGGAGGAAAAGCATGGCCTTTGATTTTACAAAAGAACCAGGAAAAATCTGTCTCAATCGAAATCTGAATACGAAGGGTACCCCTTTGCTCAGTTTGATTACTCCGTATTACAATGCAGGAAAATATCTTGAGCAAACCTTTTACAGTGTTGTTAGTCAGACTTTTCCGTTCTTTGAGTGGATCATTGTGGATGATGGGAGTACAAACGAGGAGGATATTTCATTATTAATGAAGTTTTCTGAGTTGGACAATCGCATTCAGGTTTACCGTAAGAATAACGGTGGGATCGCCTCCGCTCGAAATTTAGGAGTTCAAAAAAGTACGACGGATATAGTGGTGCCTTTGGATGCGGATGACCTCATTATACCCACATATCTAGAACTTTTATATTTTGGACTGTATTTTAATCCTCACGCATCTTGGAGCTATACCGACTGTCTTGGTTTTCAGGGACAACAATATCTATGGAGAAAAGATTTTTCCTCTGACGTGATGAAACGCGAAAATATACTAGTATGTTGTGCTGCAATCCGAAAGAAAGATTTCGAGGAAATCGGCTTTTACTCAGAATGCGCGAAACAATATAATGAAGACTGGTTCGCATGGCTGAAGTTGCTGGGCTTGGGGAAATATCCGGTTCATATCCGTCAATATGGATTTTGGTATCGGAGGCAAGACAACGGAGTGCTGTCGGAAGTGCTCAATAATGATGAAATCGTTCAACAGAATAAGAAGCTGATTGCACAAGCCGCCGCTACTGTTAAAGTGCCAGTGACTGCGAAAGAATATCCCTATAACAGTAGCGTTAATATGTTTCGTGCACCGATAGTTTTCCATAAACAGCAAAAGGTATTTCAGGAACATTGCAAAATTCATGTTATGTTTCTAATTCCGTGGTTGGAAATGGGAGGAGCAGACCTGTTTAATTTGGATGTAGTGCGAAATTTGGACAGATCACGCTTCGAAATCAGTATTCTCACCACGGTTCGAGGTGACGGCTTTTGGCGGCAACGGTTTGAGGAATATGTAACCGATATTTTCGAGCTTCCGAACTTTTTGGACGTCGAAAATTACGCTGAGTTTGTCAGCTATTTTATAAAGTCGAGGGAAATAGATTTGATTTTTCTTAGCAATTCATATTACGGCTATTATTTGCTGCCGTGGATTAGAAAGGAATTTCCGAAGGTAGCAATTGTAGATTGCATTCATGCAGATCTGGAGTTTTGGAGGAGTGGCGGTTATACGAGACTCTCTGCTGCGGTAGACTACGTCATTGATGAAACTTTTATTACCAATGAGTACACAAGAAATATCATGTTAAATAAATACGGGAAATCCAAGGAAAAAACACAGGTGATTTATACTGGTGTTGATGAGGAATACTTTAATCCCGACCTTGTTTCCGACGAGGGCATAAAAGCTCGGTACGGTATTATAGAAAGTCGTCCGACAGTTCTCTACTTGTGCCGTATCGAACCAGAAAAAAGACCGTTTCTTATGCTTGAAATTGCGAGGGAGACACGAAAAAAGATTCCTAGCATCGCCTTTTTGGTAGTTGGTGATGGTCGTCAGTTCAAGGAGTTCCAGCAACATATTCAAAGGTATAACTTGAGTGATACTGTATACTGTGCAGGTAGACAAGAGGATATTCGTCCTTATTATAAGGCATGTGATCTTTCCTTGATCTGTTCTTTGAAAGAAGGGCTATCGATCGTGACATTTGACTCCATGCAAATGGGTAAGCCCGTGGTTAGTGCTGATGTTGGTAGCCAATATGAGTTGGTGAATGAAGAAACAGGCATGTTGATTCCGTTCAGACAGAATGAAGAAATAGATTTTGATAGTAGAAATTTTCCTGAGGAAGAGGTATTGGATTATGTCAATGCTATAAGGGAAGTGTTGGAAAATAAACCCAGGTATCTTCGGATGAGCATTGCATGTCAACAGAAGATTAAAGAAGGTTTTTCTACAAAATTAATGATTAAGACACTTGAGAAGGAATTTAAAAATTTGGTTAAAAATCCAGAAATGATAGCTAGAAGAGATGAACGTTCAGACGAGCTAAAACGACTCGATTCATTTGTAAATGACTATTTGACAGTTTTTAGTGAGGTAGAAAAACATGAAAATATTAATAAAAACAGCTATGGCTCGGATGCGAAAAATGAATTGATGCGGCTTGCAAATTCAAAATGGGGTTCCAGAATAATAAAATTGGCATTTAAACTGAAGTTAAATAAAATGTTTTAATGGGAGACAACGAATTATGAAATACGGATTACTTGTTTTTCAGGAAACTACGAATATTGGGGATGATATTCAGTCGTTTGCGGCTAAGCGCTTTTTGCCTCAGGTGGACTACATGATTGATCGCGAAAGTTTGGACTTGTTTGTACCAGAAAAGAGAGAACAAATTGCAACAATAATGAATGCATGGTATATGTATAGGAGATATAATTGGCCACCGTCACCATACATTTATCCACTTTTGCTGTCTATACATTTTTCGAACGTAGACTATTCCGATTATTTAGGGATAGGATCAAATTTTTTGGAAGGAATGGGAAAGGAATATCTAAAGAACTATGGACCGGTAGGCTGTCGGGATGATAGTACCCTTCAATTACTGAAGGAAAAACAGATATCTAGTTACTTATCGGGTTGTTTAACCTTAACCTTGTCAAGGAATCCCGAGATTGTTCAGGGTAATTATATATGCCTAGTAGATGTAGATGATGAGATCGCAGGTAAAGTAAAAGCTTGCGTAAAAGATAGAGAAATAAAAATGATCAGTCAAACAGTGAACTATAATAAGCATCCGATTTCATGGGAAACACGTTTTGAGAGAGTACAAGCTCTTCTGAACTTATATCAAGGAGCAGCTTGCGTTGTTACGTCGAGACTGCACTGTGCACTCCCTTGCTTAGCATTGGGCACGCCGGTTCTACTGATTAATCAGAATGTCAATTCGGACCGCTTTTCTAACTTCTTGCCTTTTTTGAATTATACGTCAAAGCAGAAGTTTATGGATGATGTCTATTATTATGATTTTGCGAGTCCGCTTCCCAATAAGGAAGATTATTTATCAACTAGAAAAGCTTTAATTGAAAAGTGCGAGCGATTTGTCAATAGTGTGAAGATGGTATCTCTCATTGATAAGAGCCTACCAGAGATTATTGATTTTAAATCATTTTGGCTGGAAAAAGCTTCGTGGCAAAAAAGTATAATTGCGGGAGGGACCAATAAATATCAGTCTGTAATTGACAATAATGTAAAGTATATTCATGAACTCATGAATGAAAAGAAATGGTTGCTCGAACAAGTCGACAATTATCAAAAAGAGGATGAGAAAAAGACAATTGCCATATCTTCACTGAAAGATTGGATTAATGAGTTGGAACGTGCCAAAAAATGGCTAGAAGAGCAGTGGAATGCTCAAAAGTCATTACGCGAAGAAAAGGATATCTATTTAAGTCAGGTCTTAAAGGATAAAGAGTGGTTGGAAGAACAGTGGAATGCACAGAAATCATTATGCGAAGAAAAGGATATCTATTTAAGTCAGGTCTTAAAGGATAAAGAATGGTTGGAAAAACAGTGGAATATGGAAAAGACCCTTCGTGAAAAACAAGAAATACTTATTTCCCGAGAGGAAGAAGAGATCGCAGAACTTAAGAACAAACTCGTCAAGGTCGAATATAAATTTAATCGTATTAAAAACGATAGTTTGGTAAAAAAGATTATTAAATTAAAGAGATATGAAATTTAGAAAATAAATTGTGAGGGTTAAAGTATGCAGTTTGATTTCTCGAAAAAGCCTGGAAAGCAGCTTCTAAACAGGGATATAGACTGTTCCGGTGAACCGCTTGTGAGTTTGATTACTCCATATTATAATGCAGGAAAGTATTTTGAACAAACATTTAACTGTGTGATGAATCAAACTTTTCCATATTTTGAGTGGATTATTGTGGATGACGGGAGTACTAGTGAGGAAGATATTAAAATTCTTGAAACCTTTGCAAAGAAGGAATCCCGCATCAAAGTCTACCACAAAGACAATGGTGGGATTGCAACTGCCCGTAATATGGGAATTAAACACGCGTGTACTAATATCGTAATTCCCCTAGACGGAGATGACTTGATTGTCCCGACTTTTTTAGAGTGCCTTTATTTTGGACTTTATTTCAATCCGGATGCAACATGGAGTTATACAGATTGTGTAGGTTTTCAGAATCAGGAATATATTTGGAGAAAAGATTTTTCCCCAGAAGGAATGAAGCATGAAAATGTGCTGGTTTGTACGGCTGCTATTCGCAAAGATCATTTTGAGAAAATTGGGTTCTATGATGAATCTGAAAGAAATTATAATGAGGATTGGTGTGCCTGGCTTAGACTAATGGGTAAAAGCAGATATCCGGTACATGTGAAGCTTTATGGTTTTTGGTATCGAAGGTTGGATGACGGAGTTCTGTCTAAGGTGCTGACGGATGCTGAAGTTGCCCATAAGTCAAGGCGTTTGATTGATGCCGCTGCAGCTACTGTTGACACGAGTATTCGCGCCATACAATATCCCCGACATAACAAAGTGAATTTATTCAGTAGACCAGTATTGTCCGAATGGAACAGAAAGCTTTATCAGCATCATAATAAAATCCATGTGATGATGCTGATTCCATGGATGGCAATGGGCGGCGCGTCTTTATTTAATTTAGAGGTCGTGCGTAGAATTGATAAAAGCAAATTCGAAATGAGCATATTGACAACTGAATCAGGAGAAAGCGATTGGAGGCAACGCTTTGAGGAGTATGTGACGGATATTTTCGAGCTTCCGAATTTTTTAGACGTACAGAATTTCGCCGAGTTTGTCAGCTATTTTATTAAATCAAGGGAAATTGACGTTATTTATATAGTGAATTCATACTATTCATATTACATACTGCCGTGGCTCCGTAAGGAATTTCCAGAAATTGCGATTGTCGACTGCATTCATGCGGATATGGATTTTTGGAGAGCCGGTGGCTATGCTCGTATCTCTCGGGTGACCGATTGTGTTTTGGATAAAACTGTGACCACCAATGAGCATTCAAGAGGCATTATGATAAATAAATATGGTAAGAGTAGCAAAAAAGTGAAGACAATTTATACAGGGGTTGACCAAGAATATATGAATCCCAACGTGATAAGTTGCGAGGGCTTAAAGATTAAATGCGGGATCGATGAAAGTCGCCCCACCGTGTTGTATTTGTGCCGTATTGCGCCAGAAAAGCGTCCATTTTTGATGTTGGAAATTGCAAAGGAAGCGCGTAAACGCATCGAAAACATTGCTTTCTTGGTTGTGGGGGACGGTTATCAGTTTGATGAATTTAAGAATAAAATCATCACTGAACATCTGGAAAATACTGTGTATTGTGTGGGGCGGCAGGAAGAGATACGGCCTTATTATAAGGCGTGTGACATTTTGCTGATTTGCTCTATTAAAGAGGGAATTGCAATCACTACTTTTGATGCGATGCAAATGGGAAAACCGGTGGTCAGTGGGAATGTAGGAAGCCAGTACGAGTTGGTAACGGATGAAACGGGGAAGCTTATCCCGTGCAGGCAATCAGAATCGGAGCATTTTGACAGTCGAGACTTCCCAGAGTTAGAAGTGAAGGATTATGCGGATGCGATTGAGAAAATTTTGTCAGACAAAGATACTTATGGACAGATGAGCAGAGCCTGCTTCCGCAAAATAGGAGATTCTTTTTCCATGGAGAAAACGATTTTTTCTATAGAAAGATTATTTGAATCCCTTATCTATGATAAACATGCCTTGGAGAAGAGGCGGGAAATGGCAGAGCATTTAGCGACCGTATCGGAGATCGTGAAAGACTATATTACGCTTTTTACAGAGTATGTAGGGAAAGATCAAGAAAGCGAAGAAGTTTGGGCTGCACGTGAATGGTATAGAAAGCTCTATGAACAACAGTGTGTGCGGGGGCAACGAACAGAGAGTTCACATTTTCTGAATTTATCGGAAGCAGAGGCTCGCTTGGAGGAGATTTACAATATGCGTACTTGGAAAATTATACAGAAGTACCGACATTTTATGGATTATTCTCGGACTGGTAAAATACTCTGTAAGATGAGGAATTTATTCCGAGATAAAGCGGGAGAAAGTTATGAGACAAATTAAGTTATTGAAGATCTTATATATTGCCATTCTTTCATTAATTATAACATTCTTGAGTACCGTGACTTGGCTGCATCCTATTTTTATGGTCAAGAACGTACAGGATCAACAAGTAAAAATTATTGCCACTGACACAAAGGATTACGCATCTTTCGGTACAGAGGTGCGCATTGTCTCAATTACAACGAACGCCAATAATAAGGTAGACCTAAGGGCGATACCATTAGAAACACCTTGGAAAAGAGATGGTGATCTCTTGGTGTGTTATGATACCAATTCACCAGCTGGAATTATTGTGAACCTAAAAGCATTAGAAAGCCTAGATATCGAATTTGTGAAGCAGCGAGGTTCCGGGAAAGTGGATATCCAATTTGGCGAGGTTAAGGAAACAGTTAACCTCTATAAGGATACCGACTGGGAAAAGTTCACTTGGCATTGGGGTGCTGAAAAAAGATTTAGGCCTTTAACACGGCCAGATTTATTAGTTGAAATTTATATTATGATAGCAGTACCGATAGCTTTCATATTGTATAGGCCAGAAAAAGATAAATAAACTGAAAGGTATCTTCTAATGAATAAAACAATTATCCAAATAGTAGAGTCATGGGCGAATATTGCTGGTAATGTGAATACGACTGAGAATATTTTGGAATGGGTCCGTCAGCGTAACCAAGAGATTGCCATGAGTATTCAAAAAGTTGCACTGGAAGAGAGCGACTTTTGGTTTTACGATCAAAAAGAGGGTATTATTGTTAATAAAAATCAAAGTTTTTTTCAAATTAAAGGTTTGATTTGTTCCAAGGGAGACACAGTTATTTTTGAGCAACCTGTGATCCTTCAGGACGAAATCGGTTTTTTGGGAATCCTTTGCAAAGAGATCAACGGGGTTCTGAATTTTTTGATGCAAGCAAAAATTGAACCGGGGAATATAAACAAAATCCAGTTATCGCCAACAATTCAAGCAACAAAAAGTAATTTTACTCGCAAGCACGGAGGAGCTCAGCCTGCTTATTTGGAGTATTTTATTCACACTGCGAATCATGACGTAATTGTAGACCAAATTCAATCTGAGCAGTCTTCACGCTTTTTAAAAAAACGTAATCGTAATGTCATGATTAAGGTTGACGATGAGGTTGAGGTATTACCAAGCCACAAATGGATGACACTCGGCCAGCTTAAAGAATTGATGAAGCATGACAATTTAGTGAATATGGATACCCGTACAGTAATTTCTTGCATTCCGTTTTGTACACATCGTTTTTCCGACTGGGAAATGAAACGAATGAGAACACTTTTCCGAAATGAAGTTTTATTTCGCTCCGTGTTTGAAGGAAACTGCAGTGAAGCGTTACCTGAAATCTATCATTATATTAACAACTACAAAATGTTTGAGGAAAGCAGGATAAAACTAGTACCACTGGATGCTTTAACAACATGGGATATGAGAGGCCAGGAGTATGTATGCCAACATGATTATCCTTTTAAAGTTGTATTTTGTAATATTTCTATCGAGGGACGAGAAGTTAAAGAATGGACACAACCACTATTTGAAGCAACGGGTATGGCAACCTTTGGACTGTTTGTTTGCAATGATAATGGAGTCGAAAAATTTCTTGTTAGAGCAAGGTCTGAGGTAGGTTGCTTCGATAAAATTGAGCTCGGCCCGACTGTGCAGATGGAATCAACAGACCGTCTAGACAAGATGAACGTAATTGATCGTCTATTTCTAGATAAAAAAAGGGAGATAGAGAATATCCGGTATCAAGTGATTTTATCGGAAGAAGGAGGCCGCTTTTATCACGAACAAAATGACAACATTATTTTGGAAATAGATAAGCATGCTGTGCCTTTGTTACCGGATGGATATTTTTGGGCGGATTACTATGCTTTAAATATGCTCATTCAAGTTAATAATTGTGTGAATATACAGCTTAGAAATCTACTGGCCCTGTTAGAAGTCTAAAGTTTAATTACTTAGAAATCGTAGTTGCCAATTACGTGTCCAGAGAGGTGAGAATTATAAATATTGGAGTATTAGGCGGTGCAGACATTGCCTATAGAATGTTTCTTCCTGCATTATTAGAAAATCCAACTTACCAATGTGGAGGAGTTGCGAGCCTTAGCACCGAAAAAAGAAAGAGCTTTGCAAAGAATTTCAACGTACCCGTTTTTGATAGCTATGATGAGCTTTTGGAAAGCCCCCAAGTGGATGCGGTTTATATTCCACTTCCCCCCGCTCTGCATTATCAATGGGCAAAGAATGCTTTAGAGAAGGGCAAGCATGTTTTTGTAGAGAAGCCGTCAACGGTTAGTTATAAGCAGAGCGCAGAACTCGTGACCATAGCTTCGAAGAATGGATTGGTTTTACAGGAAAATTATATGTTTCAATACCATTCCCAGATGGCGGCGATTCGAAACATGCTAAAGGACGGTAAAATTGGAGATATCAGGTTATTAAGGGCTCATTTTGGCTTTCCATTACGGACAAAAAACGATTTTCGCTATAACGACGCATTGGGCGGCGGTGCGCTGTTGGATGCTGGGGGTTACGTAGTTAAACTGGCTACTCTCCTTTTAGGGAACACAATTCAAGTTCGCGCTGCGAAAACTAATCATTTGGCAGATTATAATGTGGATATGTTTGGTAATGCGACTTTTGAAAACTCGGCGGGTCTTGTGTTACAGGGAGCTTTTGGTATGGATTGCTATTATCAATGCAATTTAGAAGCCTTTGGCAGTAGTGGAAAGCTTTATACTAACCGGATTTTTACCGCCCCTTCAGGTCTGCAGCCAGTTGTAACTATAGAAACTGCAGAAGGAAAAACAGAGATTAAACTTCCTGCCGACAATCACTTTAGACGCTCAATTGAGTTGTTTGGTCAAGCAACGAAAGATGAAGAGCTTCAGAAAGAAATGGCGCAAGCTTTGATGCTACAGGCCAAGTTGGTTGAAACGATCCGTGATCACGCGGAGAGGGAGATTTAAAATGAACGACATTTCAATAAAAATAGTGGTGATAGGGGCCAATAGTTATATTGCCAGGAATCTGCTCAGATTTCTGGATAGCTCAAAATATATACTGTATCTGTATGATCGGGATGATTATCAGTTTGATGGGTACGAAAATTATAAAAAGATTGACCTATTGTCGAAAACATCTCTGGATAGCATTGTCTTTGACTGTGACTTGATTTTTTTATTCTCTGGAAGAACAGGCACCTCACAAGGATTTGACGATTATGAATCCTTTATTGATGTTAACGAAAAATTTCTTCTAAATCTGTTAACGATTTACCGACAAAAGAAATCAAACGCAAAGATTATATTACCTTCCACCAGACTTCTCTACCAAGGCAGTAACCATCGGTTGGTGGAAAACGCGCCTAAGGAATTTAAAACTATTTACGCTCTCAATAAGTTCAGCTGTGAACAATACCTGAAAATGTATCATGATATGTTTGGGGTTAGATACAGCGTTTTCAGAATTTGCCTTCCCTACGGTACCGCGGTAGCAAATACAAATTCTTATGGTACAGTTGAATTTTTTATCAGCCGAGCTGTACGCGGGTTAGATATCAATATTTATGGCCATGGACGCCAGAAACGTACATTTACTCATATAGATGACTTATGCTGCATTCTGCTTATGGGAGCACTTGAGGACCGCTGCGAGGGAGAAGTTTTTAATATTGGCGGCGCAGACGAGTTGAGTATAGAACAGGTTGCTAGACAAATTGCCGAGAAATATAATGTTTCTGTGAATTTTGTTCCCTGGCCCGAAATGGCTGAAAAGTTGGAGTCTGGTGATACCGTTTTTGATTCCAGCAAACTAGACAGCATTTTAAAGTACTCCTATCAGCGTAGTTTCGAAGAATGGATCTCCGTGCTTAAACCTGAATAATTAATGAAAAGAGAGAGGCCTTTTTATGAAGGGTATTATTTTGGCGGGTGGATCAGGTACAAGACTGTATCCGATCACAAAATCAATTTCGAAACAAGTTCTTCCGATTTATGATAAACCTATGATTTATTATCCGCTCTCAACTCTGATGCTCGCAGGAATTAGAGAGATACTAATCATTTCAACGGTGAGGGACTTGCCTGATTTTGAGCAACTATTGGGAGACGGCAGTCAGATCGGTTTGGCCCTTTCCTATGCAGTGCAGGCAGAGCCAAATGGGCTAGCGGAGGCATTTATTATCGGCGAAAACTTTATTGGTGGGGATAAAGTTGCGCTAGTTTTAGGAGATAATATCTTTCATGGAAGAGGATTTTCAGCAGTACTGCAAAAAGCTGCCCAATTAGAGGAAGGCGCAATCATATTTGGTTATAATGTACCTAACCCGATAGATTTTGGCGTAGTTGAATTTGATAGAAACTGGAATGTGTTATCTCTGGAAGAGAAACCAGCCCATCCGAAATCCAGCTATGTTGTCCCAGGACTATATTTTTATGATAATAATGTAATTGAATTTTCAAAGCAAATCAAACCCTCAAGCCGAGGTGAGCTGGAGATTACTTCCGTTAACAACGAATACCTAAAACGTCAGAAGTTGAGGGTGGAACTATTTGGTCGTGGAATGGCGTGGCTAGATACGGGCACTCACGAGGGATTGTTGGAAGCCTCAAATTTTGTTTCTATTGTTCAGAAGAGACAGGGGCTATTTGTGTCTTGCATTGAGGAAATTGCCTATAGGATGGGCTATATTTCGAGAGAAAAGCTCCTAGAATTGGCGCAGCCGATGATGAAAACAGACTATGGAAAATACCTAATTCAGATAGTAGAGGAAAGACGATGAAAAATATTTTAGTAACTGGCGGCGCGGGCTTTATTGGTTCTAATTTTGTAAAGTATATTCTTGAAAATTACAATTATTATATTATTAATTTAGATGCGTTAACCTATGCAGGAAATTTAGAAAACCTTAAAGATCTCGAAGAGGATTTTCGATATACTTTTGTCAAGGGAGATATACGTGACAGAGAAATGGTTAGGCAACTGTTTTCAAAATACAGCATTGATACAGTTGTTAACTTTGCAGCGGAGTCTCATGTGGATCGAAGCATTACGGATCCAGAGGTTTTTTTAACAACTAATATTATTGGAACGCAAACACTTTTGGATGTTGCAAAAGATCATTGGAAGCTAAAGCCTGGCGATAAGTACAACCGAGAATTCAAAACGGGTTTTAAATTTTTGCAGGTTTCAACAGATGAAGTTTACGGTTCGCTCGGAAAAGAGGGAATATTTACTGAAAAAACGCCACTTTCCCCGAACAGTCCTTATTCGGCATCTAAGGCGAGTGCGGATATGGTAGTGCGCGCATATCACGAAACTTTTGGACTGCCAGTAAATATTACTCGATGTTCTAATAATTATGGCCCTTATCAATTTCCAGAAAAGTTGATTCCACTGATAATCAACAACAGCAATCATAATAAAAGCCTGCCGGTTTACGGTGATGGCCTGCAAATTCGCGATTGGCTTCATGTGAAAGACCATTGTCGCGGCATTGATTCAGTGCTACACAAAGGTGCAATAGGAGAAGTCTATAATATTGGTGGTAATAATGAGAAAGCAAACATCGAAATAGTGAAATTGATTCTAGAAAATTTGCATAAGCCGGAGACTTTGATCACTTTTGTAGAGGATAGGCCAGGTCATGACAGGCGATATGCCATTGATAACACTAAGATTACCACGCAACTGGGCTGGTGTCCTTCTTATACTTTTGAGCAGGGTATTGGTGAAACAATTCAGTGGTATCTAGATAACGAAGAATGGTTGGCAAAGGTAACGTCTGGCGAATATTTAAATTACTATAGCAAAATGTATTGAGGTAGGTTCATACTTTAAGACCTTGGAATGACTGAATTTCCTTTTTAAAAAAAAGGAGCACTCTGAATGTTAAATATTCATAAGTGTTCAATAGCCCCCACCTAGAATTAGATAAGATTGCGATACGTCTTTGGTCCATAGAACGCGATGGGAGAAAGAACTGATAAAAAGGATAAGGCCCTTTTTATCTAAGAAATGCTTTGTTTCTGGGCGGGGCATCTCTTGTTCACGCTAGCTTTGTCGCGGAGTACCGAGGGTTTCCGATCTTTAGCGGAATTTACAAAGGAAACTAGTCGGAATAAGAGACATCCTAAAAATCCCATAATAATACATTTTGTTTTTCGAATTCAGCATATACTAAATGTTTTTGAGGAAGGTGAGGAATTTTTTGATAAAGAAGAATAGTGACATAAATTACAACTGGTATTTATTGTTGCCACTAATGTTTTTGCTAACGGTAGTGCCCTTAATAGTGTATCTTAAAGTTGTACCGTTAACTGGCGCATCATTTGATTTTTGGACGGGTCAGAAGGAAAATCTGGACTTCTTCTCGTATTACAAGATGGTTTGGATCTTAATTAGCAGTATCTTAGCTGTCGTTGTTTTGGCATTAGTGGTTATGTTTTACGGACTCGATAGAATAAAGGGGAGCTATTATTATATTCCAATCGCAGTTTATGCTTTTTTTGTAATTCTTTCTACGGAGTTTTCTCAGTATACCGATATCTCGTTAACGGGTTTCGTCGATCGTTATGAAGGGATGTACGTACTTTTGGCCTATATGGCTGTTTTATTTGTCACCATGAATCTTGTGAATAAGGAACAGCATATCAAAGTTCTTTTAGGGGCACTGTTCACAGGAGCAATCATTATTGGCATTATTGGTGTGTTTCAATACGGTGGGTATGATTTTTTTAAATCCGCTTTCGGAAAAAACCTGATTTTGCCTGCAGCTTATAAACAAATGGCAGATAAATTACAGTTTCAATTTGCTAAGCATATGATTTATGCTACGCTCTATCATCTTGACTATGTTGGTAGCTATATGGCCATGCTTTTTCCTTTGTCATTCACCTTATTTGTCCTCACCAGAAGAGGTTGGCTGAAAGCGTTCTTTGCCGGTTTCACTCTTTTAATGGCGGTAAACTGGTTGGGCTCTACTTCGCGTGCAGGTATGCTAGGTGGTGTTATTGCACTCGTCATTTTAATGATTATGATCAACAAGTACATACTTAGGAACTGGAAGTACTTTGTAGGCGGGTTTGTGATTTTGGGTCTTATAGTGTTTGGTCTTAATTACATGTCGAAAGGATATTTAGGCTCAAGGATCGGTTCCTTAGTTTCTGATGCCGCCAAGATTACAGGAAGTACAGGGAAAGACGATTCCAAAGCGAATTCTCTCCTTCAAGGTTTAGTTATCAAAGGGAACCAAGCAACCTTAGTGACACCAACCGAGACCCTTAAGTTTGCGGTAAATGGTGACCAAATTACGTTTATGGATAGAGATGACCGTCCGATAGGTATGAAATTTGAGCAAAGTACTGGCAAGGTTGATTTGCAGGATGATAGGTACAAGGACTACCTGCTTAAGCTGGGTAAGTTTAATAATATGAATGCTCTACAATTAGAGAAAGGCATTCTTAAATTAAACTTTAGTCTAGCCAACAATCAAGTCGCTTTATTGAATAGCAAAGGACAAGTTGTCAATATCCAACCAGTAGAAAAGTGGGGATTTGAAGGCAAAGAATTACTAGGCTCATCCCGGGGATATATCTGGTCCAGATCAATTCCTTTGCTGAAGCATACTTTATTTGTAGGGTACGGACCAGATACCTTTGCTATCTATTTCCCCCAGAATGATTTCATGGGAAAATTCTATGCTTATTACGGTGATATGTGGCAGGTGGTAGATAAGCCTCATGACTTATATTTGCAAGTCGGCATAAACACTGGGATAATCTCCCTTCTAGCTCTCTTATCCTTGTTTATTGCTTATTTCGTAAGAAGTAGTATGCTCTATTTTAGAAATGATTATAGTGATTTTGCTTCAAGGGCAGGTGTAGCTATCTTTGTTGCAGTTTGCGGTTACCTTGGTGCGGCCTTTTTCAACGATAGTATTGTTTCAGTAGCCCCAGTGTTTTGGGTACTTTTAGGACTGGGAATTAGCATCAATCACATGTTGGAACACAAGAACTTGAGTTCACAATTATCGACGGGAGAGTTTAGCACAATGGCTCGCGATAAGAAATAATACAAAAATAAAAAATCAATTGGATAAACTGTCAATCGCCTTGCGGAACTTCCCTCAAAGCTATTTGGAAGGAGCTAGCTACTGAAATTCAGTGGTTCGCTCCTTTTTTTGTGCGTATTAATGATCATTTACAGGTAGTATTACAAACCAAATTAATGCTATTTGTATTAATGGAGCCGAACTGACTTAAACATAAGGAAGAATTGCACGGCCGTATTTGTGAAAATTTTGTAATATTTAAAGGTACAATGAAAAAAATTACTCTAAAATAGCAAAAAATAAAGGAAAATAATAGAAAAAATGTAATAGCAATCAAAGGTATATTAAAGTTTTTATAGAAGTACCTATGTTCAAGGACTCTTTTCCTAGTAAAACAGTGATTAGTCTTATTCGTAGTGGGAAGAAAGTCCTATTCTCGAAAAGGCAAGCACATGGCCAGATTGATTGGATGAATTCGAGGAATTCAATTACAACGAATTGAAGTTGTCAATGTGTCTTGTAGAAAGGGGGAGACCAGTTCGAATGTTTAGTTGCTCAAATCTGTGGAATTGAAAAAGAAATAGATTTGAGCGATATTACGGTAAAAATGAAAATGCTGCTTATGAGAAGATTAACTACATGTATAACTTTGTAGGTTTATTTTCTTCGACGATGGTAGCAGAGGTATCCGGGGCACAGACGGTTTCTCATAAACAGTATCTATGGTTATGACAATATAAAGCCGAGCCAAGATACCAACGCCGATGCCAATGGGAAAGCATCTTGTTGGAGGCCTTTGAAAAGAACGTTTACTGCAGTGACCTTTCTGGGGTTACTATTATTTTGATTGCTCTAGGAATTTTAAATTTAAAAACCTGATTTTATGAGGTAACTGAATGATGCCACTTAAGGAAAAATGATTTCCCATACAGAAAAGTGAGACCCGAACATTGAGAGGAGAAATTCAATACATGAGGAAAACTAAGAAAGTAATAGTTTCATTAGCTATTGCTAGTATGGCAACGATGATTCCGTTAAACGCGCTCGCTGATGGTGTAATCCCAACTCGCTTGGGTGGAGCTACTGCTGAACAAACTGCTGCGCTAATTGCCGATCAAACAGGTTGGACTGACACAGCAGTGCTTGCATCATCAGCCTCCTATGGTATGGTGGATGCACTGACAGCTAGCCCACTCGCTACGTTCCTTAAAGCGCCAATCCTTCTGACAGAGGCTAGAAATGTACTAAATGCTGACACTAAAGCTGAACTTAATAAACTCAAAGTTAAGACGGTTTATGTGACCAGTGGAACTGCTGTGATTAGCCAAGCAGTTCTTGATGAGTTAACAGGCATGGGAATTAAGGTTGTACCCCTTGGTGGATCTGACCGTTTCCAGACATCCGTGAATATCGCCAAACAAATGATTGCGCTCGGAGCTCCAGTAAGCAAAGCTGCTGTTGCATTCGGCTGGATGAACCAAGATGCGCTCTCTATCTCCGCGATTGCTTCTGCTCAAACTGAGCCAATTCTCTTAACCGAAAAAGATACAATTCCTACTAGTGTCAAAGCATTTCTGACTGAAAATACGGGAGTGCAAACAACAGATGTCATTGGCGGCATCGGCGTGATCAGTGACGCTGTCAGAGCTCAGTTTCCAAGCCCAACCCGCGTGTTTGGAACCACAGCATACGACACGAACCTTGCAGTACTTAAAGCATTTGACAGCGTTCTGAAATATGATCATGTCTTCATAGCAAATGGCGAAACAGCAATCGACGCCTTGACTGGGGCACCTCTTGCTGCTAAATACAATGCCGGTATTGTTCTCACGAATGGTGCAGTCAATGAAGGCACTAAGTATGTGAGTAGTAAGCTTTCCGCTAACAGTGTTGTAACAGCATTAGGTGGTACGTCTGTGGTTTCTGATGTTGTACGCGCAGGTGTAGCCCCTGTTAATCCGGTAGCCCCTGTTGATCCAGTAGTGCCAGTAGTGCCTGGTGGTGGTGGTAGCGGTAGTAGCAGCAGTGGCGGCAACCATAATTCAGGAGTAACATACAAATACGTAGAGACTATAACAGACCTAAATGCTGCACTAGCTGATCCGAATATTACCGAAATTACATTTACACACGATATAACAATGGATATAACTGTTTCCCGTTCCCTTACCATTAACTTTGGGGCATATGCCCTAACAGGCAATGTATTATTCCAACATGACCTTACTGGAACATCTAGTTTAACGGGAACTGCGGTTAAAAGCATTAAAGGTAATTTGACCGTCGACACAAAAAATGCATCATTTGAAAATCATGTAGTTGTTAGTGATAAAGTAAACATTAACAACGTAAAAGTTGGCACATGGACTGAATATGCGAATGGTAACACCTTAACTATATCTGATCATGACGGTGCAATCATCAGCATAGTTGGAAGTCCGGGATCAATAACAGTCAATGCGAATAATGGGAATTCCGGGAATTTGACAATAAATGTAAATCAAGGAGCAATAGTTAGTAGCATAACTTGCAACGCTCCAGTAGAAATCACAGTCGCATCAGGAGCAACAGTAAATGACATTAATGTAGCGGCGGGTGCAGGGGGTTCAACTATTACCAATAACGGAACTATGGGCACTGTGACTTCCGATGCTCCTATAAACCTAGTAGCCAATGTGGCTCCTAGTGCTATAATAGCCGGAGCAAGCGGTAGCATAGAAATCACTGGTACTCATGCAAGTAGTGTTCAAACGGTTTTAGTAAGTGCTATTAACGTTACAAGTGCTACTACAGGTTCAGCTATCGCAGATACTGTTGTAAATGGTGGAACGTTACAGATGTTAGCAGAGGTAACACCGGCAAATGCAACGAATAAGGCTGTAACCTGGTCAGTTGCTACTTTATCAGATGGGACAGCAGTGATTGATGCATCAACGGGTTATTTACAAGCTACAGGAGTTGGAACTGTGACAGTAACTGCAACCAATGCGGCTTCTGGAGTTACTGGGACTAAAGTAATAACTATTGCAGCAGCCCAAACACAAGCCCAAACGGCAGCACAAGTGGCAGCTGGGATTACAACAATTGCAGCACCAGTACAGGGTGTAGCGAACCTTACACTTCCAACAGTACCAACTGGTTTCACAGTAGCAATTAAGACTTCAAGTAACATTGGAGTAATTACTACTAGCGGAGCAATTACAATTCCATCAGTAGATACAACAGTAGCTTTAGTACTTGAAGTGACTAGAACATCAGATTCGACAACAGCATCATCAATAAGCATCAATGTTGTAGTACCTGCAGCACAAGCCCAAACAGCAGCACAAGTGGCCGCTGGGATTACAGAAATCCAATGGGATGCATCAAACCTTACACTTCCGACAGTACCAACTGGTTTCACAGTAGCAATTAAGACTTCAAGTAACCCTGGAGTAATTACCACTAGCGGAGCAATCACAATTCCATCAGTAGATACAACAGTGGCCTTAGTGTTAGAGGTAACCAGGATATCAGATGCAACAACAGCATCTTCGATAAGCATTGATGTCATAATACGTGCTGCGAGAGCAGATAGTTTAACGATCAGTGGCGGAGTCTCATCCCTATGGATTCCCACCAGTGGGTCGACAACATCAGATGATTTCACGGTGACGGTCATGGACCAATACGGGAGAGTGATGCCTTTAGAAAGAGTCACTTGGAGTCTAATAAATTCTTATCCTGGGGTAAGTGTAGATCCCTCTACAGGAGCAATTACGCTTCAGAATTCAGCCTGGCAAGGAACCTTTTTACTGGTGGCTAGATCAAACAGTGATACGACTTTAATGCGAGCGATAGAGATTACACTCAATTTAGAAGCAGCAGACACTGTAGCACCGACATTATCGGGTGTAACAGCAGGCGCGGTAGTAATCGGTGACGATGTAGCAGCTACCAGCAATGAAGCAGGCTTCTTATACCTAGTTCCGCAGGCAACAGTCACAACCCCAGGTGCGATTGATGCAGCAGGGCTAGCCGCAAACGGAATCAAGGCAGCAGCAACAGCCGGAGTCTCAGCGAACCTGAGTACAGCAAACTTTACAACAGCAGGAACCTATGTAGTATACGCAATCGATGCAGCTGGAAACGTGTCAACCGGATCAGCAATCACAGTCAGTACAGCAGTAACAGCCCCAGACACAGTTACAGGAGTAAGTGTAATTGATGGAGCAGATGGCTATACATTAGTGACAAGCCCAACAGTAGGTCAAGTAATCAGAGCTAATATAACGTTATCAAATGGAACAACCATAGGCTCATATCCTGTAAATACCGATGCGGTGTACAAATGGTATTATCAAGATAGTCCTGATACAGTACTTGGAACAACAGCATCATATACTGTAACAAGTGACAATATGGGCAAAAAGATCAGTGTTGATGTTTCTGTTAATGGATACACAGGTACAAGCACTTGGACTGCAACTAATAATGTATGTGCCCCAGATACAGTTACAGGAGTAAGTGTAATTGATGGAGCAGATGGCTATACATTAGTGACAAGCCCAACAGTAGGTCAAGTAATCAGAGCTAATATAACGTTATCAAATGGAACAACC